>NZ_JBEYIX010000007.1:0-179508 GCF_040636055.1 Micromonospora sp. NPDC006766 | reverse complement strand
CAGCCAGCGCGCCGAGTCGTTACCAACCCGCCCCAACCTCGTTGAACGAGTCATCAGGATGCTCAATGTTGCAGCCAATGCAATTCAGCTCGGTTGGCCCAGTGGTGCGCCGCGATTCCGCATGAACGGCACCGGGTTGATCGCGCCCTGGCTCGACCGGTCGCCGTTCACGTGCACCTCGAAGTGCAGATGCGGGCCGGAGGAATCCCCGCTGGTCCCAGAGAGGCCGATCACCTGGCCGGCCTCCACCGACTGCCCGGGCACCACGTGGGGGCGCTCCACCATGTGGCAGTAGCGCGTGATGTAGCCACCGGCGTGCAGGATGTCCACGAACCAGCCGCAGCCACCCTTACCCGGCCAGCCGTCCCGGTCGCAGTCCCGTCGCCCTGACTGGTCGGGATCGCAGCGGGCGACCAGCACCCGACCGGCAGACGCCGCGTGGATCCGGGTTGCCTTGGCCACGGCGATGTCGACGCCGTTGTGGGTGGGCCGTTCGGCGGTGCGGAAGCCGGAGCCGACGCCACCGACGACCGGAGCGGTCCAGCCGGAAGCGGCGATCTGGGTGCCGGCTGCGGCGTCGCAGACCGCCTTGCCGCCGACTTCCACGGTGCGGGCCGCGCCACCGGCGAGCGCGTCGACGATCCGGCCGGCCAGGTCCTCGTGCTTGGCGTACGCGTCCGGAAAGGCGCTGACCTGGACCTGCTGTGCCACCACGGTCAGCGGTCGCTGCTGCCAGTTCGGCACCTTGAGCATCTTCTCGTAGAACTTCCGCGCGGTGTATGAAGGCGTCATCCGCTGCTGGACACTGCCCCAGCCGGGCCGCTGCTGGAACAGCCCGAGCGAATCATGATCGGAGCCGACGCCCTCGTGCGGCAGTGCCAACGACGCCGGCACGGCGCTGTTGGCCAGATTGCGCAGTGCGGACTCCTGCATCGCGGTGGCCAGCGCGATCACCCAGCCGCGAGCGGGCACGTGCATATCCTGGCCGACTTTGATGATGATTGCCGCGTTGCGGAGCTGACCATCGCCGTACTCGCTGAACCGAGGCATGTCCCCGGTGAGCTCAACCTGGTAGGAGGGATCGCAGGCCAGGCCGGCGGTCAGCCGTGTCTGCTCGTCGCCGCCCAGCTCGGTGAGGAAGAACGCCCCGGCGCCGCCGACGCAGCAGAGCAGGGTGAGTGCCGTGGTCACCGCAGCGGCCACGGCACCGAGCCGCAGCTTCCGCCGGCCCGTCGCGGCGTTCACTGCCGTGTCCAGTCGACCGCGTCCACCAGCCAGGGGCCGTCGGGTGCCACCAGCTCGAGCCGGAGCTGCCCGTTGTCGAGCGGAATCAGCGCCTCCACGAAGGACTCCGTCCGGGGCCGAAGGGTGATCTGACCTGCGACCCGTCGAGCCGGCACGCGCTCCGGGTCCGCGTCGGTCAGTTTCTCGGTCAACGCGGGCGTGGAGAGCGGCCGCAGGCGGGCCTGCCACTCGTTCGCGCTGCTGCCCGGGCCGCTCAGCCAGGCGACGGTGAAGCGGTCGGCGGCCTGCTCGGGGGACAGGTCACCCGGGCGCGTCCTGGGGGTGGGCGCCGCCGGACTCGACAGCACCCCGTCGTCGCCGGCCTGCGGGTCGACCGTGCTGATCGGCTCGCGCGGCCGGATGCTCAGGCCGGCCGCCGGGTCGTTCGGCCCGGACACCAGCCGCGCCGCGCCGATCACGCCGAAGACCAGGGCGGCGATCACGAGCGCGACGCCGAGCCGGGACCTCAGCACCCGGGTGAAGAGGAACTCCAATGCTCGACGCATCGGTTTTACCGTGCCTCGGCGCGCACTCGGGGTGCCGGCTTGGCCGGTTCCCGGCTGGCCGAGTCCGGCCGGTAGATGGCGAAGGAGGGTGCCTCCTCCGGTACGTCGGGTTCGGTCCAACTCGCCGGCTGTCGGCGCTGGCGTGGCGCCGGTCGTCCGCCCTTCCGCTCGGGCGCGGGAGCCTCATCGGCTCCGTCCCGTCCGTCTGGCCGCTCTCGTTCAGCGACCGTGGCGGCGTGCGACGGGTCTTCGTGCCGGGCCTCCGGCCGCACGCTGCTCTGATCGAGCGCCACGCCGCGGCGCCGGCCGACCGGTGGCTCGGCACCGGGCTCGGCCACGTCCAGCCGGGCCGCGACTCGCATGTCCCGGAAGAAGCGGCGGTGCCACGAACCGGCCGAGCTGATCGCCTCGCTGCTGTCCTTGCCGCCGAGTTGGGTGATCCGCCGGTACGGGCGCAGCAGCAGCCAACCCACCACACCGCAGAGCCAGACCAGGACCACCTGCAGCCAGCCGGGCAGAGTCGGGGTGTTCATGATGAGGTCGACCGCGAACAGGTAGATGGCCGCGCCGGTGCCGAAGATGGCGATGTTGAAGATGGCCGCCACCACCGCGTTCGCCAGCCGGCGAAGGCCGGCGCTCGCCGGACGCATCAGACCGACCGTGCCGAGGATCGGTGCGGCGATCACCGCCCAGCGGAAGATCAGGAAGCCGAGCAGCACCAGCAACGAGGCGGTCAGGTCGAACATCGCGAAGAGCAGCGAGGCCAGCACGGCGATGAAGCCGGCCCCGATCCGGTCCATGTCCCGGACACCCCTGAGGTACTCGTACGCCTCCGGGTCCTCCGTCTTGATCTGTTCGGCGACCCGGGCCCACTGCTGCTGCTTGGCCTTGATGACCACATCGCGCGTAGCGGGATTCGTGCGGATTGTCTGCGATTCCCCCCAAGTCAGCGACTTGGCGTCGTAGAGCGCCAGGCCGTACTTCTTCGCGGTTTCGCTGTCGGCGGAGCCGAGCACGCCTCGCAGCCAGTTCCGGTAGAGCATCGTCTCCGTGGCGGTGTCACTGGCCCGAACAGCCGGGGGGCGCTTGTCGACGCACGCGTCCGGGTTTGGCAGCACGCACTTGTCCGGCGGGATGTCCTTGGATGCTGGGCCGACGGCGTCGTGTACGACGCCGAGCGTGGTGACGAGGGCGTTGTCGGCGATGTTCGCCGACTTCACCGGCCAGGCGGCCAGCGCGGTCACCGCCACCATCACCAGTAGGGCCCAGCCGGCCGTGGTCATCGCGTTGCTCATGTCCGACTGACGGGAGCGCCACATCAAATAGAGGCCGACCACGCAGAGCGTGATGATGCCGAAGACGCTGAAGACCTTCTGGTAGACGGCCTTGGTGGCCTGCTCCACCAGCGGATCCGCCCAGCGCCACATCGAGCGCGGGTCCCAGGCCCGCTCGCGTAGGGCGTTGGACGCCCCGATCACCGCGTCGGCGAACATGAATTCGCCATTCGCGACCATGTTGGTGAAGCGGTAGTCCGGGTGAAGGACCGACGACGCGCAGCCGCCGTCGACGTCGTACGTGGTGTAGCTGTATCCGGCGTAGCCGTAGTCGCTGTAGAGCCCCTTCGGCCCGGGCAGTTTCGCGGAATCGGGGCGGGAGGCGAACCAGCCGGCCAGCCCCGAGTCGGGCGCGCTGGGCACGGGGGCGTTGCGGCAGGTGACCTGATCGTCAGCGACTGAGTGCAGTTTGGCGACGCAGGCGCGGAAGTCGGCCTGCCACTGCTTGGTGGTGCACAGCTCAGCCGGTGCCGGGGTGGGCTCGGCGGCGTACGCGGGTGTCGGCCCGACCAGCGGCCAGGAGATGGTGGCCACGGCGAGTACGCCGAGCGCGAGGAGGAGCGCCGCGATCCTTGCCCGGGCCCTCGCCATGTCACGCCTCCAGATCAGCCAGGACGGTCGGCAGTGCCCCGGCCGCCTGGGCGACCGCGGCGGGGGTGGTGTCCAGGTGTTCCAGTAGCCCGTCGACGTACGACACGTCGACCCGTACCTTCTGTACGCGCCCGTCGACGTCGCGCATCACGAACTCGCGGAAGCCGAGCCGGGCGGCCGAGCCGGAGTCGGCTTGGGACAGCGACGCGAGGGTGGCTTCGTAGCCGTCGTCGACCGGCACCCGGAGCAGGCGCAGCGCCTCCGAGGCGATCTCGTTGTCCTCGGCGATCCGGCCGACGAACACGGTGGAGACCAGGTTCTGCACGTCGAGGCCGAGGATGTCCCTCGGGTTCTGCGAGGCGACCAGCGCGGCGAGGTTCCACTTGCGGGAGTCGCGGGCGAGGCGGACCAGGAACGATCGCCCGGATCGCCAGCCCTCCATGAAGTGGGCCTCGTCCAGGCCGACCAGTTTGCGCGAGGACATCGAGCCGCCGTAGCAGCGCCGAACGGCGAGCCGGTGCGCGGTGTGCAGCATCGGCAGGGCGAGCGCCTCCTCGGCCGACCAGTATTCGCGCTCGATTTTGAGATCGGGCAGCCGCAGCCCGGCCATGGTGATCACGGTGAGGGCTGCGTCGGCGCCGAGCAGGCCCTCCGGCGGGCGGCCGAAGAAGAGCATGGCCAGTGGCATCTCGGCGGTGTCCAGCAGGAGGTGCGCCAATTCCCGGCCGGGCTCCTCGTCCAGCCCCTGCAGGCAGGCGACCACGTCGTCCAGGGTGGAGGTTTCCTCGGCGGGCACCTGACGTACGGCGTGCCGGAACAGGGTCGCGGTGGACGCCTCCCGGGCCACCTGTGGCGGCACCAGCATCATGCAGATGTCCTGCACCAGCATGCGACGCTCGGCCCGGGCGTTGGAGATCGCGATCTCGAATTCCCGGTCGCCCGCCGTTCCCGCGCTGAATTCGCTGCGTAGCGGCGTCGGGATCAGTGAATACGGGGCGAGGGTGCCCTGCTCGGAGCCGGTGAGGTTGAGCACCCGCGAGTACGGCGCCAGCTCCGGCATCGCGCAGAGGCGGGCGAGCGGGCCGGACGGGTCGAGCAGGGTCACCTGGACGCCGCGCCGGGCGGCCAGGTAGCCGAGCGCGCCGAGCAGGGTGGACTTGCCGCCGCCCGGTTCGGCGACGAACACCGCGAGGCCGGAACGCTCGCGTACCTCCATGGGGAAGTGCAGGTCGAGGAAGACCGGCCGGCGGCAGGTGCCGGCGGTGCGGCCGATCAGGTCGCCGCGGCGGTCGCCGACCGTGGAGGCGGCCTGTGGCAGCGCGGCGGCGAGCAGGTTGACCGGCATCCGCCGGACGTAGCCGGTGTTGGCGATGGGCTCGCCGGGGATGAACTCGCGGGCCAGCCAGTCCTGGTTCTTCGGATGTTGGAGCGAGATTCGCAGCTCACGGGAGTAGAGCTGGATGAGCCGGCGGGCCCGCTCCAGGCACTCCTCGCGGGTCCGGCCGCCGACCGCGATTCGGTGCCAGCCGTGCGCGCGGGCCGAGTCCACCGGCAGGCCGGTGGTCATCTCGTCGCCGATCACCAGGGCGCGCTTGGCGAGCCGTTCCAGCTCCGGCGGCGCGTCGATGCCGTGCTCGGCGTAGTCGAGCTGCTGCGACCGGATCATGCGGAGCCGGTGCTCCAGGTTTCGGAAGGAGTCGCCTGAGCCGAGGATGTCCACCCGGGTCGACAGCTCCATCGGCCACGGCAGCCGCTCGTGGAAGTGCAGCCAGGGCTCGTGCCGTTCGGGGATCTCCAGTGGTTCCATCCGGCCGACCGCGAGCACGGCCACGTGCCGCTCCTCGCCGGTCATCCGGTTGACCAGCTTCACCGTGGAGCCGTACGGGGCTCGGTAGCGTTCCACCTGCTCGGTGAGGGCGAGCAGGTCGCCCCGCTCCCACCGGCTGTCGGTCACCGGGGAGAGCGCGCCCGGCGGTGCCATGCAGAGCGCGACGGACCGGTAGAGCAACCACTCGAGTTCCTGTGCGGTCACCCGGCGCCCGCGCATGCCGAACGCCCCGAGTACCTCGTCAAACTGCTCGACGGTGCGGCCCAGCTTGCGGCGTTCGCCGTCGGCGGTGCCGCGGCCGAAGGCGCGCAGCAGCCGTTCGGTGAGCGAGTCGCCCAGCGACCGGCGGGCGAAGGTGACGCCGAGGTAGGTCTGCCCCTCCGCGTGGTTGACCGCCATCAGGTGCCGCTGCGCGGCGACCAGATGGTCAGCCCAGCCGGGCGTGCCGGGCACGTCGGGCAGCGGCGACGCGGTGTGCGCGTCGATGGTGCGCGCCCACTCGTCAGCCGGGAAGGGCCGGGTGGTGCGGCGCAGGTGCAGCCGGAAGCCGGCCAGGCCGGCGTACTGCTCGGAGATTGCCGAGAGCAGCGCCTCCCGCTCGGCGTCGGGGCGGAACGCCCAGCGCACCTCGGGCAGCCAGTACCAGGCGGTGACCGTGTTCGGGGTGAAGGTGAGGTGACCGGCGATCTCGGTGATCGCGAGCTCGACCGACGGGTCGCGGTCACCGAATTTGATCTTTGGTGGGCGTACCCGGACCGGCTTGACGGGCTTGCCGCTGCGCTCCGCGGACCGCTGCCGTGGCGGGGTGATTTCCCGGGTGGCGGAGGTGGTGACGGCCGGAACGCCGACCGTGGATTCCGGGTCGGTCGGCTCGGGTTCGGTGGTCGGGCGGAGCGAGGGGAGTCGCTCGCCGGGCTGGTGCGGCACCCGGGCGCGGGTGGCGGGCGTCGGATCGGGCGCGGTGCGTCCGGTGGGCCGCTCCGGTGGTTCGGCGCGGTGGCCGGCGTCCGAACTGTCGCGGGGGCGGCTCACCGGGCGTACGCCGGGGGCGGTTTCCCGCGGCCGGGCGGCGGCCGGCTCGGCGGGCGGCTCGTCGCGGCCGGCGGGCGGGGGCGGCGTGACCGGCTCGGGCGGGGCCGCCGGGGCAGCCGGGGCGGCGACCTGGTGCGGAATCGGTGGCGCCTCCCGCCCGATACCACGGCGGGGCGGCGCCACCACCGGGGTCGGCTCGGCCGCGACCGGTGCGTTCTGGCTCGCGGGGAGGCCGGCGGGACGCCGTACGCCGGGCCGTGCGCCGCCGAAGAGGTCGAGGAACGGCGAATCGATGTCGGCGTTCTCGCCGACCGTCGGCACCCGCTGCTCGTGACCGGCCGCGCGCGCCGCCGCCGGTCGGGGCGGCTGGAAGACCCCGACCCGACCGTGCCCGGGGCTGGTCACCAGGGCTGGATCCAGGGTGGTCTCGTCCAACCCTTCGCCCTGCGGGTAGTCGAACGATCGCGCTCGGTTACCGCTAGGGCTGGCCGGATGTCCGGCCGGGGAACCCGGCGTGGAAGAGCGACTCATGCGACCGCCTCACCCGCGTCGTTCGGCTGCGCCATCGGCGTACGCCCGGTCATGCCAGCTCCTCCCGGATCCTGATCCGGCTCGCCACCAGGCGCGGGTCGCGCTGCTCGGCTGCCGGCTCCCGGGTGCGTCGCCAGTCGGTCAGCGCGGTCCGGATGACCATGCGCGCCGGCCGGTCCGGATCGACGTGCCGGAAGATGAACGAGGTGGTCACGATGGCGAGGGCGATCTCCCAGGCCGGGAAGAGCTCGACCTGCAGCGTGAACAGCCAGTGGATGAACATGTAGAGGGGTACGAGCAGCATGAACACGCCGTACTGGGCGTACGGCAGGTGGATGGGAAGGGTGTACCCGGGCGGCCCGAGATAGACGAGACGAGCCCGGTAGATGTCGTCGTCGGTGCGCAGCCGCATGGTCGCCCGCGCCTATTCGAAGATCAGGTTGATCAGGTAGTCGCCGACGAAGAAGAGTGTGGCGGCGCCCGCGATGAAGGCCAGGCCGACGATCGCGATGGCGGAGCTGGTCAGCACCTTGGAGATCTCACCCCGGCCGGCCCGCCCGATGAAGATGACGCCGAGCACCGCGAGCAGGATCGGCGCGATCTTGCTGGCGAAGAAGGTGACGACCTTCTCGGTGGCGATGCCCTTGGGTGCCGGCTCGGCGAGTGGAGTCGACGCCAGGGTGTGGAGCGCGTGGTCGACGGCACTGGTCACCGTCCCCATGAGCTCGATGGCGATCACTGAAACCTCCCCATGTCGCGGCCGGCGGTGCCGCATGGCGCAGTAGGCAAGCCTGGCGGGATGGTGCTCGATGGGCACAGCGTCTCTGACGCTGCGTTCGTTGCCCACCACGGAGAGTGGCGAGCTTTGGGCGGATTTATCCCGCTTCGGCCCCTCCCTCCAGCCTTCGCCATCTCGATGCTGGGCAATTCCAAAGCGTACGGGCCGGGCACCTTTGCGACAAGCCGCGAAGAGTCGACCGGAAGTGGCCCGGACGACCGATCGCACACCTGTTCCAATGCGCATGTCAGGGCCTTCGCTGGTGGCGATCCCCCGGACCGCCGGCAGCCCCGCTGCCGACCGGTACTGTCGGGTCGTGACCGAGCTGGCAGGGGTGCAGGCCCCGGTGGTGATGGGCGTCCTCAACGTCACGCCCGACTCCTTCTCCGACGGCGGCAGATACGCAGATCTCGACGCCGCCGTCGGACACGGGGTGCGACTTCGTGCCGACGGCGCGGACCTGGTCGACGTGGGCGGCGAATCCACCCGGCCCGGCGCCGACCGGGTCGACGCGGAGTCCGAGATCGCCCGCGTGCTGCCGGTGATCCGCGCGCTGACCGCCGCAGGCATCCCGACCAGCATCGACACCAGTCGGGCCCGGGTGGCAGAGGCGGCCCTCGCCGCCGGCGCTGACGTGATCAACGACGTCTCCGGTGGTCTCGCCGACCCGGACATGGCCCGGGTGGTCCGCGACGCCGGCTGCCCCTGGGTGCTCATGCACTGGCGCGGACACTCCCGCGAGATGCGCGATCTGGCCACCTACACCGACGTGGTGGCCGATGTTCGGGCGGAGCTGAGCCGGCGGGTGGACGAGGCGCTGGCCGCCGGGGTCGCCGCCGAACAGGTCATCATCGACCCCGGGCTCGGCTTCGCGAAGACCGCGGCGCACAACTGGGCACTCAGCGCCCGCCTGCCCGAGCTGGTGGATCTGGGTTTCCCGCTGCTGTTCGGGGCGAGCCGCAAGTCGTACCTGGGCCGGCTGCTCGCCGACCCCGACGGCACCCCGCGGCCCACCTCGGCACGTGAGGCGGCCACCATCGCCACCAGCGTGCTCGCGGTGGCGGCCGGCGCCTGGGGAGTACGCGTGCACGACGTTCGAGGTACGGCCGACGCGCTGGCCGTGTGGCGGGCCACCGGCAGCCCGCGCCTGGTGCTGCCCGCCCCCGGCAGGGAGGCACGGTGACGGACCGGATCGAGCTGACCGGCCTGCGCGCGCACGGCCGGCACGGGGTCTACGACTTCGAGCGCGCCCAGGGGCAGGAGTTCGTGGTGGACGCGGTGCTCGAGCTCGACCTTGCCCCGGCCGCGCGCTCCGACGAGGTGGCCGACACCGTGCACTACGGCGAACTGGCCGAGAAGCTGGTCGCGGTGATCACCGGCGAGCCGGTCAACCTGATCGAGACGCTCGCCGATCGGTTGCTCGCGGTCTGCCTGGCCGAACCGCTGGTCGCCGCCGCCACGGTCACCGTGCACAAGCCCGAGGCCCCGATCCCGCACGCCTTCCGGGACGTGGCCGTGACGATGCGGCGTACCCGGTGACCCGGGCCGTGCTGTCGATCGGCAGCAACCTCGGCGACCGGCTCGCCCACCTGCGCGCGGCGGTGGCCTCGTTCGGCGATGCGGTGCTGATGGTGTCCGGTGTCTACGAGACCGCCCCGTGGGGGGACGCCGACCAGCCCGCGTACCTGAACGCGGCCCTCATGGTCGCGGACCCGGCGGCCGGCCCCCGCGACTGGCTGGCCCGGGCCCACGCCGCCGAGGCGGCGGCCGGGCGGACCCGGGACCCGCAGCGCCGGTACGGGCCGCGCACCCTCGACGTCGACGTCATCGCGGTGTGGCACGAGGACGGGCAGCCGGTGCTCAGCGACGACCCCGAACTGACCCTTCCGCACCCCCGCGCCCAGCTGCGGGCGTTCGTGCTGCGGCCGTGGATCGACATCGAGCCGCACGGCCGGCTACCCGGGCACGGCTGGCTCACCGACCTGCTCAACGCCGAGCCGCTGGCCGCCGACGCACTGGAACTCGGCCCTCGACCGAATCTGAGGTTAGAGTCGGACGCATGACCCAGTGGAGCCGGACGGCATGACGCAATCTCCGCGCGACCCCGATCGTTTCCGGATGGGTCCCACCCGGATCTCCACACTGTTCGTGGCCGCCCTGGCCGCCGCGGCGGTGGCCTGGCTGCTGATCAGCACCTTCTACTACGAGGTGGCACCCAGCCTGCCCTGGCTGCCGGTGGTCACGCTGGCCGGCTTGGCCGTGCTGGAGGGATACGCCGCGGTTAACACCCGCGGCAAGATCGAGGGCCGCCCCGGACGGGAGCCGCTCAACCCGTTGCTGGTGGCCCGGTTCGTGGTGCTGGCCAAGGCATCCGCGCTGGCCGGCGCCATCTTCGCCGGCTTCTACGCCGGCCTGACCGGCTGGCTCTTCATCGAACACACGAACGCGGCCATCGGCGACCGGCCGGCCGGCCTGAGCGGAACCGTCGCCTCGCTCGTGCTGGTCGCCGCGGCGCTCTGGCTGGAACGGGCCTGCCGGGTGCCGGAGCAGGAGGACGACGAGGACCGCCCCTCCGGCGACCGGGAGAGCCGGCCCGGCCAGCGCTGATCCCGAAGGGGTTCCCACCCACCCCACCCCACGGGTACCGTGCCTGGCGACCGGAGAGCAACGGCCGCCGCCGGTCCGCCGCACGTCGGACCCTGCGGCCGGCGACGTGGGAGGCGCGGCCATGGGGTACGACGAGACGGGCCGGGGCGCGCCCGCGGAGTCGTCGTCGAATGTGCCGGCTGCCGTCCTGGAGAACGTCTTCGACGACCCGGCGCACGGCGAGCCGGGCCGGGACCGGGTCGCCGTACACGTGGTCTGGGAGCTCCTGCTGCTGGGCGGGCTGACCGCGGTGACCTGGCTGCTGTGGCGGGACGACGCGGACGCGCTGCGCGGGGACGCCCTCCGGTCACTCCTGGTCGACGTGGCCGGGTTCGGGCTGCTCGCCCTCGCCGCCGGGCTGAGCCTGCGTACGGCCGCGGTGAACCTGGCGATCGGCCCGGTCGCGTTGGCCGCCGCGCTGCACTTCGCCGAGCAGGGCGACCGAAGCCTTCAGGAGGTGCTGCTCCCGGCGTTGGCGGTGGCGGCGCTCGGCGGGCTGGCGCTGGCGCTGGCGGTGGTCGTGCTGCACGTGCCCGGCTGGGCGGCGAGCCTGGCCGGCGCGGCGGGCGTTATCGCGTACATCGAGCGACATACCGCTCCGGTGCCGGTCCAGGGCGGCTACGACCCCCGGCCCACCGCCATCTACCTTTTCGTCGGCTTTGCCGCGCTGGCCGTCCTCGGCGGGCTCTTCGGCGCGATGCGGCCGATCCGGCGGCTGGTCGGGCGGTTCCGGCCGGTCGCCGACCCGGCCCGCCGCCGGGGCGGCGTCGCCGCCACGGTGACCGCGCTGGCTCTGATCGGCTCCACCGTCCTGGCGATGCTCGCCGGGGTGCTCCTCGCGGCGAACCGGAGCGGCCCGATCACGCCGGGCTCCGGGCTGAACTGGACGGTGCTCGCGGTCGGCACCGCGATGCTCGCCGGCACCAGCGCGTACGGCCGGCGCGGCGGGATCTTCGGCACCCTGTTCGCGGTCAGCCTGGTGACGGTCTTCCTGATCTGGTCCCGGGCCGAGGGTTGGACGATCAACCGGTGGGGCGTCGGCGGTGCCGTGCTCGGGGTAGGGCTGCTGGTCACCCGGCTGGTCGAGAGATTCGGCCGGCCGCGTTCGGCCGCCGCCGACCTGGAGGTGGGACCGTCCGGCGACGGCACCGTCAGCACCGGCTGGACGCTGACCCGGCAGCCGGAGCCGGCCGACGCCTGGCCACCGGTGCTACCGGTGCAAACCACCGAGACCCTCGACGCGTGGCAGGCCCCGCGCTGGGAGCGCGAACCGCGCCGTTGGGACGCCGACGACCACTGACCGGGACGCGTCCGGCGGGCCGAACCTGATCTCGGCGGTTAGGCTCGGCGACATGACCGAAACTCCTGCCACCGGGCCCGGCGGCCGTGCCTTCGAAGAACTCGACAAGCTCTCCACCGAGGAGTTGCGCGAACAGGCCTTCGTGCTGGCCCGGCACCGGCGTGACGTCGGGTTCTTCTGGTCGGTGTTGCGGCACCTGCCCAACGCGGACGAGGCCGCGGCCCTGGACGGCGCCCCCAACTCGGTCGGGCCGACCGTCGACGAGGCGAACGCCCTCTGGCGGGAGTTGACCGGCCACGGCTACGAGGAATCCGCGCCGCTGCTGCGGGCCGCCTTCATCGACTACCTGATCAAGCACTGACCGCGGCCGGCCGTCCGCCGTCCGGCGGGGCCGGTCAGTTGACCAGCGCGCCGAGGCCGAGCAGCCGAGCCCGGCTGAGCACCCCGACCGGTTGGCCGTCGTCTGTCACCACGGCGTGCTCGGCGGCCGAGGTGAGCAGCGTGCCCAGCGCGTCGTACGCCGAACCACCCAGCGGCACCGCCGGCAGGCCGACCGGGTCGTCCGCCGGGAGCGGATCGAGCACGTCGCGGGTGACCGGGGTGACCACCAACCGGCGAATCCCCCGGTCGGCCCCGACGAACTCGCGCACGAACGGTGTGGCGGGTGACCCGAGCAGTGCGGCCGGGGTGTCGTACTGCTCCAGTTGGCCGCCCTCGGAGAGCACCGCGATCCGGTCGCCCAGCCGTACCGCCTCGTCGAGGTCGTGGGTGACCAGCACGATGGTCTTGCGGACCTCGGCCTGAAGCCGCAGGAACTCCTCCTGCAGCCGGGCCCGCACGATCGGATCGACGGCCGAGAACGGCTCGTCCATCAGCAGCACCACCGGGTCGGCGGCGAGCGCCCGAGCCACCCCGACCCGCTGCCGTTGACCGCCGGAGAGCTCGTGCGGATAGCGGCGGCCGAACTGCCCCGGGTCGAGCCCGACCAGCTCCAGCAACTCGTTCACCCGCTCCCGGGTCCGCTGCCGCGGCCAGCGGAGCAGGCCGGGCACGGTGGCCACATTGGCGGCCACCGTCTGGTGCGGAAAGAGGCCCACGTTCTGAATGACGTATCCGATGCGGCGGCGCAGTCGCACCGGGTCGACCTGGGTGACGTCTTCGTCGCCGAGCAGGATCCGGCCGTCGGTCGGCTCGATCAGCCGGTTGATCATGCGGAGCACGGTCGACTTGCCGCAGCCCGATGGGCCGATCAGCACCATCAGTTCGCCGGCCTGCACCGTCAGGCCCAACTCCCGCACCGCCTCCGTCCCGTCCGGGTAGCGCTTACGGATGCGTTCGAGAGTGATCGATGCGGCACCATGCCCGGCGGTGGCGCCCGGGGTAACGTTCACGCGTGTCCCTCCACCTCAGTCACCGGACCGTGCCGGGCAACCCGTGGTTCTCCTGGCAGTACGTGCGGGACAACTCTGACACGATCCTGGCCGCGCTGCGCGAGCACACCTGGCTGACCGCCCGGGCCGTGCTGCTCGCCGCGCTGGTGGCGCTGCCGTTGGCGGTGGCCGCGTACTGGTTCCGGTCGCTGGCCGGGCCGGTGCTCGCGGTGAGCGGCGTGCTGTACACGATCCCGTCGCTCGCGTTGTTCGCGTTCCTCGGACCGACCCTGGGCATCGGGGCGGTGACCGTGCTGACCGTGGTGGTGTTGTACGCGCTGCTGACCATCGTCCGCAACGCGCTCGCCGGGCTGCACCAGGTGCCGCCCGAGGTCCTGGAGGCCGCCGAGGGGATGGGCTACGGCCGGTGGGCTCGGCTGTTCCGGATCGAGCTGCCGCTGGCTCTGCCGGGCGTCCTCACCGGTCTCCGACTGGCCACCGTCTCCACGGTGGCTCTGGTCACCGTAGGCGTGGTGATCGGCCGAGGCGGCCTGGGCCAGATCATCTTCGCCGGCTTCCAGAACAACTTCTACAAGGCCCAGATCATGACCGGCACGGTGCTCTGCGTGCTGCTCGCGCTGGTGCTGGATCTGGTGCTGGCCGGGGTGGGCCGGCTGCTCACTCCCTGGCTGCGGGGGCGCGCCTCATGAACCACCTCCGCGAAGCGGTCGTCTGGCTGAACGATCCGCTGAACTGGACGAACCCGGGCGGCATTCTTGACCGGCTCGGCGAGCACCTGAGCATGTCCGCGCTGGCGGTCCTGCTGGGCTGCCTCGTGGCCTGGCCGATCGGGCTCTGGCTCGGGCACACCGGCCGGGGCGGCGGGCTGGTGCTGCTGGTCTCCAACGTCACCCTCGCCGTCCCCACCCTGGCGCTGCTGACCATCCTGCCCCTGACCTTCCTCGGTTTCGGCCGGCCGGCGGTGGTGGTCGCGCTCGCGGTGTTCGCGGTGCCGCCGCTGCTCGCCAACGCGTACACCGGGGTGCGGCAGGCCGACCCGGAGGCCCGGGACGCGGCGCGGGGCATGGGCCTCTCCGGCGGGCAGGTGCTGCGCCGGGTCGAACTGCCGTTGGCGGTGCCGTACCTGGCCGCCGGTTTCCGTACCGCCGCGGTGCAGGTGGTCGCCACCGCGGCCCTGGCCTCCTTCGTCAACGGGGGCGGGCTGGGGCAGATCATCCGGGCCGGCTTCGGGCTGGACATCGCGGCCGGGGGCGGGCAGATCCTCGCCGGCGGCGTGCTGGTCGCCGGGCTGGCCCTGCTGGTCGAAGGGCTGCTGGCGCTGTTGGAGCGGGTGGTCACCCCACGTCCGCTGGGGCGGGCGCGGCGGGCGGCCAACAGTCGTCCGGCCGACGCCACGGCGAGTGCGTGAACCGGGCGAATCGGCACCGGGTGACGATCCGGTGACGAAATCCGCTTCGGGTTTGTCGGTCCGGTCCGGAGGATATTGGCTGGAGTCGCGGGCGGCGGATCGAGCCGCCCACGGACAAAGCGGGCGGCCGACCGGATCGCCCGTCGGACACGCGGCCGGCCCGAGCGGGTCGCGCCGGGACACGGAAGGCGGGCACAGATGCGCGCGCGCACACGAAAGGTCGTCGGAGCCCTCAGCATTCTGACCGCGGCGGGTCTGCTCGCCGGCTGCGGCGACGCCGGTTCCTCCGGCACCGAGGCCCCCGCGCAGGGCGCCTCCGGGGCCGGCTGCGCCCCGGTCGCGGGCGACAAACTGGTCGTCCTCACCGACGACAAGAAGCTCCAGAACACCGACAACGTCATTCCCGCGATCAACGCGAAGGCGGCCACCCCGCAGCTCGTCGCCGCGCTGGACAAGGTCTCGGCAGCACTCGACACCACCAAGCTGATCGAGCTGAACCGAATGGTCGACGTCGACCGCAAGACGTCCAAGGTGGCGGCGCAGGAATTTGCCGACGCCAACGGGATAACCGCTGGGATCGAGAAGGGCTCGGGCGGGTCGATTACAGTCGGCGCGGGAAACTTCACCGAGAGTGAGCTCATCGCCGAGCTCTACAAGATCGCGCTCACCTCCGCCGGCTACCAGGTCAAGGTGCAGACCATCGGCAGCCGCGAGCTCTACGAGCCGGCCCTCGAGAAGGGTGAGATCCAGATCGTTCCCGAGTACGCGGCCACCATGGCCGAGTTCCTCAACACCAAGGCCAACGGCAAGGACGCCGAGCCCGTCTCCTCGCCCGAGCTGGACAAGACGGTCAGCGCCCTGAAGGCTGAGGGCGACAAGGCCGGCATCACCTTCGGGCAGCCGTCGCAGGCCCAGGATCAGAACGCCTTCGCGGTCACCCAGGCGTTCGCCGACAAGTACCAGGTCGTCACGCTCTCCGACCTGGCCGCCAAGTGCTCCGGCAAGGCCACGGTGCTGGCCGGCCCGCCGGAGTGCCCGCAGCGGCCGAAGTGCCAGGCCGGTCTGGTCCAGGTCTACGACTTCAAGGCCGGCTCGTTCAGCACGCTGGACGCGGGTGGCCCGCAGACCAAGAACGCGTTGAAGACCGGCGCGGCAAGCGTCGGCCTGGTGTTCTCCTCCGACGCGGCGCTCGCCGCGAGCTGACCTGCATTGAACCTGGAAGCGTTCCCTACCGGGGCAACTCTCGATAGGCTGCACAGCCATGCCGGCCCCGGTCGCTCCCGCCGAGAAGCGCACCCCTTCGCTGCTGACCGTCCTGTTCTGGGTCGGTGTGGGGCTCGCGCCCCTGGCCGCGTTGATCCTCCTGGTCGTCGACGACGGTGGGGCGCTGCGGATCGGGGCGGTGCTGGCGATCCTCGCCGTGGTGCTGATCGGTCTGTCCATCGCGTTGCGGTCCGAGAGCGGTGACGGGGCGGCCGGCACCGAGGAGCTGCGCGAGGAGATCGCGCAGCTCCGCCACGAGCTGCACAGCGAGATCGTGGCCGCCGCGCACCGGGGCAACGAGGCGCTCGACCAGGCCCGGCGTGCGCAGGAGACGGTCACCGCGCTGCGCCGCCGGCTGGATGTCGCAGCCGCCGGGATGGCCGCCGCCGCGGGCAGCGCCGCGCCGGTCGCGGAGGTGCCGGCCGGCGGCCGCGCCCGGGTGCCCGCCGCCGAGACGTACGACGAGGGGCGGTCTCGTCACCGCGCCGCCCCGGAGTCGGCGCCGATCGCCGGTGGGCAGCCCGCCGGCTGGGGCGAGGACGATTCGCCCCGCCGCCCGCAGCCCGGCACCCACTACGGTGCCGACCGCCCGCGGCCCGGCGGCCACGGGGCCTCGCGCGCGGCGGATCCGGACGCCCGTCCGGTCGGGGTGGTGCACCACACGGAGACCGTGCACGTCACCACCCGGCACACCATCGTGGACGGTGGCCCCCGACTCGGGTACCGGGAGCCGATGGGCGACCGTGACCGGTCCGGCGTCGACCGTGACCGGCCCGTCCACGGCCGCAGCGGTGCGGGCTGGCCCCCGCCGGACGTACGCGCCCGGACCGCGCCCGAGCCCTCGGGGCACGCCGACGACCCGGACGGCGACTACTGGTCGGAGCTGCGCGCCGGCAACCGCTGGGCCTCGGTCCGGGACGACGAACGGGGCCGGGAGATTCGGGTCGGTGAGCGGCACGCCGCCGTTCACGCCGCCGAAGCGGGTGCCGAATATCGGGTCGAGGACCGCTGGGCGTCCGTCCGCGAGCCCCGCCGGGACCATGGTGCGTCCAGGGCAGCCGGGCCCGGCTGGGCGGAGCAGCGCAGCGGCCAACCCGAGCACCCCAACGACGAGCCATACAACTACCCACCCCCGCCCTCGCGGAGATCTTGGTAGGGACAGGCCCCTCCAGGGGCCGTTTCCTGCCAAGATCTTGTGGAAGCCGACCTATTTGTCGATGTCGCCGACCACGAAGAACATCGAGCCGAGGATGGCGATCAGGTCCGGCACCAGACAGCCGGGGAGCAGGGTCGCCAGGGCCTGCACGTTCGCGTACGAGGCGGTGCGCAGCTTGAGCCGCCACGGGGTTTTCTCGCCCCGCGACACCAGGTAGTAGCCGTTGATGCCGAGCGGGTTCTCGGTCCACGCGTAGGTGTGCCCCTCAGGGGCCTTGACCACCTTGGGCAGCCGGGTGTTGACCGGCCCGGTGAGCCGGTCCACCCGGTCCAGGCACTGCTCGGCGAGGTCGAGCGAGACGTACACCTGGTCGAGCAGCACCTCGAAGCGGGCGTGGCAGTCGCCGGTGCTCCGGGTGACCACCGGCACGTCGAGCTGGTCGTACGCCAGGTAGGGCTCGTCCCGGCGCAGGTCCAGGTCCAGCCCGGACGCCCGCGCCACCGGCCCGGACGCGCCGAACGCGGCGGCGTCCGCCGCCGACAGCACGCCCACCCCGACCGTGCGGGCCAGGAAGATCTCGTTGCGCCGGATGAGGTTGTCCAGGTCGGGCATCCGGCGGCGGACCTCGCCGATGGCGGCCCGGGCCCGCCCGGTCCAGCCGGCCGGCACCTCCTCCTTGAGCCCGCCGACCCGGTTGAACATGTAGTGGATCCGGCCGCCGGAGACCTCCTCCAGCACCGCCTGGATGGTCTCCCGCTCGCGGAAGGCGTAGAAGATCGGCGTGATCGCGCCGATCTCGAGCGGGTACGAGCCGAGGAACATCAGGTGGTTGAGCACCCGGTTCAGCTCCGCGAGGGCCATGCGCAGCCAGACGGCGCGCTCGGGCACCTCCATGCCCATCAGCCGCTCGACGGCGAGCACCACGCCCAGCTCGTTGGCGAACGCCGAGAGCCAGTCGTGTCGGTTGGCCAACACGATGATCTGTCGGTAGTCGCGTACCTCGAAAAGTTTCTCCGCGCCTCGGTGCATGTAGCCGACGATCGGCTCGGCGGAGACCACCTGCTCGCCGTCGAGCACCAGCCGCAGCCGCAGCACGCCGTGTGTGGACGGATGCTGTGGGCCGATGTTTAGCACCATGTCGGTGCCGAGCTGCTCCCCGCCGGCGCCGGTGCCGACGGTCAGCTCGCGGAGGTCCGCGTCCGTGCTCATGCCCGCCATCGTGCCACGAGCGCCGCTCAGCCCGGCAATGCCGACGTGATCGTTGACGGCGCGTCCGGATGCAGGTCCGACCGATCCCCTTTCAACGCTTACAAACTTGATGACGTGGATGACTCGCGAGGCCGGCGGACAGTGCGATCGAGATGAATCGTTTACGTCATCAAGTTCGTAGGCGTCGAAGGAGCGTCCGTCGCTACCGAATCGATCACGAGCGACCCGGCGATGCCGATCGGTTGGATCAGCCACCAGTGTCCGCCCAGGCCCGCCGGGTCGGTCAGTTCGGCCACCGCCGAGGCGGCGGCGAGCGCCCGCAGGTAGCCGGCCGGGTCGCGTGAGGCCAGGCTCAGCGGCGGTCGCCCGCCGTCGGCCCCGAGCGCCCGCAGCGCCTCCCGCTGCGAAACCATGGTGTACGCACACCGGGCAATTCGCTCACCGGCGGAGGCGACCGAGTCGATGGCGACGTGTGCGGTGACATCACACGACCCGTCCGGCACCGGCGGCACCTGCCGCCCAGCCCGGTATCCGGTCAACGTCCCGCCCGCCGGCCGCCCGTCCCTCAGATGTCCGTAGTCCACGGCCAGCGCGAGCCCCCGCTCAACCTTGCTGACTGCCCCCGCCCAGGCCTCATCCCGCACCCGCCCAACCTCAGCCCGCTCCATCGCATCGGGGGTGGGGGTGGGGGTGGGCCACCAGTGGGTCAGCCAGGCGACGTCGTCGGCGGTTGCCGGGTCACCCTCGCGCTCCGCGCCGGTGGCCGGGTCCACCAGCAGGTAGCGCCAGCCGTCGGCGGTGCGCACGGCCACGTCGAGGGGGACGTTGTCCAGCCACTCCGTGGCGATCAGCAGGCCGGTGATCCCCGCCGGGATCTCCGTGGTCCAGTCGATGCCCGCCGGTAGGTCGTGGGGTCGGGGTGCCCGTTCGACGGCGGTGAGGCGTACCCGGTCGGTGAGCGGAACCGACCCGGCGGCGTGCTCCCCGGAAACCCCCGCGAGCAGCGCCCGCAGCAACTCACCCCGGCCGGCGCCCACGTCCACCACGTCCAGCCGCGCCGGGTGTCCGAGAGCAAGATCGAGGGACGTGAGCAGGCGAAGCAGGCAGGACGAGAACACCGGAGAGGCGTGCACGCTCGTGCGGAAGTGGGCGGCCGGCCCGGTACCCGTGACAAAGAAGCCGTCCGGGCCGTACAAAGCGCGTTCCATCGCCACCCGCCAGTGGAGTGCCATTACTTCATTCCTCGCTCAGGTCCCGGTTCGAGCCTTTGGTGAAGGTTTTCACACACTCTTGTTCGAGCTCCGTGACCCCGGCGCATACTTGCGATCGACCGGTACCCCCGTCGAGGACTGGATCGATTGCCATGAGCGCACCGCTGCGCCCGCGTCCGGCCGCCCCGCCCGGGGCCGCCGTACCGTCGGGCGGCGCCTCGAACGGCGCCCCGCTCGCCCTCCCCCGTACCCTCACCGTCGGCGTGATCGGCGCCGGCCGGGTCGGTGCCGTGCTCGGCGCGGCCCTCGTCGCCGCCGGCCACCGGGTGGTCGCCGCCACCGGCCGGTCCGGTGCCGCGCAGGCCCGGCTGGCGCTGCTGCTGCCGCAGACCCCGACCCGCACCGCGACCGCCGTCGCCCGCGCGGCCACCGACCTGTTGATCGTGGCGGTCCCCGACGACGCCCTCGCCGGCGTGGTCGCCGGGCTGGCCGAGGCCGACGCGCTGCGTCCCGGTCAGGTGGTCGCGCACACCTCCGGCGCGCACGGGCTGGCCGTCCTCGCCCCGGTCGCCGCCGTCGGCGCACGGCCGCTCGCGCTGCACCCGGCGATGACCTTCACCGGTACGCCGGACGACCTGACCCGCCTTGCCGGCAGCTCGTACGGGGTGACCGCCCCGGCGGAGCTGCGCCCGTTCGCCGCCCGGCTGGTCGCCGACCTCGGCGGCGTGCCCGAGTGGGTGGCCGAGGACGATCGCCCGCTCTACCACGCGGCGCTGGCGCACGGCGCGAACCACCTGGTGACCCTGATCAACGAGGCAGCCGACCGGCTGCGCGACGCCGGGGTGGACCGGCCGGAGAAAGTGCTCGCCCCGCTGCTGCGGGCCGCCTTGGAGAACGCGCTGCGGCTCGGTGACGACGCGCTCACCGGCCCGGTCTCCCGGGGCGACGCGGGCACCGTACGCCGGCACCTGGTCAGGCTGGCGGCGACCGCGCCGGAATCCCTGCCCCCCTATCTGGCGTTGGCCCGACGGACGGCGGACCGCGCCATCGCGGCCGGGCGGCTGCGCCCGGCCGACGCGGAGTCGCTGCTGGACGTGCTGAGCGGGATCCATCCGGAGGTGGCCGCATGACGGAGCTGGTACACACGCGCAAGGAGTTGGCGGCGGCGCGGGAGCGGCTGACCGGCACCGTCGGCGTGGTGATGACCATGGGTGCGCTGCACTCCGGGCACGAGACGCTGCTGCGAGCCGCCCGGGAACGGGCCGACCACGTCCTCGTCACGATCTTCGTGAACCCGCTCCAGTTCGGGCCGAACGAGGACTTCGACCGCTACCCGCGCACCCTCGGCGCCGATCTGGAGATCTGCCGGCGGGCCGGTGCCGACGTGGTGTTCGCCCCGGCGGTGGCCGACATGTACCCGGACGGCCAGCCGGTGGTCCGGCTCGACCCGGGCCCGCTCGGCGCGGACCTGGAGGGGCTGAGCCGGCCCGGCTTCTTTCACGGGGTGCTCACCGTGGTCCTGAAGCTGCTCCAGCTCACCCGTCCCGACCTGGCCTTCTTCGGCGAGAAGGACTATCAGCAGCTCACCCTGGTCCGGCGGATGGTCCGCGACCTGGACGTGCCGACGGAGATAGTCGGCGTGCCGACCGTACGCGAGCCGGACGGCCTGGCCCTGTCCAGCCGGAACCGCTACCTGTCGGCGCAGGAGCGGCAGGCGGCGTTGAGCCTCTCCGCCGCGCTGCGGGCCGGCGTCGAGGCCGCCGAGCAGGGTGCGGACGCGGGCGCGGTGCTGGCCGCCGCCCACCGCGCCTTCGACTCGGGTACGCCGGGCGTCCGCCTCGACTACCTGGTGCTCACCGACGTCGACCTGGAGCCGGGGCCGGTCTCCGGCCCGGCGCGGCTGCTGATCGCGGCCTGGGTCGGCACCACCCGCCTGATCGACAATGCGGCGGTTTTCCTCGCCCCGCGTTCCTGACTCTTCCTTTGCTGAGAGGCATCTGATGCTCCGGACCATGCTCAAGTCGAAGATCCACCGGGCCACCGTGACCCAGGCCGACCTGCACTACGTCGGCTCGGTGACCGTGGACGAGGATCTGCTCGACGCGGCCGACTTGCTCCCCGGCGAGCAGGTGGCGATCGTGGACGTCACCAACGGGGCCCGGCTGGAGACGTACGTGATCCCGGGGCGGCGGGGCAGCGGTGTGATCGGCATCAACGGTGCCGCCGCGCATCTGGTGCACCCCGGTGACCTGGTCATCCTCATCTCGTACGGGCAGATGGACGACGCCGAGGCGCGGACGTACCAGCCCCGCGTGGTCCACGTCGACGCCGACAACAAGGTGATCGACCTGACCACCGACCCGACCGCCGCCGCCCCCGGCACCGCCGGCACCCCCGTCCCCAACCCGCTCGCCGCCGCCCTGCGCTGATCCCATACGGGCAGCACGGTCTGTCACCGGAAGGCCGGTTCCGGCTACCCTGGGCGCACCGTCGGATTGACGGTCGTCGGCTGGGGGAGGCCGCGATGCGTGGTGCGATGAAGGTTCTGGTCGCCGCGTTGGTCGTGGGGGCCGTGCTGACGGGCTGTGCCAGCTCCGGGCTGGACGGAGACCTCACCGACGACTGGCCAGCGCTGCCGCCGGCCGGTCCGTTCACTCCGGCGGCCGGGGTCTGTCAGGTCGCCGACTTCACCCCGACGGTCGCCCTCGACGGGTACGACCCGGTGGGCTGCGACCTGCCGCACCGGGTGGAGACGGTGCACGTGGGTGCCTTCACCGTCGACCGGCCCGCCCCACCCGCTCTCGGCTCCACCGAGCTGCGTACGGCGTTCGCCGACTGTGACAGCCAGGCCAGCGGATACGTCGGTGACAACTGGCGGGCCGGGCGGCTGCGGCTGGCGGTGGCCCTGCCCACCGGGTCCGGCTGGGCGACCGGCCTGCGCTGGTACCGCTGCGACCTGACCGAGCTGACCACGGTCGAGGCGGCGGCGCAGGTGGTGACCCGGACGGGCAGCCTGCGCGACGCGCTCAAGGGAGCGTCCGCGTTGCGGCTGGGCTGCCAGCGCACCAGCGGCGACATCCGGGTGCAGAAGTTGACCCCGATCGACTGCGGCACCCCGCACGACGCCGAGTTCGTCGGCGTGTGGCCGGCGCCGGAGCGCCCGTACCCGACGAAGACCGCCGACTGGGCCCCGCTCTACGCCGGCTGTAACAGCATCCTGGCGAGGTACGCCGGGGTGCCGGACGACGCAGTGCTCCGGTTCCGGAGCGGGGTGGTGGTCCGCCCGCCCGGCACCGGCCGGTGGGCCGTCGGCGACCGCGGCGTTCGCTGCTATCTCTGGCTCAGCGACCGCACCGTGACCGCCTCGCTGAAGGGGGTCGGGACGGCGGGCCTGCCGGTCCGGACGAAGTAGCCGGAACCACTCGTCCCGCCCCCGCTGCCCCGGGTGAGGTGCCTTCGGGTTGACTGTGTTCATGGACCTTCCGACCGTCGACCTGCCGGCCCTGCCCAGGCTGCTCGCCGCGCCCGCCCCCGGCTGGGTGGAGACCACCGACGTGGTCGTCGTCGGCTCCGGGGTCGCCGGCCTGACCGCCGCGCTGCACCTGCGCGAGGCGGGCCTGCACGTCACCGTGGTCACCAAGGTCAACATGGATGAGGGGTCGACCCGCTGGGCGCAGGGCGGCATCGCCGCGGTGCTCGACCCGGCCGACACCCCGGCGGCGCACGCGTACGACACCGCGATCGCCGGCGTCGGCCTGTGCGACCCGGCGGCGGTCCGGGTGCTGGTGGAGGAGGGGCCGACCCGGCTGCGCGAGCTGATGCGGATCGGGGCGGAGTTCGACCGTAACCCGGACGGCTCGCTGATGCTCACCCGGGAGGGCGGGCACCGGGCGGACCGGATCGTGCACGCCGGCGGCGACGCCACCGGGGCGGAGGTGCAACGGGCCCTGCACGCGGCGGTTCACCGCGACCCGTGGATCCGGCTGGTCGAGCATGCCCTGGTGCTGGACCTGCTGCGCGCACCCGGCGACGGGCCGGACGGGCTCGGCCCGGCCTGCGGAATCACCCTGCACGTGCTCGGCGAGGGCAGCGAGGAAGGTGTCGGCGCGATCCTGGCCCGGGCCGTGGTGCTGGCCACCGGCGGCATGGGCCAGATCTTCGCGGCCACCACCAACCCGGCGGTGTCCACCGGCGACGGTGTGGCGCTCGCCATGCGGGCCGGCGCGGCGGTCACCGATGTGGAGTTCGTGCAGTTCCACCCGACCGCGCTGATCGTGCCGGCCGGGGCGGCGGGCGCGACGCGGGCCCAGCAGCCGCTGGTGTCCGAGGCGCTGCGCGGTGAGGGCGCCCACCTGGTCGACGGCGACGGCAAGCGGTTCATGGTCGGCCAGCACGAGCTGGCCGAGCTGGCCCCCCGGGACGTGGTCGCCAAGGGCATCCACCGGGTGCTGCTGGCCACCGGCACGGACCACGTCTGGCTGGACGCGCGCCACCTGGGCGGGGAGTTCCTGGCCCGGCGCTTCCCGACCATCGTGGCGTCCTGCCTGGCCATCGGGGTGGATCCGGCCACCGAACTGATTCCGGTCGCCCCGGCCGCCCACTACGCCTCCGGCGGGGTTCGTACCGACCTGCGCGGCCGTACCTCCATCCCCGGCCTGTACGCCTGCGGCGAGGTCGCCTGCACCGGTGTGCACGGTGCCAATCGGCTGGCCAGCAACTCGCTGCTGGAGGGGCTGGTCTTCTCCCGCCGGATCGCCGAGGACATCGCCGCCGGGCTGCCCGAGCAGGCAAAACCGGCCGAGACCGGTGCCTGGGTGGGCGGCCAGGGCTGGGTGGTGCCGGCGGAGGCCACCTCGGCCCTGCAACGGGCGATGACCCGGGGCGCGGGGGTGCTCCGCTCGGCGGAGAGCCTGGCCGGGACCGCCGCCACCCTTACCGAGCTGGGTCAGGGCCGGGGCATCCCGCGTACCGCCGACTGGGAGGCGACGAACCTGATCACGGTGGCGTCGATGCTGGTCGCCGCCGCGTACGCCCGCCGGGAGACCCGGGGCTGCCACTGGCGGGAGGACTTCCCGACGGCCGACGACCGGTGGCTGGGCCACCTCGTCGCGGGGGTCGGGACGGAGGGCGTTCTGGACGAGCGGTGGGAGGAGCTGTCATGAGGGAGTCGACGGAGCGGGCCCTGCGGGCCGGTGGCCTGGACCCGGAGCGGGTACGGCGGGTGATCGTCGACGCGCTCACCGAGGACCTGGGCCAGGATTTCCTCGACGTCACCAGCGTCGCCACCATCCGGGCAGGGCAGAACGACACCGGTGACCTGGTCGCCCGCGCCGACGGGGTGGTCGCCGGGCTGCCCGTGGCCGCGGCGGTCTTCGAGCTGGTGGGCGAGGTCACCGGGGCGGACCGTACGGTCGAGGTGTCGCTGGTGGCCCACGACGGGCAGCGGGTGGCACGCGGCGACGTGCTGGCCACGGTGACCGGCCCGACCCGGCTGCTGCTCACCGCCGAGCGGACGGCGCTCAACCTGCTCTGCCGGATGTCCGGGGTGGCCACCCACACCCGGGCCTGGGCCGACGCCCTGGCCGGCACGAAGGCGATGGTGCTGGACACCCGCAAGACCACCCCCGGCCTGCGCGCCTTGGAGAAGTACGCGGTCCGGGCCGGCGGTGGCACCAACAAGCGGATGGGCCTGCACGACGTCGCCATGATCAAGGACAACCACAAGGTCGCCGCGGGCGGGATCGCCCCCGCCTACCGCCGGGTCCGGGAGGCGTTCCCCGACGTGCCGGTGCAGGTGGAGGTGGACACGCTGGCCGAGGCGGTGGAGGCGGTCGAGGCGGGTGCCGCCTTCCTGCTGCTGGACAACATGACCCCGGCGCAGCTGCGCGAGGTGGTCGCCGCGGTGGGTGACCGGGCCGAGCTGGAGGCGACCGGGGGGCTGACCCTGTCGGTGGCGACCGAGTACGGGGCGACCGGGGTCGACTTCATCTCGGTGGGCGCGTTGACCCACTCCTCGCCGATCCTGGACATCGCCCTGGATCTGCGGGCGGAATGAGCGTCTAGGCTGCCAGCGTGCTGCTCTGCATCGACATCGGAAACACCAACACCGTGCTGGCGACCTTCGACGGCGACAAGCTGGTGCACTCCTGGCGGATCAAGACCGACGCCCGGTCCACGGCGGACGAGCTGGGTCTGATGTTCCGGGGGCTGCTGGCCGGTGACGCCGTGGAGATCACCGGGGTGGCCGCCTGCTCGACCGTGCCCGCCGCGCTGCGCTCGCTGCGCACCATGCTGGCCCGCTACTACGCGAACCTGCCGAGCGTGGTCGTCGAGCCCGGGGTACGCACCGGGGTGCAGCTCGCCATCGACAACCCGAAGGAGGTCGGCGCGGACCGGGTGGTCAACACCCTGGCCGCGTACACCCTCTACGGCGGGCCGTCGATCGTGGTGGACTTCGGCACCACCACCAACTTCGATGTGATCAGCGACCGGGGCGAGTTCCTCGGTGGCGCGTTCGCGCCGGGCATCGAGATCTCCTTCGACGCGCTCGCCGCCCGCGCTGCCCAGCTGCGCAAGGTGGAGGCCACGAAGCCCCGCTCGGTGATCGGCAAGAACACCGTCGAGTGCCTCCAGGCCGGCCTCTACTTCGGCTTCGCCGGCCAGGTGGACCGGATCGTCGAGCGGATGACCGAGGAGCTGGGCGAGGTGAAGGCGGTGATCGCCACCGGCGGACTCGCCGCCCTGGTCCTCAACGAGTGCCGCACGATCACCCACCACGAGCCGATGATCACCCTCATCGGCCTCCGCATGGTCTACGACCGGAATGTGTAAGGAAGGGCCCCCTGTTAACGCCTCCGGTAGAGCAGGGGCCCCCTCTTAACATTCGTGCTCAGCGGCGGCGGGAGCGCAGAACGAGCGTCTGGTAGGGCAGCTCGACGGTCTCCCGGCCCTTCAGGTCGGGGTGGGTGGCGAACAGTTCCCGCAGCCCGCGGTCGACCCGGTCCCGCTCCTCAGGCGAGGCGGTCAGCCAGTACGAGCGGGTGTGCAGCATGTCGATCACCTCGTCGGGCGTGAGCGTGGCCGAATGGGCGAATTCGCCCACGTCGACCGGCTCGAACGCCGGGCCGAAGTCGCCGTGCTTCTCGATCACGTTGCCGGCATTGTCGCGGAGGTCGGCGATCCGGCTCAGCTTGGCCACCCAATCCACCCGTTCGTCGCGGAAGTTCCAGATCGGGGCGAAGATGCTGCCGGCCCGCAGCACCCGAGCGATCTCGGCGTGCGCCGGCTCCCGGTCGAACCAGTGGTAGGCCTGTCCCACCAGCACCGCGTCCGCCGATCCGTCCGACAGCGGCACCGCCTCCGCGCTGCCGGCCAGCGCCGTCGTACCCGGCGTGGCGAGCGCCAGTTGCGCCCGCATCCCAGGGTCCGGTTCCACGGGTACGACCTGGTACCCGAGCGCCAGCACGCCACGGGTGAGGATGCCGGTGCCCGCGCCGAGGTCCACCACCCGGGCGGGCGCGGCGAGCCCGTCGAGCGCCCAGCGCAGCGCGTCCTGCGGATAGCGGGGCCGGAACCGGTCGTACGCGGCGGCGGCGGCGCCGAAGGAGAGCGCGTGAGTGGGGTCCGTCATGGGCGGCAGGTTATCCGGTAACAGTCGCCGGGTCGCTTGAGTACGCTCATGGGTCGACCCCGCCGATATTCCCAAGGCCTGAGGAAGCGTGCCGTGACCGAGCAGAACGCCCTGCCAGTAGACCCCGCCGACGACCTTCCCGAGCAGATGAAGGTCCGCCGGGAGAAGCGGGACCGGATGCTCGCCGAGGGCGTCGAGCCGTACCCGGTCGGCTATCCCCGGACCAGCACCCTGGCCCGGATCCGCGAGCAGTACGCAGACCTGCCCACCGACACGGCCACCGGCGACCGGGTCTCGGTCACCGGTCGGGTGATCTTTGTGCGTAACACCGGCAAGCTCTGCTTCGCCACCCTGCGGGACGGCGACGGCACCGAACTCCAGGCGATGCTCTCGCTGGATCGGGTCGGCGCGCAGCGGCTCGAGGACTGGAAGCGCCTGGTCGACCTCGGCGACCACGTCGGCATCACCGGTGAGGTGATCACCAGCCGCCGCGGCGAGTTGTCGGTGCTGGCGCAGGAGTGGGCGGTCACCGCCAAGGCGCTGCGCCCGCTACCGGTGGCGCACAAGCCGCTGAGCGAGGAGGCCCGGGTCCGCCAGCGTTACGTGGACCTGGTGGTCCGGCCGCAGGCGCGGCAGATGGTGCGCACTCGGGCCGCCACCGTGCGCAGCCTCCGCGACACCCTGCACGGGCAGGACTTCATCGAGGTGGAGACCCCGATGCTCCAGTTGCTGCACGGTGGCGCGGCGGCCCGCCCATTCGTGACCCACAGCAATGCCCTGGGCACTGATCTGTATCTTCGAATCGCGCCGGAACTGTTTCTCAAGCGCGCCGTGGTGGGTGGCGTGGACCGGGTGTTCGAGATCAACCGCAACTTCCGTAATGAGGGCATCGACTCGTCGCACTCGCCCGAGTTCGCGATGCTTGAGGCCTACCAGGCGTACGGCGACTACAACACGATGGCCGAGCTGACCCGAAATCTCGTGCAGCAGGCCGCGATCGCGGTCAGCGGATCGACCGTGGTCACGCACGCTGACGGGTCTGAGTTCGATCTGGGCGGCGAGTGGCGCTCGGTGACGCTGTTCGGCGTGCTTTCCGAGGCGCTCGGTGAGGAGGTCACCGTCCGCACCGAAAGGTCCCGCCTGGTCGAGTACGCCGACAAGGTCGGGCTCGCGGTCGACCCGAAGTGGGGTCCCGGCAAGCTGGCCGAGGAACTCTTCGAGGAGCTGGTCGTGCCGTCGCTGCAGGCGCCCACCTTCGTGCGCGACTACCCGGAGGAGACCAGCCCGCTGACCCGGGCGCACCGCGGCGAGCCGGGACTGGCCGAGAAGTGGGACCTGTACGTCCTCGGTTTCGAGCTCGGCACCGCGTACTCGGAGCTGGTCGACCCGGTCGTGCAGCGGGAGCGGCTGGTGGCCCAGGCGCAGCTCGCCGCCCGCGGTGACGACGAGGCGATGCGACTGGACGAGGACTTTCTCCGGGCGATGGAGTACGGAATGCCGCCGGCCGGTGGCATGGGAATGGGAATCGACCGGCTCCTGATGGCGCTGACCGGCCTGGGAATTCGGGAAACGATCCTGTTCCCGTTGGTCCGACCAGAGTAGCCGCTGGCCTCCCGCGGGTCGTAACCGCATCCTATTGACGAGGCAAGCATCGGTCGGGTTATTGTGCTCCTGTATTGCAGGAGTTCAACCCTGCTCGAAAGGAATGTGGGACGTGGCCAAGCAGATCATTCACAAGCTGGTCGATGACCTGGACGGCGGGGACGCTGACGAGACCGTCAAGTTCGCGCTCGACGGCGTGCAGTACGAGATCGACCTCTCGGCGGCGAACGCCGAGAAATTGCGTGACGTATTCACTCAGTACATCGCGCACGGGACCAAGGTCGGTCGCGGCGGGGTGGTCGTCGGTGGTCGGGCCGCGCGTGGCCGGGGCGGTGCGACCGCCGACCGTGAGCAGAACAAGGCCATCCGGGCCTGGGCCAAGCGGGTCGGCAAGGACATCTCCGACCGGGGTCGTATCCCGCAGGAGATCGTCGACGAGTACCACGCGAAGGCGGGTCACTGATCCGACGGGCCGTACGGGCGACACCGACGCCGGACCGGAGTGCCACTCCGGGCCGGCGTCGCCGTTTTCGCCCGGCTGCGCCGTCTGTCCGGCCCGTGCGGGGGTGGGCCGAACGCGCTGGCTGGGCGGGTCACCGGCCGGGCCGGGAGCGGGAAGAAATCGGGCTCGGGGCAGGTTGTCCACAGGCGGTGGAGATGCTGTCCACAGGCTGTGGATGACGACGGTGGCACCGATGCCGCCCGTCCTGGCCCGGAGACCTACCGGGAAGCCCCGACCGGGCTTTTCCACCGACGGTCGAATTTCGCTCTACGCGTACAGACAGGGGTACCGGAACACCTCCTGAGCGTGGACGGTTGTCAGAAACGACGTGGGAACGGCCTTTCGCGGGGACACACGACCTCAGCGGAGCCGGTCCGCGGCGATAGAGTAAGGAGGCACGGACGCCCGCCCCGGGCGTCCGCGCACCGGCCCCGCCAAGATCTAGACCATCAAGGCGCACGGCACGTGAGGAGCACGAGGGCATGTTCGAGCGGTTCACCGACCGAGCGCGACGGGTTGTCGTCCTGGCCCAGGAAGAGGCCCGGATGCTCAACCACAACTACATCGGTACGGAGCACATCCTGCTGGGCCTGATCCACGAGGGTGAGGGCGTCGCGGCAAAGGCCCTGGAGAGCCTCGGCATCTCCCTCGAGGGCGTCCGCCAGCAGGTCGAGGAGATCATCGGCCAGGGCCAGCAGGCGCCGAGCGGGCACATCCCGTTCACGCCGCGGGCCAAGAAGGTGCTTGAGCTGTCGCTGCGTGAGGCGCTGCAGCTCGGCCACAACTACATCGGCACGGAGCACATCCTGCTCGGCCTGATCCGTGAGGGTGAGGGCGTCGCCGCCCAGGTGCTGGTCAAGCTGGGCGCCGACCTCAACCGGGTCCGCCAGCAGGTGATCCAGCTGCTCTCCGGCTACCAGGGCAAGGAGCCGGCTGCGGCGGGCACCGCGCCGGGCGAGGCAGCGCCGTCGACCAGCCTCGTGCTGGACCAGTTCGGCCGTAACCTGACCCAGGCCGCCCGTGAGGGCAAGCTCGACCCGGTCATCGGGCGCGAGAAGGAAATCGAGCGGGTCATGCAGGTGCTCTCCCGCCGTACCAAGAACAACCCGGTCCTGATCGGTGAGCCCGGCGTCGGTAAGACCGCGGTGGTCGAGGGGCTGTCCCAGAAGATCATCAAGGGCGAGGTGCCCGAGACGCTGAAGGACAAGCAGCTCTACACGCTCGACCTCGGTGCCCTGGTGGCCGGTTCCCGCTACCGCGGTGACTTCGAGGAGCGCCTCAAGAAGGTGCTCAAGGAGATCCGCACCCGCGGCGACATCATCCTGTTCATCGACGAGATCCACACCCTGGTGGGTGCGGGTGCCGCCGAGGGCGCGATCGACGCGGCGAGCATCCTCAAGCCGATGCTGGCCCGTGGCGAGCTGCAGACCATCGGTGCCACCACCCTCGACGAATACCGCAAGCACCTGGAGAAGGATGCCGCGCTCGAGCGCCGCTTCCAGCCGATCCAGGTGGGTGAGCCGTCGCTGGCCCACACCATCGAGATCCTCAAGGGCCTGCGCGACCGCTACGAGGCGCACCACCGCGTGAGCATCACCGACGCCGCTCTCGTGGCTGCTGCGACCCTGGCCGACAGGTACATTTCCGACCGCTTCCTGCCCGACAAGGCGATCGACCTGATCGACGAGGCCGGTGCCCGGATGCGGATCCGCCGGATGACCGCGCCGCCAGACCTGCGTGACTTCGACGAGCGCATCGCCCAGGTGCGCCGCGACAAGGAGTCCGCGATTGACGCGCAGGACTTCGAGCGGGCCGCCCAGCTCCGCGACAAGGAGAAGCAGCTGCTCGGCCAGAAGGCCCAGCGGGAGAAGGAGTGGAAGGCCGGCGACCTGGACGTCGTCAGCGAGGTCGACGACGAGCAGATCGCCGAGGTGCTCGGCAACTGGACCGGCATCCCGGTCTACAAGCTGACCGAGGAGGAGACCTCGCGTCTGCTGCGCATGGAGGACGAGCTGCACAAGCGCGTCATCGGCCAGGAGGACGCGGTCAAGGCGGTCTCGAAGGCGATCCGGCGTACCCGGGCCGGCCTGAAGGACCCGAAGCGCCCGTCCGGCTCGTTCATCTTCGCCGGCCCGTCCGGTGTCGGTAAGACCGAGCTGTCCAAGGCGCTCGCCGAGTTCCTCTTCGGCAGCGAGGACGCCCTCATCCAGCTGGACATGTCCGAGTTCCACGACCGGTACACGGTCTCCCGGCTGGTGGGTGCCCCTCCCGGCTACGTCGGCTACGACGAGGGCGGGCAGCTGACCGAGAAGGTGCGCCGTCGGCCGTTCTCGGTGGTCCTCTTCGACGAGATCGAGAAGGCCCACCCGGACGTGTTCAACACGCTGCTCCAGATCTTGGAGGACGGGCGGCTCACCGATGGTCAGGGTCGGATCGTGGACTTCAAGAACACGGTCATCATCCTGACCACCAACCTCGGCACGCGCGACGTGGCCAAGGCGGTCTCGCTGGGCTTCCAGGCCTCTGAGGACTCCGAGTCCAACTACGACCGGATGAAGCAGAAGGTCAACGACGAGCTCAAGCAGCACTTCCGGCCCGAGTTCCTCAACCGGATCGACGACACCATCGTCTTCCACCAGCTGCGCGAGAACGAGATCCTGTCGATCGTCGACATCATGATCGCCCGGATCGAGACGCAGCTGCGCAACAAGGACATGGGCCTGGAGCTGACCGACAACGCCAAGAAGTACCTGGCGAAGAAGGGCTTCGACCCGGTGCTGGGCGCGCGGCCGCTGCGTCGCACGATCCAGCGCGACATCGAGGACAACCTCTCCGAGCGGATCCTCTTCAACGAGCTGACCCCGGGTCAGATCGTGGTGGTGGACTGCGAGGGCGACCCGGAGAACATCGACAAGTCGAAGCTCGTCTTCCGGGGCGCCGAGCGGCCGGTGACCGTGCCGGACGCCGTCCCGGCGGACCTCGGTGGCGCCGCCACCGCAGGTGCCGACGACGCGGCGTAACGCCGGGCAGATGTGACAGGGCGATGGCCCCGGCAGGCGAAAGCCTGCCGGGGCCATCGCCTTTCCCTGTTCAGGGCCGGGGGCGGGGAATCGGCGGGCCGTCGCCGGCCAGGCGGAAGGACTCCTCGCCATCCGGCTCCACCAGACCGTCGGTGACCAGCCCGGCCAAGGCCCGGGCGCGTTGCACGTCGTCGTGCCAGACCTGGTCCAGCCGCTGGAGCGGCACCGGGCCGGTCGCCTCGCGGAGCACCGCGAGCAGCAGGCCGCGTACCTGGCGGTCGGTGCCGGCGTAGCGCTGGGGCCGGCGGGTCGGACCGGCCGGTACCTCCTGCCCGGACGCCCGCCAGGCGCAGCTCGACTCCACCGGGCACACCACGCAGCGCGGCGTTCGGGCGGTGCAGACCACCGCGCCGAGCTCCATGAACGCCGCGCTGGCCAGCGCCGCGGCGGCCGGCTCGGCCGGCAGCAGTTCCTCGGTGGCGACCAGGTCGGCGGGGCGGGTGGCCGGGCCGGCGTCCGGCTGCCCGGCGATCGCGCGGCAGACCACCCGGCGGACGTTGGTGTCGACCACCGGGTGCCGCTGCCCGAAGGCGAAGGACGCCACCGCCCGGGCCGTGTACGTCCCGACTCCCGGCAGCGCCAGCAGTTGGTCCAGCCGGTCCGGCACTTCGCCGCCGTGCCGTTCCACGATCGCCGCCGCGCAGTCCCGCAGCCGCACGGCCCGGCGGGGGTAGCCGAGCCGCCCCCACATCCGGATCGCCTCGGCCGGGGTGTCCTCGGCCAGCGCGGCCGGGGTGGGCCAGCGGTCCAGCCAGGCTGCCCAGGCGGGCAGCACCCGGACCACCGGCGTCTGCTGGAGCATGACCTCGCTGACGAGGATCGCCCACGCGCCCACGCCCGGCTCGCGCCACGGCAGGTCGCGGGCGTTGCGCTCGTACCAGCGGCTGACCAGGGTGGCGAAGGTGGACTCGGACATCGCACCGCCGATCATGTCACGAGCACCTTTCCCGCAGGATGGGCGGGCGGGGTGGGGTCGACCGGGCCGCCCGGAAGCGACGGGGCAGAATGTCCGGATGAACGAGCTCGCGATCACCGTCATCGGCCGGGACCGGCCGGGCATCGTGGCCGACGTCGCCGGGGCGCTCGCGCGGCTCGGCGCGAACCTCACCGACTCCACGATGACCCGGTTGCGGGGGCACTTCGCGATGACCCTGATCTGCGTCGGCCCGGCCGCCGCCGACGTCGAGGCCGCGCTGGCGCCGCTCGCCGCCGACGGCCAGTTGCTGGCCACCGTACGCGCGGTCACCCCGGACGGGCGGACGCCGACGGCCGGCGAGCCGTACGTGATGGCGGTGCACGGCGCGGACCGGATGGGCATCGTCGCGGCGATGACCCGGGTGCTGGCCGCTGCGGGTGGCAACGTGACCGATCTGAGCACTCGGCTGACCGGCTCCCTCTATGTGGTGGTCGCCGAGGTGGAGCTGCCGCCGGGCAGCTCCGACGAGGTGGCCGGCCGGCTCGCCCGTACCGCTGCCGAGTTGGGCGTCGGGGTCAGCCTCCGGCCGGCGGACACGGACCTGCTGTGACGGCGGAATACGTCGGCCTGGGCGGCTGGACGCCGGCGGCGCTGGGAACGCCGGGCGAGGTACGGCCGGTGGTGACCGCCCCCGACCCGGTGCTCGGCCGGCCCGGGCCGGAGGTCGACCCCACCTCGGACGAGGTGATTCGCCTCGCCGCCGACCTGGTCGCCACCATGCGGGTGTCGCCGGGTTGCGTGGGCCTGGCCGCGCCGCAGGTCGGCGTGAGCGCCCAGGTGTTCGCGGTGGACGTCACCGGGCACCCGAAGGCGGTCACGGTGCACGGAGCCTTCGTGCTCTGCAACGCGCGGGTGATCGAGGCGACCCGCTGGAAGGCCGGCCGGGAGGGCTGCATGTCGGTGCCCGACCTGACCGGTGACGTGAAACGGGCCAGCCGGCTGGTGGTCGAGGGGGCGCTCCCCGGCACCGGCGTGCAGGTGCGGCTGGTCACCGACGGCTTCGAGGCGCGGGCCCTGCAGCACGAGATCGACCACTGCGTGGGCCGGCTCTTCCTCGACCGGGTGGCCGGCGCGCACGCCGTCTACCAGCGCAAGGTCTACCTCTGATCAGTCTGAACCCAGGGAGGTCGTGGTGGCGCTGCGCGCCCGTCCAGAGCCACTCGGTGAGCAGGGGAGGTCGACTGTGGATAGCTGGCCGAATCGCCACCGGCGCGTCGTTTTCCGTGCCGTACGCCACGCCGCTACGGTGAACGCATCATGCGTCTGACGGTCGGTCCCCTGCCATCCGCTGTGTACTGGCGGCGTCGTGCCGTCGTACTCGGAGCGGGGTTGCTGCTCCTGATCGTGCTGCTCTATTCCTGCACCGGTACGGAGCGTAACAAGACCCGCGCGGGCGGCACACTTCCCTCGGGGACGCCTTCCGCCGCCTCGGCCCCGCAGCCGACCAGCTCAGTGCCGACCCCGACGTCCGGCAGCCCGTCCCCGACGTCGGAAGACTCCGATGACGGCTCGGCAGGTGGTCGGGGCGGTCCGGCGGGTGGGCAGGGCGATCCGGCAGGCAGCGCAGCGGACGACGCCTCGGCCGCCCCGGGGGCCGACGACGGAACCTGTGCCGATTCCGAGATCCGGGTTACCCCGGTGGTGCAGCCGGCCATGGCGCAGCGGGGCACTGTGGTCGCCCTGGGCCTCAAGATCAAGAATGTGTCGGGACGCACGTGCAGTCGGGACGTCGGCTCCGGTCCGCAGGAGATATACCTCAAGGCGGGCGCGGATCGGGTCTGGTCGTCGGACACCTGCGGCACCGCCAGAGACTCGGACGTGCAGTCGTTCACCCCGAACTTCGAGCGGGCCTACCGGCTGGAATGGAACGGGCGGAACAGCAATCGTTGCACGGGCCAGGTCGCCGCTGGGGAGGTCGTCCCCGCCGGCACGTACCAGGTGTTCGCCCGGGTGGGCACCAAGATCAGCGAACCGGTGAAGCTGACCATCACCGACTGACCAACACCCGGCCGGGGCGTTGGGATCAGACGTACCGTTCCAGGATGGACGCTTCGGCGAGCCGGGACAGCCCCTCGCGGACGCCCCGGGCCCGGGCGTCGCCCACCCCCTCGACGGCCTGAAGGTCCTCCACCGTGGCACCGAGGAGTCGCTGGAGGCTGCCGAAGTGCACCACCAGCCGGTCCACCACGGCTGCGGGAAGCCGGGGCACCTTCGCCAGCAGGCGAAAGCCGCGCGGGCTCACCGCCGCGTCGAGGGCATCCGAGGCGGACGGGTAGCCGATCGCCTTGGCCACCGCGACCAGATCGATCAGCTCGGTGGCGCTGAGTAGGTCGAGCTCGACCAGCGCCTCGTCGAGCGTGCGTGACTTCCGGCCGGCCGGGAGGTAGTCGCGGATGACCAGGGTGCGGTCGGCGTCCACGCCGGCCATCAGCTCGTCGAGCTGCAGGGCGAGCAGCCGGCCGTCGGTGCCCAGCTCCACCACGTACCCGGCGATCTCGTCGGCGATCCGGCGGACCATCTCCAGCCGCTGCACCACCGCCACCGCGTCACGTACGGTGACCAGGTCCTCGATTTCCAGAGCGGACAGGGTGCCGGAGACCTCGTCCAGGCGGAGCTTGTAGCGCTCCAGGGTGGCCAGGGCCTGGTTGGCCCGGGACAGGATCGCCGCGGAGTCGTCCAGCACGTGCCGCTGACCGTTTACGTAGAGGCTGATGATCCGCATGGACTGGCTGACCGAGATGACCGGGTAGCCGGTCTGCCGGGCCACCCGCTCGGCGGTGCGATGCCGGGTGCCGGACTCCTCGGTGGGGATGGACGGGTCGGGCATCAGGTGCACGCCCGCCTGCACGATCCGGGTGCCATCGCTGGAGAGGACCACCGCGCCGTCCATCTTGCACAGCTCGCGGACCCGGGTCGCCGAGAACTCGACGTCCATCGGGAAGCCGCCGGTGCAGATCGAGTCGACCACCTTGTCGTAGCCGAGGACGATCAGTGCGCCGGTGCGACCGCGCAGAATGCGCTCCAGACCGTCCCGCAGCGCGGTGCCCGGCGCCATCAGGGCGAGATTGGCCCGCAGCGGGTCCCCGCCGGCCCCGCCGCCGGCCCCGGTGACGCTCACGCTGATCGGACGGGCGGACGAGCCCACGGCGCCCGTGCGGGCGTGCGGCGTCGCCGCGGCGGACTTGGTGGCATCGCGGTCGATCGGCACGGGCACAGTCTACGGACTGGCCTGCGGTGGGTGCTCTCGTGGTTACTGTGATGTGTCACGATGCCCGGCTTTCCCGATCGTTTGGCGGCTGCGCTCGCTGCCCGGAATCGCCTGGCCGATCCCGGCGTGCGCTCACCGTGCGTCACTCGGCGGAAGCGCGGGCGGCAGCCTGGAGTGCTCCGCGCACGTCCGTGACCTCGATCACTCGCATGTTTTCCGGGGCCACCCCGCTGCTGCCCGGGCCGCAGCCGGGCGGCACCAGAGCCAGCCGGAAGCCGAGCCGGGCCGCCTCGGCCAGCCGGCGCGGCACCGCCCCGACCCGGCGGACCTCGCCGGTGAGCCCGACCTCGCCGATCGCCACCAGGTGCGGGGCGATGGCCAGGTTGAGCCCGCCGGAGGCGACCGCGAGCGCCACGGCCAGGTCGGCGGCGGGCTCCACCACCCGGATGCCGCCGACCGTGGCGGCGAACACCTCGCGGTCGTGCAGGGTCAGCCGTTCGGTGCGTCGCTGGAGCACCGCCAGCACCATCGCCAGCCGGGCCCCGTCCAGCCCGGAGACCGTACGCCGTGGCGAGCCGGCGACCGTGGCCCCGATCAGCGCCTGCACCTCGGTGACCAGGGCCCGCCGCCCCTCCATCGCCACCGTCACACAGGTGCCCGGCACCGGCTCGGAGTAGCGGGTGAGGAAAAGCCCGGACGGGTCGGCCAGGCTGCTGATGCCCCCCTCGTGCATCTCGAAGCAGCCCACCTCGTCGGCTGCGCCGAACCGGTTTTTCACCCCCCGGACCATGCGCAGCGACGAGTGCTTGTCGCCCTCGAAGTGCAGCACCACGTCGACCAGGTGCTCCAGCACGCGAGGGCCGGCGACCTGGCCGTCCTTGGTCACGTGGCCGACCAGCACGGTGGCGACGCCGCGCTCCTTGGCGACCGCCACCAGGGCCGCGGTGACCGCGCGGACCTGGGTCACCCCGCCCGGCACGCCCTCCGTGCCGGTGGTCGAGATGGTCTGCACCGAGTCGAGCACCAGCAGCCCCGGCTTGACCGCGTCGAGGTGACCGAGCACCGCCGAGAGGTCGCTCTCCGCGGCCAGGTAGAGCTGCTCATGCAGGGTGCCCATCCGCTCGGCGCGCAGCCGCACCTGGCTGACCGACTCCTCGCCGCTCACCACCAGCGACGGGCTGCCGGCACCGGCCGCCCACTGCTGAGCCACATCGAGCAGCAGGGTGGACTTGCCGACCCCGGGCTCGCCGGCGAGCAGCACCACCGCGCCCGGGACCAGGCCGCCGCCGAGCACCCGGTCGAGCTCGCTGACCCCGGTGGGCCGGGCCCGGGCCGGCGCGGCGCTGATGGTGGCGATCGGGCGGGCCGGCTCGGCGGGCATCCGGGAGCTGACCACCCGGCCGGAGACCAGCGGCCCGGTCACCGTGCACTCGACCACCGAGCCCCACTCGCCGCACTCCGGGCAGCGCCCCACCCACTTGGGCGGCTGGTGGCCGCAGGCGTCGCACTCGTACGCCGGACGGGGCTCGCGGGCGGTGCCACGGCCACGGCCGGTGGTGGTGGCGCGGGGGGAGGTCGATCGGGACGTGCTCACCCCAGGACGCTAACCGGACGGTACGACGAAAGCCCACCCGGAAACGGCGACACCGCCGGGTGGCGGTAACCACACCGGCGGTGTCGACGGAGATGAGTCGGCGGGTCAGCCGTGCGAGCCACCGCTCTCGAGGCCCGCCTCCTCGCGGGGGTGGACGATCGCCGTGGGGGCCGGGGCCGGCGTGAACGGCACACCGATCGGGGCCGCGGTCCGGATGATCTGGCCGTTGCCGAAGTCGAAGGTCAGGCTGACCTCCTGGCCGCTGAGCAGCCGGTCGTTCAGGCCGACGAGCTGCAGGAACCGGTTGCTGCTGGGGCTGAGCTGGGCGTAGCCCTTGGCCGGGATCTCGAGCCGGGCCGGCAGGCCGGTCGCGGCCGACTCGCTCGGCGAGGCCGACGGGCTGGCCGAGGAGGGCTCGCCCGACCCCAGCGCCTCACTCGGCGAGGGGTTGGGGCTGGTCGGCAGGGGCGACGCGGAAGCCGGCTCGGTCGGCGAGTTGGTCGGGCTCGCCTGCGGGCCGCTCGCGTCGCTGCCGCTGAGCAGGATCTCGCGGGCGCTGTCGGTGGTGACCGTGACGGTGACCGCTTCCTCGCTGTCGTTGTAGATCACGACGTTGAGCGGGGCGTTGCTGCCCGGCTGGTACCCCTCGGTACCCGGGTACTGCACGTACAGGCCGCGCACCAGGTAGAGGTTGTTCGGAGTCTGGACGTTGGCGCCCTGCACCGACGGGACCTTGATGGCGGTCTCGGCCACCTGGCCGGTGCCGCACCCGGACAGCAGCAGGCTCGCCGCCGCCGCCGTACCGGCCAGCACCAGGGCCGCCCGCCCGGAACCCCTCATCGAGCGCGTCACGTCGGTCCTCCTCGTCACGATCCCTACCCGGCCGTACGCCGGGCACGGGTTGGCCATACCCGCGCAGACCGCGCTCCAGGGTAGTTGGGCCTGATCCGGGCCCGCACGCCGACCCGGCAATGCCACCCTCCCGAGAGCCCGGTCAGACCACCCGGCCGTTCACCACCAGCAGGACCACGTCGATGAGGGCCACCACCAGCACCGCTCGGAAGGCGGCCACCGGCCGGCCGCCGGCCCGGGCCGCGACGCGTCCCGCGTACCAGCCGATGACCGGCACCACGGCGGCGACCGCGATCGCCGACAGGCCCGCCCACGACGGCGGCCCGGGCGGCCCGACGACCAGGATCACGGTGGCGGCGAGGAGCAGCCCGGCGGCGGCCAGTCGGCTGCCCGCCGACCCCAGCCGGTGCGGCAGCCCGTGCACGCCGGTACGCGCGTCGTCGGCCAGGTCCGGCAGCACGTTGGCGAAGTGCGCCCCGGCGCCCAGACAGGCGGCGGCGGCCACCAGCCAGACCGGGGGCGACGGCGCGCCGGGCAGGGCCAGCACCACGAAGGCGGGCAGCGAGCCGAAGGAGACCGCGTAGGGCAGCACGGAGACCGGGGTCGACTTCAGCGGCCAGTTGTAGAGCAGCGCGGACACCAGCCCGACTGTCGCGCACGCCGCCGCGACGCCGCCCGTGGACAGCGCCACCAGCGGGGTGGCGACCGCGGCCGCGACGGCCGCGTACGCCAGGTGCCGCCGCCGGACGACTCCGCTGGCGGCTGGTTTGTCGGTACGCCCCACCGCGGCGTCCCGGTGCGCGTCGAGCGCGTCATTGCTCCAGCCCACGGCCAGCTGGCTGGCCAGCACGGTGAGCACCACGGCGGTCACCCCGGCCGGCCGGTGCCCGACCCCGGCCGCCAGCAGCCCGGCCACTACCGTCACCGCGGCGGCCGGTTCCGGATGGCTCGCCTTGACCAGCCCTAACACCGAAGATGGCATAAGGGAAGTCTGGTCGTTATCGGGGAGTCGTGCCACGCTCGGTTCATGCGAGAAGTGGCCCCGGTGTCCACTCCGTACCGGGTGCTGCCCCCCAACGACCCCCGCCAGTACGACGACCTGGCCGGCGAGTGGTGGCGACCGGACGGCGCGTTCGCGATGCTGCACTGGCTGGCCCGGGCCCGCGCCGCGCTGGTGCCGCCGGCCTCCAGGAGGGACGCGCTCCTGGTCGACCTCGGCTGCGGCGCCGGCCTGCTCGCCCCGCACCTGGCCGACAAGGGCTACCGGCACGTCGGGGTGGACCTCACCCGCTCGGCCCTCGATCAGGCTGCCGCGCACGGGGTGACCGTGATCAACGCCGACGTCACCGCGGTTCCGCTCGCCGACGGCTGCGCCGACGTGGTTTCCGCCGGTGAGGTGCTCGAGCACGTGCCGGACTGGCGCCGCGCGGTGGCCGAGGCGTGTCGTCTGCTGCGTCCGGGCGGCCTGCTGGTGCTGGACACCCTCAACGACACGCTGCTGGCCCGGCTGATCGCGGTGGAGATCGGCGAACGGTTGCCCACCGTGCCGCGGGGCATCCACGATCCACGGCTGTTCGTGGACGCCCGCGCGCTGGTCGCCGAGTGCGCCCGGCACGGCGTCGACCTGAGGCTGCGCGGGATCCGCCCCGAGCTGGGCGGGACGCTGGCCTGGCTGCTGCGCCGGATGCGCTCCGGTGCCGCCGGCCGGTCGGGCGGGAGACAGCCGCGGATGGTGTCGACCCGGTCCACCGCCGTGCTCTACCAGGGCCATGGGCGCCGGAGCGGATAGGAGCCGGGGCCGGAGCGAACGCCGAGAAGGGACCTACATGACTGTGCACGCGCTGGAGGCGGCCCGCCGGTTGACGCCGAGACTGGCCGCCCGCGCCGCCGACCACGACCGGGACGGCTCCTTTCCGGTCGACGACTTCGCCGACCTGCGGGAGGCCGGGCTGTTCGGGCTGATGGTGCCCCGGGAACTGGGCGGGGCGGGGGCCAGCTTCGCCGAGTACGCCGCCGTCGCCACCGAGCTGGCCCGGGGCAACGGTGCCACCGCGCTGGTGTTCAACATGCACGCCTCGGTCACCGGGGCGCTCGGCGCGGTGACCGAGGAACTCGCGGAGGCGCTCGGCGTACCGGACGAAGCGCTGGCCGCCCGGGACCGGCTGCTCCGCGCGGCGGCCGACGGCGCCTGGTATGCGGTGGCGATGAGCGAACGCGGGGCCGGTGCCCGGCTGTCGCAGCTCAGCACGGTGTACGAGCCGGTCGAGGGCGGCTGGCACATCAAGGGCAGCAAGACGTTCTGCTCCGGTGCCGGGCACCCGGACGGCTATCTGGTGGCCGCGCGGAGCGCCGCCGACCAGTCGGTGGTCTCCCAGTTCCTGGTCCCGGCCGGCGACGGGATCACCGTGGAGCCCACCTGGGACTCGCTCGGCATGCGCGCCACCTCCTCGCACGACCTGCACCTGGACGTCACCGTCCCGGCCGACCGGCTGCTCGGCGGGGTGGAGGGGCTGGCCCTGGTGGTCGCCCAGCTCATGCCGCACTGGCTGGTGGCCAGCTACGCCGCCGTCTACGTCGGGGTGGCCCGGGCGGCGATCGACGCCGCCGCCGAGCATCTGAACGCGCGCAACCTGGCCGGCCTGCCGGCGGTGCGGGCCCGGCTGGGCCGGGCGGACGCGGCGGTCGCAGCGGCCGAGCTGGTGGTGGCCGAGGCGGCCCGCCGGGTCGACGAGGCGCCCGGCGACGCGGAGACCAACCGCTGGGTGTGGCGGGCCAAGCTGCTCGCCGGCACCACCGCCGCCGACGTGGCGGCCTCCATGCTGGAGGCCGCCGGCACCTCGGCCACCCGTCGGGGCCATCCGCTGGAACGGCTCTACCGGGACGCCCGGTGCGGCTCGCTGCATCCGGCCACCTCCGACGTCTGCGCCGACTGGCTCGGCGTCGCCGTGTTGGGCGGCGACCCGGACCGAGACGGCTCGGCCCCTCGTTGGTGAGTTGGTGATGCGTGGGGATCGGGTTCGAGAGGTGGGGGACATGGCCGTGCCGGTGATCGCGGGTCTGGGTACGGCGCAGCCGCCCGCCGCCGCGCAGGACGAACTGTGGGAGGGCTTCTTCGCGAAGCACTTTTCCGGGAGCACCCGGGCGCTGGCCGAACGCATCTTCGCCAACTCCGGCGTGTCCCGTCGGCAGGCCGCGGTGAACCCGCTGCTGGAGGACGTCTCGGAGTGGCCGACCGAACGCCGGATGCGGCGTTACCAGGTGGAGGCGCTGCCACTCGGCAAGGAGGCGGTGAGCCGGGCGCTCACCACCGCCGGGCTGGACGCCCGCGACGTGGGTCTGTTCGTGGTCTGCTCCTGCACCGGGTACGCCACCCCGGGGCTGGACATCCTGCTCGCCCGGGACCTGGGCATGGCTCCGGACACCCAGCGCATGTTCGTCGGCCACATGGGCTGCTACGCGGCCCTGCCCGGGCTGGGCGCGGCGAGCGACTTCGTCACCGCCCGGGGGCGCCCCGCACTGCTGCTCTGCGCGGAGCTGACCAGCCTGCACATCCAACCGGCCGGGGCCCGGGTGGACACCCAGCAGATCGTGTCGCACGCGCTCTTCTCGGACGCCGCGGTCGCTGTCGTGCTCACCCCCGGCGGCACCGGGTACGCGCTGCGCGAGGTCGCCTCGGTCACCGACACCTCGACCGCAGACCACATGACCTGGGACGTCACCGACACCGGCTTCCGGATGGGCCTGTCGCCGAAGGTCCCGCAGGTGCTCTCGCACCACGTCCGAGGACTGGTCGACGATCTGCTGGCCCGGCACGGACGGACGTACGCCGAGGTGGACGGCTGGGCGGTGCACCCGGGCGGCCCGCGCATCCTCAACGTGGTGGACCGGGAACTGTCCCTCCCGCCGGAGGCACTCGCGCCGTCCCGGGCCACCCTCGACGCGCACGGCAACTGCTCGTCGCCGACCGTGCTGCTGATCCTGGACCGGTTACGCCGCGCGGGGGCGCCGCCGAACCGGATCGTGATGCTCGCCTTCGGGCCCGGTCTGACCCTGTACGCGGCCCTGCTCGAGTGCGTCGGCTGAGCCACTCCGCGGGCGCTGTTGGTTAGGCTCACCTCCATGGCTGCCGACGACCGGGTACGGGGTCTGCTGTTGGCCGGGCTGACCGTGGCCGCACTGGTTGTCGGTGGCTGGTGGTGGCGCGAGGCCGCCCCAGCCATCGGGCCGGTCCGTCCGCTGCCGAGCCCGTCGCCGGCCGAGTCGATGGTGGGCCAGGTCGTCCTGGTCGACCCGGCGACCGGACGGGTGGTCGACCGGCTGGAGACGGACCGGGAGGATCCGGTGATCCCCCACCAAGGGGCCGGCGCTGCCCAGGTGAACCCAGCACGAACAGTCTGGCAGGACCGCTCTCACCTGAGCCCCGATGCCGATCCGCTGGTCCGGCAGGTCGACGCGGCACCGGATGGCCGTTTTCTGCTTACCATCGGCTGCAACGGTCAGGGCACGGTGACGGTGACGTACTCCGGCGCCTACGGGGACGAGTCGGAACCGTTGATCGCTTGTCCCACTGCCGCACAGCCTTTTGCGCTCACCGCCAGCGGCGGGCCGATGCTGGTGCGATTCACCGTGTCCGGCGACGAGGTCGACCTGAACGCGCGACTCGCGTCAATGCTCTGATCCGCGGTCAGGCGGCGATGCGAGCCAGGTCGTCGCGATATTGTTCGACCGGGCCCAGCTCCGGCACCAGCCGGACCAGGGTGCCTTCCCGGTCGACGAGGAGGGCGGGCGCCGTGCCGGGGTGAGCGGCAAGATGCAGATAGTCGCGCAGCCCGCCGGCCGGGTCGGCGAGGGCGCGTACCCCGGGGGTGGGCGAGGCGTCGACCTTGCGGCCCCCGGCGACGGTGATCACGGTGACGCCCGGTGGCGCGGCGACCGCCGCCTGGGCCACCTGCTCGGCGCAGGCGCAGGCGTCCACCAGGACGATCATCGCCGGCAGCAGGCTGCGCAGCGGCACCGGGGCCTGCGCGACGTCGACCAGGTCGAACGCGGGCAGCGGCCCGACCGCCGCCGGGGCGGCCGTCGGGTACGGGACGACGGTGGGACCGTCACCGGAGCGCGCCGAGCGGGGCCAGGTGACCGCGGCCAGACCGGCGAGGGTGATCAGCACCGACATCAGCAGGATCAGCGCCGGAAGCCCGAGCGGCGGGCGACCGTCCGGCCGGGGGGTGCGGCCGAGCCGGCGGCGCCACACCGCCCGCCGGCGGAGGCGACGCAGCTCACGGCGGACCTGTCGGGCCTCGTGGGCGAGCGCCGAGGCGTCGTCGGGGACGATCACCCGACCCCACTCCGGGGGGAGATCGGGCAGCCCGTCCGGCGGCCCTTGGCCTTCAGCGTCAGGCATGCCCATCGGACCCCCAGGAACCGTCGCGGTGAGCGGACGTCGTGTCCACCTCCAGCGTCCCGCACCGGCCGGCGTACCGCCACACCTGGGCGCGCTCGGGTTTCCAGGGCTACCATGGAAGGAGCGCATCGCCCTAGATATCGACTCTCCTGTCGCCCTTGCCTGGTTGTCACGTATCAGTCACGGAGCGTGTTCAAACCATCAATTTGACTGCCTGTCAAGCTGAAGAAATACCTCTCACAGGGCCCCTGAGCTGCGCCAACGGTCAGGACAGTCGTGAGACATCGGTGCCTGAGCGTGTTACCCTAGACACAGCGAAAGGGGTTTCGAACCTATGGTTTTCAGTGTCGGCGAGACCGTTGTTTACCCCCACCACGGGGCCGCACTCATCGAGGCAATCGAGACTCGGGTCATCAAGGGCGAGCCCAAGCAGTACCTCGTCCTGAGGGTCGCGCAGGGTGACCTGACGGTCCGGGTGCCCGCCGAGAACGCCGAGATCGTGGGTGTGCGTGAGGTGGTCGGCGAAGAGGGCCTGGGCAAGGTCTTCGACGTGCTCCGCGCACCGCACACCGAGGAGCCGACCAACTGGTCGCGGCGTTACAAGGCGAATCTGGAGAAGCTGGCCTCCGGCAACCCGCTCAAGGTCGCCGAGGTCGTTCGCGACCTGTGGCGCCGGGAGCGGGAGCGGGGTCTGTCCGCGGGTGAGAAGCGCATGCTCGCCAAGGCCCGCGACATCCTCGTCGGTGAGGTCGCGCTGGCTGAGAAGAGCACCAAGGACGAGGCGGAGACGCTGCTCGACAAGGTGCTGACCGAGGCCTGATCCGCACCGCATCGTCGTACCCATCCCATAGCAAGGAAATCCGAGGACCGCGACGTGACCGCGCAGCTCAATCCGCGCGGTGACGTCGCGGTCCTGGTTCCTGCGGCCGGTGCCGGCGTACGCCTCGGCCCCGGCGCCCCGAAGGCGCTCCGCCCGCTCGCCGGGGAGCCCCTGCTGGTGCACGCGGTACGCCGGATCGCGGCGGCACCTTCGGTGCACACCATCGTGGTGGCCGCCCCGGCCGCCGATGTCACGACGGTCCGGGCGATGCTCGCGCCGGTCGCCCCGGTGACCGTGGTGGCCGGCGGCGCGGAGCGCCAGGCGTCGGTGGCCGCCGCGCTGGCCGCCGTTCCGGCCGGGCCGGAGATCGTCCTGGTGCACGACGCCGCCCGCGCGCTCACCCCGCCCGAGTTGATCGAGTCGGTGGCCGGGGCGGTCCGCGCCGGGCACGACGCGGTGATCCCGGTGCTGCCGGTGGTCGACACGATCAAGGAGGTCGGCACCGGCGAGGTGGTCCTCGGCACGGTGGACCGCTCCGCCCTGCGAGCCGTGCAGACGCCGCAGGGCTTCCGCCGGTCCGTGCTGGCCGCCGCGCACGAGGCCGCCGGGGATTTACTCACCGACGACGCCGGCCTCGTGGAGAAGCAGGGGGTGCCGGTGGTCTGCGTCCCCGGCTCCGAGTACGCGCTCAAGGTCACCCGCCCGTTCGACCTGGCCCTGGCCGAGCACCTGCTGACCACCGGCGCCTGACCTGCGCGGTGACCGCCATGATTCGTGACGGTCTGGCTGCGCCTTTCTCGGCGTGTCGACCAGTTGAGCCGTCACCGATCAGAGGTCGGTCGTTGACACGGTTGCCCGCCGAAGGCGGTCGCGAACGGCGTACCGCTGGAGTCGGTTCACCTCACCAGTCGTGCAGCCAACGTTGTCCAGCCGAAGAGCATCTTCGGTGCCTCCGGGTGGGATTTGACGCTGCGAGTAAAAAGCGAGCCCCCAGTGTCGGGCAGGCACCACGACATGCGTGCCGCTGGTCGGCGACCATGTATCTCTGTGACTCGTTCGTTCGCAATTAACTAGGCGGCGGCATCATGATCGTTCTATTTGACGAATGTCGATCATCTGAGCGAGACGGAACGGCACGTCCACGGCGAGGAGTGAATCGTGGTGCGCGAGACGATTTCGGAAACTCGCAGGGCGTTGTGCGCGCTGGCGACATCGTGCCGCTTGCCAGAGGAATGCCGAGCGGTGCGACCCAGAATCCGAAGCTTGGCCCCTCGACGGGTTGCCGCGTACGCTCGGGTCATGATCGTTTCTCGGGTGGTCAGCGGCGCGGACGTGCGCGCCTTCGGGGCCGGGTGCTTGCTCCTTGTGCCGTTACTTGGAGTTGCCTTTGGCGTCCCTTTGGTCGCGTATGACGCATTTTACGGAAACCCGGTGCGCTCCATGTGGATGGAAAATGCAACCGAGAAACACCTTCTCAACCTTGGCTACGGTTCGGATGAGTTGCTGGACGTCGAGGCGTTCTACTCAATGAAGAAGGATGCTGGCATAAAGAGAACGCGCGCTTATGTCATCTTCAGGGACGAGCCGGAAGAAAAATATGTGTATGTCCAGCGAGAAGGCGGGCAGATCCAACAAGGTTGCAGTTATTTCGACGAAAATACTGGCGCTGTCGAGAGTGACTATACCGAAAAACGGAAACACATGGTGAAAGACTGTGTAAGGACGCTCTTTTCGTGAGGTGGGCGGGTGCCAGGGGCGCACTCGGTGAGGAGGAGCGCGCATGCCGCGTACGCTCGGGTCATGATCGTTCCTCGGGTGGCCATCGGCACGGACGTGCACGCCTTCGAGGCCGGGCGGCCGTGCTGGGTCGCCGGGCTGCACTGGCCGGGCCAGGACGGCCTGGCCGGTCACTCGGACGCCGACGTGGCGGCGCATGCCGCCTGCAACGCCCTGCTCTCCGCAGCCGGGCTGGGTGACCTGGGCGCGAACTTCGGCGTCGACCAGCCGGAGTGGGCGGGGGCCTCGGGCGTGGCACTGCTCACCGAGAGCGCCCGGCGGGTCCGGGCGGCCGGCTTCCGGATCGGCAACGTGTCGGTCCAGGTGATCGGCAACCGGCCCAAGATCGGCCCGCGCCGGGAGGAAGCGCAGCGGGTGCTCTCGGCGGCGGTGGGGGCGGCGGTCACGGTTTCCGCCGCCACCACCGACGGCCTTGGCTTCACCGGGCGCGGCGAGGGGCTGGCCGGCATCGCGGTGGCCCTGTTGTACGAGGCGGCGGCGGACTAGCCGAGTCCGCTGCTTCGTGGTGCCCGGCCGCTGTCCGGGCCGGTCTCAGCCGGCGGCGCAGGTGACCGTGCCGGCCACGTGAGCGGTCTTTCCGGCGTGCGCGTCGACGCCGGGCAGGTCCAGGTCGAGCCGGAGCGTGCTGCCCTCGACCGCCCCGGCGGGCAGCGTCGTGACGAATGCGGTTTCCAGGTCGAGCTCGACGATCACCTGGGGGTCGCCCTGCAACTCGCCGGCCTCGGCCTGCCGGGGCGACCACACCTTCAGCGCCACGGCGGGTTCGTTGCCCATGGCCACCGTCGACTTGACCACGTCCGCGCCCCGCCCGCCGGTGAACGGCGGGGTACGCCCCAGCCGGCAGTGCTCCCCGAAGGTGTCCGTGATCGACTCGCGCAGCTCGGTCCGGGGGAGGTCGCCCGTGATCACCATGTCGATCGTGCCTGCACCGGCGGGCTTTACGTCCGGCTTGACGCCGGCCGACGCGGCCCCGTCCACCGCCTCCCGGGTGCCCTGGTCGACGTCCTCCGGCCCGCACGCGGTCAGCAGTACGGCGACCACGAGCGCCGTCGCACCAGCCTGCACTGCCCTGCCTCGTTCCATCCTTCTCCTCCGTCAACCGGTCCGGGTCGGACCTTGGTGGGGTTGGTGGCGAAGATGATCCAGGTCACTGGCTGAAGCATCAAGGTGCTGCGGAGTCGGCTGTCCGACATGGACGGCAGGAGGTGTGCCGTCAGCCGCGCCGCGCCCAGGTCCAGGCGTACGCGTCGTCCTCACAGGTGGACGCGGCGTCGCAGAGGTCGAGCGGGCGGAAGGTGTCCACCATGACCGCCAACTCGTCGAAGAAGTCCACCCCGATCGAGCGTTCGGCGGCTCCCGGCTGCGGGCCGTGGGTGAAGCCGGACGGGTGCAGCGAGATGGAGCCCTGCTCGATGCCGGAGCCGCGCCGGGCCTCGTAGTTGCCGCCGGTGTAGAAGAGCATCTCGTCCGAGTCGACGTTGTGGTGGTTGTACGGCACCGGGATGGCGTCCGGGTGGTAGTCGACCTTGCGCGGCACGAACGAGCAGATGACGAAGTTCGGACCCTGGAAGGTCTGGTGCACGGGCGGCGGCTGGTGGATACGCCCGGTGATCGGCTCGAAGTCGTGGATGGAGAACGCCCACGGGTAGAGGTGCCCGTCCCAGCCGACCACGTCGAACGGGTGGTGAGCGTACGTGTAGCGGGTCCATCCGCGCCGGTGCCGGACCAGCACCTCGACGTCCTCGTCGTCGACCAGCAGTGGCACGTCCGGCCCCCGTACGTCCCGCTCGCAGTACGGCGAGTGCTCCAGGAACTGCCCGCGCACGGACAGGTAGCGCTTGGGCGGGCCGACGTGACCGGCCGCCTCGATGGCGAGCAGTCGGGTCGGCTCGTCGCCGGTCGGCACCAGCCGGTGGATGGTCGAGGTGGGAATGATGACGTAGTCGCCGGCCACCGCGTCCAGCACGCCGAACGGCGACTCGACCCGCAGCGACCCCGATTCCACATAGAGGCAGTGGTCGCCGGTGGCGTCCCGGAACAGCGGGGACGGCCGGTCGGCCTGCACGTACGCGATCCGTACGTCGTCGTTGGCGAGCAGGTACTGCCGGCCGAGCACCGGGTCCGCGCCGGCCCCGTCGAGCTTGTGGGTACGCAGGTGGCGCGGCTTCAGCGGCAGGTTCGGCACCCGGGTGAAGGCGGGCGGGGTGAACTCTTCGGCGGCCACGATCGCGGTCGGCGCGTACCGGTGGTAGAGCAACGACGAGTCGGAGGAGAAGCCCTCCTGGCCGACCAGTTCCTCGGCGTAGAGGCTGCCGTCGGGCTGACGGAACTGGGTGTGGCGCTTGCGTGGCACTTCGCCGAAATTGCGGTAGTACGGCATTTCGCCTCCCGATATGTCCCGTTCTCCGGGCGGTGGCGTCCGATAATCGGACGCTGTTGTCCGTTCCTCGTAGCGTCCCGTACATTCTTGTCTCGTGTCAACGCAGGTGCCCCGCCTCCTCTCCGGCCTGGTCGATGACGCTGCGGTCTTCCCGCCCGGCAGCGCGTCGCCGCCGGACGCGGTGACCGCCCACCACCGGCACCGCGCCGCCTGGTATTCCGACCTGGTCGGCCCGCTGCTGCTGCCCGCCTCCGCATTCGCCGCCGGCAGGCTGAGCGGGCTGCTCGGCGCGGGCTTCGTGATCGGGCTGATCGGCGACACCGGCATCGAGCGGCTGCCGACCGCGCTGTCGGTCCTGGCTCCGGACGGCGTAATCGCCAGGCAGGTCGAGGCGCCGGTCGCCAAGCGGGGCGAGGATCCGCAGCCCGGGCTGGCCGAGTTGGTCGCCCTCGCCGAGCGGCTGGGCGACATTCCGGTCTACGCGGAGATCCCGCTGACCTTCGGGCTGATGGGCGCCCTGGACGCCGTGGCACAGGCGCGGGCCGGCGGGCTGCCGATCGCGGCCAAGTTCCGCACCGGCGGGCTCGCCGCCGAGCTCTTTCCCACCCCGGTCGAGCTGGCCGCGGTGATCTGCGCCTGCCGCGATCGGGAGCTGCCGTTCAAGCTGACCGCCGGGCTGCACCACGCGATCCGCCACCGGGACCCGGAGACCGGCTTCACCCACCACGGCTTCGTCAACGTGCTCGCCGCGGCCCTGGCCGCCGCCGGGGGTGCGGAGGTGGACGCCGTCGCCGACCTGCTCGCCGCCACCGACGCGGTACGCGTGGTCGAGCTGGTCCGGGCGCACCGGGACGCCGAGCGCCCCCTCTGGGTCGGGTACGGCTCGTGCAGCATCTCCGAACCACTGACCGACCTGATCCGGCTTGGCCTGATGAACGGGAGCCTTGAGAAATGACCTGGGTGACGGGTGCTGACGGTTCGCCGTACGGGGTGACCAACCTGCCGTACGGGGTGTTCCGGCACGGCGACCGCGAACCGCGGATCGGCGTACGCATCGGCGACTTCGTGCTGAACCTGGCCGGGGCGGAGGCCGGCGGGCTGGTAGCGGCCGCCGGGACGCTCGGCCGTCCCACGCTCAACGCTTTCATGGCGCTCGGCCGACCGCAGTGGACCGCCGTCCGGCAGCGGGTCACCGAGCTGCTCACCGACGCCGCGCACCGCCCGGCGGTGGAGCCGCTGCTGGTGCCGCTGCGCGAGGTGGAGTTGCTGCTCCCGTTCGAGGTGGCCGACTACGTCGACTTCTACTCGTCCGAGCACCATGCGGGCAACGTCGGGCAGATCTTCCGACCGGGCCAGCCGCCGCTGCTGCCCAACTGGAAGCACGTGCCGATCGGCTACCACGGCCGGGCCGGCACGGTAGTGGTCTCCGGGACCCCGGTGGTCCGCCCCACCGGGCAGCGGGCCACCGCGCAGGGCCCGACCACCGGCGCCTCCGTACGCCTGGACATCGAGGCCGAGGTCGGCTTCGTGGTCGGGGTGCCGAGCCGGCTCGGAGACCGGGTCGCCATCGCGGACTTCGCCGACCACGTTTTCGGTGTGGTGCTGGTCAACGACTGGTCCGCCCGGGACATTCAGGCCTGGGAATATCAGCCGCTCGGCCCGTTCCTGGGCAAGTCCTTCGCCACCTCGATCGCAGCCTGGGTGACCCCGCTGGACGCGCTGGCCGAAGCCTTCGTACCCGCCCCCGACCAGGACCCGCCGGTGCAGGACTACCTGCGCGACGTCCCGCACCTCGGGCTGGACCTGGCCCTGGCCGTGGAGTGGAACGGCGAACGGGTCAGCGAGCCGCCCTTCGCCACCATGTACTGGACGCCCGCCCAGCAGCTCGCCCACCTCACCGTCAACGGCGCGTCGCTGCGTACCGGTGATCTCTACGCCTCCGGCACCGTGTCCGGCCCGCAGCGCGGCCAGGTCGGCTCGTTCCTGGAGCTGACCTGGGGTGGGAGCGAGCCGGTCAAGTTCGCCGACGGGGGCACCCGGACCTTCCTGGAGGACGGCGACACCGTCACCATCACCGCCACCGCCCCCGGCGCGGACGGCTCCACCATCGCCCTCGGCGAGGTTACCGGGACCATTCTCCCGCCCCGCTGAACCGGCCTCCCGTACGCGGAACCCCGGTCGCACCCGCTGTGCGACCGGGGTTCTGCGCATCCGCGTTGAGCGTGCCGGGTCCGTCGCCGGCTTGCGCGGCGGCCCGGGCCGGCGGCGCGGCACGGTGCCGCCGGCCCGTCATCGGGAACGTCCCAGCGGAGAAGGAGGCACCGAGCATGACCGATCTCACGGGCGCCATCTGGCGTACCAGCAGCCGCTCGAACGATCAGGGCTTGTGCGTCGAGGTGGCGGACAACCTGGTTCGAACGGCCGGCGTGGTCGCGGTACGCGACTCCAAAGACCCGTCCGGCCCAACGCTGGCCGTGAGCCCGCTGGGCTGGTCCGCCTTTGTCGAGGCGATCCAGGGCGGTCGGTTCCGGGTCTGACCTCGTGGCCGGGGAGCAGACGACCCGCCACCTCGCTGAAGTGGCCACCGGCGGCGGTATTTCCGCCGCCGGGGTCCCGTCGTGCCCTCACTCCCCGTACGGTGGGAGACACAGGAGGTGCCATGTCGACGGTTGCGGTCACCCAGTTCATCGAGGCGCCCGCCGTCGATCTCTGGCGGCTGCTGGTCGATGTGCCGGCCCGCGCCGAATGGCTCTCCACGGTCGGCACGGTCGAGCTGCTCACGCCGGGGAGCCTCGCGACCGGCACCAGCTGGCGCGAGACTCGGACCCGGCCGGACGGGTGCGCCCAGGCGGAGGAGTTCGTCGTGCTGGAGGCCGTCCCGCCCCAGCGCCTGGTGCTCACCTCGGCTGGCGCCGGGATGGATTACCAGATCACCTGGACCCTGCGTACGGCGCAGCGGCGCCGCCGGGTCTGCACCGCCGTCACGGTGCGGCAGGAGGCGACGCCCACCGCCCCGTACGGTCGGGTCCTCGCCCTGTTTTTCGGCGGGCTGGCGGCCCGCGCGGTCGAGGCCGCGTTCCGGCGTGACCTTGCCGACCTCGCCGGTGCCGCCTGCCCCCCGGCCTCCGCGCTGGCCGCCTGAGCCCGGCGCGACCTCACCAGGCCAACCGCAGCCGCCGTCGGTAGGGTGCCGACCGGAGGTACGGCAATGAGGTTCCCGAAGAGGCGGCGGGTGGTCGCGACAGTGGTCGCGGCGCTGCTCGGCGCCGGGGCGGTCGCGGCCGTCGGGTACCGGGTGCTCGCTCCGGCCGAGGTCGAGACGGTTGCCCGGGCCGACTACCCGCCGCCGGTCACGCCGACCGTCGGGGTGGTGGGCCGGTTGCCGGCGGCTCCGCTGATCGTGGACGGCCGGCTCCGCGTCTACGCGGCCGCCCGTCAGGTGTACGCCGACCAGCCGGCCGACCGCGGCCACCGGGTCACCCCGTACTGGTCGTACCGGCGCTGGCCGGCGCGGCTGAGTGGCGTGGTGGCCGACGGAACCACGGTGCTCAGCCGCTGGTCCGACGGGAAACTGGTGGCGCTGGACGCCCGAACCGGGCGGGTCGCCTGGCGGGCCGACGGGCCGGGCCCGGGCGTTCTGCCGGAACCCCGCCGCACCTACGCAGCGACGGTCTGGGAACCGTCCGGCCTCTCCGTGGCCCGCACCCCGACCGGTCGGGCCGTGCTGGTCGTGGCGGGTGCCCGGGAGCTCGGCGGATACGACCTGGTCGACGGCCGCCGTCTCTGGCGGGTCGACCGGGAGCAGGGCTGCGTGGGTGCCGCGGGCACCACCGCCGACGGCGAGGTGCTCGGGCTGGCGAAGTGCGCCGGGCCGGAGACGGTCGAGTTTCGGGATGCCGTCACCGGGGCCCTCCGCACCCGCTGGCGTCCGCCGAACGCTCCGGACGTTTTCGTCATGACGCCAGTCGGCTGCCAGCAGGGCCGCTTTGGCTGCCGTGGGCTGCGTATCTCGGGTGCGGATGGCAGCGGCCGGGGCTGGCTGGTCGGCCCCGGCACCCCGCAGGCCGCGCCGGGGCTCGACGGGGCGGACACCGCGCTCGACGGCGATCGGGCCGTCGGCACCTCGGCGGGCGTGGTGACCGGCCGGTCCGCGCGTACCGGCGCGGAGTTGTGGCGCCGGGCAGACCTCGGCCCGGTGCGGATCATCGCGGTCGAGCCTGGCCGGGTGCATCTGCTCACCGAGCGGCGGGATCTGGTCACCGTCGACCCGGCCACGGGTGCCGAGCGCTCCCGTTTCGCCCTGACCATCGGCCACGACGGGATCGACTGGCAGCCCGGCCGGGCGTACGCCATGGGCGGCTACGTGGCGGTGGAGCGGGCCCGTGAGGGGAGCGTCCCGGGCGACGGCGACCAGGCGTACTTCCTGGTGCCCGAGCCGGTGCTGTTCGTCGCCACGTAAGCCGCCCGCACCGGCCCAGGTGTTAGGAGGGGGCCCCTATACAACGCCAGGCGTTAACAAGGGGCCCCTCCTTGCATCTCAGGTGAGGGCGGACTCGGCGGCGGCGAGGAAGGCGTCGTTCTCGGCCGGGGTGCCGATGGTGACCCGGACCCCGTCGCCGGCGAACGGCCGGACGATCACGCCGCGCGCCTCGCAGGCCTTGCCGAACTCCACGGCCCGCTCGCCCAACGGCAGCCAGACGAAGTTGGCCTGGCTGGCCGGCACGTCGGGGACCAGCTTGCGCACCGCCTCGGTGACCCGGTCCCGCTCGGCGACGACCAGCGCGCAGCGCCGCTCGACCTCGTCGGCCTCGGCCAGCGCGGCCAGCGCACCGGCCTGGGCGGCCATGCTGGTGGAGAACGGCGTGACGACCTTGCGCACGGCCGCGGCCACGGCCGGAGCGGCGGCCAGCCAGCCGACCCGCAGGCCGGCCAGCCCCCACGCCTTGGAGAGGGTGCGCAGCACCGCCACGTTGGGCCGGTCCAGGTAGCCGAGCGCGTCCGGCACCTCGGGGTCGGTGACGAACTCCCGGTACGCCTCGTCGATCACCACGAGCACGTCGTCCGGCACGGCGTCGAGGAACCGGTCCAACTCCGCCCTGCGGACGGCGGTGCCGGTCGGGTTGTTCGGGTTGCAGACCAGGATCATCCGGGTCCGGTCGGTCACCGCCGCCGCCATCGAGGCCAGGTCGTGGCCGTGGCCGGCGTCGTTCGGCACCCGCACGCTGGTCGCGCCGCTGGTCGCCGCGATGATCGGGTACGCCTCGAACGACCGCCACGAGTAGAGCAGTTCGTCGCCGGGCAGGCAGGTGGCCCGGACCAGGTGCTCGGCCAGTGCCACCGAGCCGCAGCCGGTGGCGAGCCGGTCGGCGTCCACGCCGTACCGCTCGGCGAGGGCCTGGCGCAGCGCCACCACGCCCATGTCGGGGTAGCGGTGCGAACCGGCCACCGCCGCGGTGACCGCCTCCACCACGCCCGGCAGCGGTCCGTAGGGAACCTCGTTGCTGGCCAGCTTGATCGCCTCCGGCAGGCCCAGCTCGCGGGCCAGGTCGGCGGGGCTGCGCCCGGGCACGTAGGTCGGCAGCGCGTCCAGGTCGGCGCGGGTCAGCCGCAGCGAAGGCTGGTGACGTCCGGTTTCGGTCATGGGGTGTCTCCCGGGGGATTGGCGCGGTCGCGCGGGGTGGTACGGGTGTCCGGTGTGGCGTGGCGCTTGTGCTCACGGGGCAGTTGGACCACCACGGTCTGCGCCCGCTTGTCGTGCAGTGCCTGGCGCAGCGGCTGGTCGAAGAGCGGGGAGATCGCGTCGAGGAACTGCAGCAGCAGGCCGAAGCCGCAGCAGTACCAGAGCAGGGTGGGCATGCCGAGGGTGCTCCACCGTCGGGTGGCCCGACCGAAGCCGAGCGGCTGGTCGGCCTCGACCGGCAGGGCGCGTACCCGCATCACCCGCTTGCCGAGGGTCTGGCCACGGGCGGCCATCGAGGGCACCTCGTACGCGAACCAGAGCGCGGTGGCGATCACCAGGATGGCGATCATGAGCCCGCCGGCCTGCTCGCCGATGGTCGGCAACCCCTCGGTGGAGGTGTTGCCGGCCAACGATCGGCGTAGCGCTTCGCGCAGATACGGCGCGACCTCCTGGCTGTAGCGATAGACGAACCAGCCGTTCACCACCGCGTTGAGTAGGAACACCAGGCCGAAGTCGATCAGGCGGGCGGCCAGTCGGGCACCGTACGAGGCGAGCGGCAGCCCGTGCGGGCGCGGCGCGGGCAGCCGTCCCGGCCAGCCCGGCGGTGGCCCCTGCGGGTGTCCCGGCGCGGCGGGGTACCCCGGCCACTGGCCACCGGCCGGCCACCCGGGCCCCGGCTGTGGCCCGGCGGCCGGTTGCCCCGGCTGTGGCTCGGGTGCGGCCGGCTGGCCCGGCTGTGGCTCGGGTGCGGCGGGTGCCGGCTCGGTGGCGGGTGTCGGCTCGGGCGGCGGGGGACCCTCGGGCGGTGTGGCGTCGACGGGGATCGGCGCGCCGACCCAGCCCTCGCCGTCCCAGTACCGGCGGGTCTCCGGGTCGGCGGGGTCGACGTACCAGCCGGGCTGCACGCTCACGGGCGTTCCTCGCTGCGATCGCTCACGGTGCAACCTTAACGACGACGGTTCCGGCGAACTTGTCGTGCAGGCACTGCTGCCAGGGCTTGTCCCAGAGCTGCCAGAAGCCGTCGTAGGGCGGCGGGGTGTACTGCGCGGGGGGCACGTACGGCGGCCCGGAGGGGGGCGCGAAGCCGCCGCCCGCCGGCGGGGGTCCGGCGGGCGGCGGAAACGCGCTCGGGGCAGGCTGCGTCACGCGGACAGTGTTACAGGTTGCCGCGGATCTCCTGCTCCCGCTCGATCGCCTCGAACAGGGCCTTGAAGTTGCCCTTGCCGAAGCCGAGGGAGCCGTGCCGTTCGATCAGCTCGAAGAAGACGGTCGGCCGGTCCTGCACGGGCTTGGTGAAGATCTGGAGCAGGTAGCCGTCCTCGTCCCGGTCGACCAGGATCTTGCGCGCCTTCAGCTCCTCGATCGGCACCCGTACCTTGCCGATCCGGGCGCGCAGCTCCGGGTCGTCGTAGTATGAGTCCGGGGTTTCCAGGAACTCGACGCCGGCGGCCCGCATCGCGTCCACGCTGGCCAGGATGTCGTTGGTGGCGACGGCGATGTGCTGGGCACCCGGGCCCTGGTAGAACTCCAGGTACTCGTCGATCTGCGACTTCTTGCGGGCGATGGCCGGCTCGTTGAGCGGGAACTTCACCTTGCGGGTGCCGTTCGCGACCACCTTGCTCATCAGGGCGGAGTAGTCGGTCGCGATGTCGTCACCGATGAACTCGGCCATGTTGCTGAAGCCCATGACCCGCTTGTAGAACTCGACCCACTCCTCCATCTTGCCGAGCTCCACGTTGCCGACCACGTGGTCGACGGCCTGGAAGAACCGCTTCGGCTGGAGGCCGGCGTCGATCATCGGCTGCCGGTCCACGATCGGCCCACGGGCCACGAAGCCGGGCAGGAACGGGCCGGTGTAGCGGGACCGGTCGACCAGGGTGTGCCGGGTGTCGCCGTACGTGGCGATAGCCGCCATCCGGACGGTGCCGTGCTCGTCGGCGATGTCGTGCGGCTCGGCCAGGCCGGTCGCGCCCTGGGCGGTGGCGTACGCGTACGCGGCGTCAACGTCCGGCACCTCCAGCGCGATGTCGGAGACGCCGTCGCTGTGCTTGGCCACGTGCTCGGCGCCCTCGGCGTCGGGGCGGACCGCGCCGGTCAGCACGAACCGGGCCGAGCCGCTGGTCAGCACGTACTGGGCGTGGTCCCGGTAGCCCTGCTCCGGACCCCGGTACGCCACACAGGTCATGCCGAACGCGGTGGAGTAGTAGTGGGCGGCCTGCTTGGCGTTGCCCACCAGGAAGTGCACGTGGTCGAGCCCCTTGACCGGGAACGGGTCCCGGGTGATGTCGTGGTCGACCGCGCCGACGAGGGCGTCGACGTCGACATTCTCGGTCGATTCGGGTCGGTCGATCGCCTGGGTCATGATGGCCTCCCTTGCGTACCGGCCGGCCGCGTGGGCCGCCGTCGTTGTACTGATGTGGGGAGGATCGCGGTGCCGCCGCCGGTTGGGCAACAGTTCGTCAAAATGCTGGTCAGGTTGTGCATTTGGTAAAGTGAAGCACCATGATCGCTGGTCAGGATGTACAGCTGGACGGGTTGGACGCGCGACTGGTTGAGTTGCTGACCGAGGAGCCGCGGATCGGGGTGCTGGAGTGCTCCCGCCGGCTCGGCGTGGCCCGGGGCACCGTTCAGGCCCGGCTCGACAAGCTGGTCGACCGGGGGGTCATCGGCGGCTTCGGCCCGGACATCTCCCCGGCCGCGATCGGCTTCGGGGTGACCAGCTTCGTGACCCTGGAGATCAGCCAGCGGCACGGCCACGACCCGGTGACCACCCACCTGGCCGCCATCCCCGAGGTGCTGGAGGCGCACACCATCACCGGCTCCAGCGACCTGCTCTGCCGCATCGTGGCGAGGTCGAACACCGACCTTCAGCGGGTGATCGACCAGATCGTCGCCTGCGAGGGCATCCGCCGCGCCTCCACCATCATCGCCTTGGCCGAACAAATCCCCTACCGCACCCTCCCCCTAATCCGCTCCGCCGCCCGCTAGCCCCTCTTCCCTTCCCGCGATCTTGCAGTTGCTGCCCCCGTATTCCGGGCTGATCGGGCGAAGCGCGGGCCGGAACTGCAAGATCGGCGCGAATGGGGGGCGACACGTGCGCGCGGGGGGTTAGGGCGGTGGTGATCGTCGGTACCGTGTGCGGTGTGAAGGGCCTTGGCGTACGCGGCGGGTTGCTGCTGGGGCTCGTCGGCGTGGTCGCGCTCGCGGCCACGGGGGTGTGGAACCCGTTTCCGGAAATGTGGGACTGGATCGACCGGAGTAAGCCGATCTCCGAGCCGGACGTGGCCTGGCAGCAGCGGGTCGGCGGCACGCCGAAGAGCGTCACCATCGCCGGCGAGACGGTGGTCGTCGAGCAGCGTACCCGGGTCGAGGCACGCAGCCTGGCCACCGGCGCGCAGCTCTGGGACCGCAAGGCGGACTGGGCGGCGGTGGCCGGCGGCGACCGGGACGCGGTCGTTGCCGTGGGCAAGCTCCTGACCAAGGGGTACGAGCTGCTCGATCCGACCACCGGCGCGGTCCGCCGCCGGGACGGCGATGCGGTGGCGGTCTGGACGTACCGCGACCTCCTCCTCGACGCGCGCTGCGTACAGGCGACCGACTGCACGCTGAACGCCTGGGAGCCGCGCGGCACGAAGCCGCTGTGGAGCGCGTTCCTGCCCGGCGTGCACACCGGGCTGCTCGCCGACAACCCGGAGCTGCTCGGCACCCGACGGTTGGGCGCGTCGCGCATCGACGGTGGGGTGGCCGGGCCGGAGCCGGTCCCGCCGCTGCTCGGCTTCCCGGCCGACGGGCGGGTGCACGTGGTGGACACCGCCACCGGCCGGGTGCTGCAGAACGTCCAGCCCGGCCGCGACGAGCGGCTGGCGGTTATCGGCGGCCGGCTGCTGCGGATCCAGGCCACCTCCCGGGACGGCAGCTGTTATGTCGTGGTCTCCGCCGTCGACCCGGCCACCGGGCAGGAGGTGTGGAAGCGGTCCGGGGTGAACCTGCGGACCGCGGACTACGCCGGCTGCGTGCAGCGGGAGGGCCCGCAAGGTGCCCGGAACGTGCTGATCGGGGTCGGCCCGGACGGCCGCGAGGTGGTGATCGACGGGTACGACGGTCGGCTGCTCCAGGTCGACGCGGACGGGCAGCGGCTGCTTGCCGTCAACGACCGTTACGCGCTGGTGCGCAGCGCCGACAAGCGCACCATCCTGGGGCGGGAGCTGTCCGTCGACCGTGATCGGTGGACTCGCCCGGCCGGCGGCAAGAGCAGCGCTGCGCTCACCCCGTACGCGGCGGTGATCGCCGAGGAGGAGCCGTCCCGGCTGATCGCGGTCGAGCCGCGCACCGGGCGGGAGTTGGCGGCGCTGCGCACCCCGGCGAACGCCCTGGCGGTCGGCCCGAACGGCATGATCATCGGTGAGGGGCGGGAGATCGGATACGTCCGCTGGGGCACCGCCACCTCGGACGCGTCCCCGCCCGCCGCCGGCGGCGCGCCCGGGCCGAATCCGGGTGGCGGCCACCCGCCCCCGTCTGGCCAGGGCAGCTGCGGGCCGAAGCAGGAACTCTGTGCCGGCAGCCGGTGAGAGCGGCATCCCAGGACGACCCGGCGGGTGCCACCGATCGACGCCTCTGCCCTAGGCTCTTTCGTCATGAGCAGTGCCGCCGCGTTCTCGTACGCCCCCTTGCTGCCGACCGGTCCCGACCAGACCGAATACCGCCTGGTCACCGACGAGGGCGTCGATGTCGTCAACGGCCCTGGTGGCCGTCGGTTCCTCACCGTGGAGCCCTCCGCGCTGACCGTGCTGACCGCCGAGGCGATGCACGACATCGCCCACTTCCTGCGCCCGGCGCACCTGGCCCAGCTTCGGTCGATCATCGACGACCCGGCGGCCTCGCCGAACGACCGGTTCGTCGCGCTCGACCTGCTGCGCAACGCCAACATCGCCGCCGGCGGCGTGCTGCCGATGTGCCAGGACACCGGCACCGCGATCGTGATGGGCAAGCGCGGCCGGCACGTGCTCACCGACGGCACCGACGCCGAGGCCATCTCGCGCGGCGTCTACCAGGCGTACACCCGGCTGAACCTGCGCTACTCCCAACTCGCCCCGCTGACCATGTGGGAGGAGCGGAACACCGGCAGCAACCTGCCGGCGCAGGTGGAGCTCTACGCCGAGGACCCGGACGGGCACCCCGACGCGTACAAGTTCCTCTTCATGGCCAAGGGCGGCGGCTCGGCCAACAAGTCGTACCTCTACCAGGAGACCAAGGCGCTGCTGAACCCGACGCGGATGATGCAGTTCCTGGAGGAGAAGCTGCGGCTGATCGGCACCTCGGCCTGCCCGCCGTACCACCTGGCCATCGTCATTGGCGGCACCTCCGCGGAATACGCGTTGAAGACCGCCAAGTACGCCTCCGCGAAGTACCTCGACACGCTCCCGACGCAGGGCTCGATGAGCGCCCACGGCTTCCGGGACCTGGAGTTGGAGGCCGAGGTGCTGGAGCTGACCCGCAACTTCGGCATCGGCGCGCAGTTCGGCGGCCGCTACTTCTGTCACGACGTACGGGTGGTCCGGCTGCCCCGGCACGGCGCCTCCTGCCCGGTGGCGATCGCCGTGTCCTGCTCCGCCGACCGCCAGGCGGTCGCCAAGATCACCCCGTCGGGCGTGTGGCTGGAGCGCCTCGAAACCGACCCGGCGCGCTACCTGCCGGAGGTCACCGAGGCACAGCTCGACTCGTCCGAGGTGGTCCGGGTCGACCTGAACCGGCCGATGGACGAGATCCGCGCCGAGCTGTCGAAGTACCCGGTGAAGACCCGGTTGTCGCTGACCGGCCCCCTCGTCGTGGCCCGGGACATCGCCCACGCCAAGATCGCCGAGCGGCTGGACGCGGGCGAGCCGATGCCGCAGTACCTGCGCGACCACGCGGTCTACTACGCCGGCCCGGCCAAGACCCCCGAGGGCTACGCCTCCGGCTCGTTCGGCCCGACCACGGCCGGCCGGATGGACGCGTACGTGGAGAAGTTCCAGGCGGCCGGCGGCTCGATGGTGATGCTCGCCAAGGGCAACCGTTCCGCCCAGGTCACCCGCTCCTGCCAGCAGCACGGCGGCTTCTACCTGGGCTCGATCGGCGGCCCGGCCGCCCGGCTGGCGCAGGACTGCATCAAGCACGTCGAGGTGCTCGAATACCCGGAGCTGGGCATGGAGGCGGTCTGGAAGATCGAGGTTGAGGACTTTCCCGCCTTCATCGTCGTCGACGACAAGGGCGACGATTTCTTCGCCGAGGTCACCAAGCCGGTGCTCACCGTCGGCCGCCGCTGACATCCGCGTACGCGAAAGGGGCGCCGGGCGGATTCCCGCCTGGCGCCCCTTCTTTCGGCTGGTCGGTCAGCCCGGGTTGGCCACGGGGAACCAATAGGTGCCGTCCCCGGAGGTGATGCCCGAGTCGGTCCGGCTGGAGACGTACAGGTAGTTGTCGCCGGCCTGCGTCGGGGTGAGGGTGATGGTGGCGGTGCCGTCCGCGCCGGCCGGCACGGTCTTCTCCTCCGTGCCGTAGCGGTAGACGAACTCGGTGCTGCCCGGCACGTGCGCGGTCAGCGTGAAGCTGCCGGCGACCCCCGGGCCGCCCGCACCCCCACCGTTCGACGGGTAGTCGTCGCTGGTCACCGTGGGGGCGAGCCGGCCGATGTAGAAGTCGTACTCGGTCTCGTCGGAGACGATGCCGCCGATCTTCTCGCGGACCGTGAGCCGGACCATGCCCCGCGTGTCCAGCGGGTACGACTGCGGCGTCCAACTGATGGTGGCGGTGCCATCGGTGGCCGCCGCCGTGGTCTTCGGGCCGTCACCGAAGTCGTAGACGTACCCGGTGACGCCCTCGCGGGCCGGGTGGAAGGTGAACTGGCCGGTCACGCCCGGGCCGCCGGCCTCCCGATACGACGGGTAGTCGGTCGAGCTCACCTCGGGAGCGTGCGAGAAAACCATGAAATACCCGTAAGCGGTCTCCGACTCATCACCGTCGGCGTTCCGGCTGAAGACGTGGATCCAGTGGTGGCCAGCCTCCGTCGGGGTGTACGTGATGCTGGCCGTGCCATCCTCCTTCGCCGCCACCGTGTGCTGCTTGCCGCCGCTGATCGACCAGACGTACTCGGTCACCCCGGGCAAGCCGGCGGCGAAGCTGAACGTGCCCGGGGTGCCGGCGATGGCACCGTCGCCACCGTCCAGCGGGTACTCCAGCGAGGAGATGGTCGGCGCGCTCTCCAGGTAGAAGAAGTACTCAGCGGTCCCGCTGGGCAGGCCGTCGGAGGTCTGGCTGGTAACGGTGACCCGGTTGCCGCCACCCTGGCGCGGGGTGATGGTCACCTTCGCGGTGCCGTCGGCGTCGGCTCGGACAGTGGCCGGCTCCCCCTCGTTGAGCCACCAGGTGTACTCGACCACGTTCTCCATGCCGGGCGTGAAGGTCAGTTCGCGGGGCTGCCCGATCCCGCCGTCCGGGTTCCCGTCCGCGACCTGTGGCGCGGTCTGCCGGACATAGAACTCGTACCTGGTGGTGGGGGAGTGGTTGCCGGCCCGATCCACGCTGACCACGTCGAGCCGCTGGTAGCCGGGGCTCGGCGGGGTGTACGTCACGGTTGCCGTGCCGCCCGGGCCGTCGGCGGCCACGGTGCCGGAGCCACCGGCCCAACTCACGTACTGGTAGCTCACCACGTCGTCCGAGCCGTTGGGTGAAAAGGTGAACTTTCCGGGGATGTCCGGTCCGCCGGAGGTCGGCTGCGCCGGTGCGGCCGGGTAGTCGGTCGAGGTCACGGCCGGCGCTGCCGGGACCTTGGTGTCGACGGTGAAGCGGCACTCCGGCGACCAGTCCGAGGTGTCGCCGTGCTGGTCGGTGGCGCGGACGCTGAACGCGTAGGTGCCGCCGTGCACCATCACCCCGTCCGGCACGGTGTACCGGAACCGGGTTCCCGAGGGCATCGTGTACGGGTACTCGTACTCGGTCCGCTCGGTGGCCCGGTCCACCGGCCACCAGGCGAAGGTCGCCTTCACCTGGTCGCTGCCGCCGGTCTCGTTGAGGTCCGGGTCGGTCACCTCGGCCTGAAGCTCTGGCCGGGTCGTGCCGATGAACAGATCGTCTCGGCACATGAGGCCGGCGACGCTGAGCTTGTCGGGGACGTTCGGTGCCCGGTTGTGCTCCAGCGATACGTCGAGAGTGTTCATCCGTCGACCCCAGTGCACGCCGTTCTCGTGCTGACCGATGCGGAGCATGAAGGTGATCTTGTCCTGCCCGGCCTTGACCGCCGCGCTGATCGCATCGGTGATCACCGTGGACAGGTAGCGCACGGGGCAGGCCGGGCCGAGCACGCTGAGGTCGGCGACCTTCTCGACCGCGGCGGGCGCGTTGTGCCAGGTCGGCGCACTGGTCGGATTCTCGGTCCGCCAGAGCTGGAGCTCTCGCGGCTTGTCGCAATTGTTGACCGACCGCTCGCTGGTGACCGTCTGGGCACTGACGATCCGCTGACCGTGGAAGGGAGTGAGATCGAAGGTGAAGTATGCCCGGGACGTGTGCGTGCCGTCCGTGGAGGTCTTCCACGTGCCGACCGGGAAGCTGCCGTCTTCAGCCGGGAAGGAGCGGTTGGGCTGGGCCTTGTCCGTCCAGGCCGCTTCGACCGGGTGGACGTACGCCTCCACGGCCGACGCCGGCTGGCCGGTGACCGCCAGGGCGCCTGTCGTGGCGAGCAGGGCGGCGAGGCCCGTGGTGAGGAACCGGCGCGGTATACGCCGCCAGGGACTGCAGGACGTGCTGGTGGAACCCCCGTTGACGGGCAAGATGAAGCCTCCTGATGGGACGACCGAATGCCCATGATCTTAAGTAGGTGATTGTCTTGAGTGCCCCCGACTTTCGGCCGGACATGTCGGCTGGGCGCACCGCCCACCGCGGCTTTCCCTGCGCGTCGGCGACCAGCGCGGCAGGATGGTACGCGTGACGACTCCAGAGGCGACCGGCTACCGGATCGAACGCGACTCGATGGGCGAGGTGGAGGTGCCCGCCGAGGCGCTCTGGCGGGCGCAGACCCAGCGCGCGGTGCAGAACTTCCCGATCTCCGGACGCAGCATCGAGCCGGCCCAGATCAAGGCCCTGGCGCAGATCAAGGGGGCCGCCGCGCAGGTCAACGGCGAGCTGGAGGTGATCGGGGCGGACGTGGCGGAGGCGATCGCCACGGCTGCCGCACACGTCGCCGACGGCGGGTACGACGACCAGTTCCCGGTCGACGTCTTCCAGACCGGCTCCGGCACCTCGTCGAACATGAACGCCAACGAGGTGATCGCCACCCTGGCCGGTCGCGAGCTGGGCCGCGACGTGCACCCCAACGACGAGGTCAACGCCTCACAGTCCAGCAACGATGTCTTTCCCACGTCGATCCACCTGGCCGCCACCCAGTTCGTGGTGGAGGATTTGATCCCCTCGTTGAAGCACCTCGCCGGGGCGCTGGAGGAGAAAGCGGCCGAGTTCGAGACGGTGGTCAAGGCGGGGCGTACGCACCTGATGGACGCCACGCCGGTCACCCTTGGTCAGGAGTTCGGCGGGTACGCCGCCCAGGTCCGCTACGGCGTCGAGCGGTTGGCGGCGGTGCTGCCCCGGCTGGCCGAGCTGCCGCTCGGCGGCACGGCCGTGGGCACCGGCATCAACACCCCGCTGGGCTTCGCCGGCAAGGTGATCAAGAAGCTGCGCGCCTCCACCGGCCTGCCGCTGACCGAGGCGCGTAACCACTTCGAGGCGCAGGGTGCCCGGGACGCGCTGGTGGAGACCTCCGGCCAACTCCGCACCATCGCGGTCGGCCTGTACAAGATGGCCAACGACATTCGCTGGATGGGCTCGGGCCCGCGCGCCGGCCTGCGGGAGCTGCGCATCCCCGACCTTCAGCCCGGCTCGTCAATCATGCCGGGAAAGGTGAACCCGGTGGTCGCCGAGGCGATGCGCCAGGTCTGCGCCCAGGTGATCGGCAACGACGCCGCAGTGGCGTTCGCCGGCTCACAGGGCGACTTCGAGTTGAACGTCATGCTCCCGGTGATGGGCCGCAACCTGCTGGAGTCGATCAAGCTGTTGGCCGCGTCGAGCCGGCTCTTCGCCGACCGCCTGGTGGTCGGCCTGGTCGCGGACGCCGAGGTCTGCCTGGCGTACGCCGAGGGCTCACCGTCGATCGTCACCCCCCTCAACCGCCACCTCGGGTACGACGAGGCCGCCTCGATCGCCAAGGAGGCGCTGGCCAAGCAGGTCTCCATCCGCGAGGTGGTGATCTCCCGGGGGCACGTCGCCTCGGGCCGACTCAGCGAAACCCAACTCGACGAGGCCCTCGACCTGCTCCGGATGACCCATCCCTGACCCGGCTCACCGGGTGCTCCGTCGCCGCGTCCAGGCTGAGCCCGATCGGGTCGGCCGCGTACTCGGCGGTCAGGGCGAGCCGGGCGGCGGCGCACGGCCAGGGCGCGGCGCACACCCGGCAGAGCCAGAGCGGGCGCAGCGGCAGGGCGCAGGCCGCAGGAGCAGGACGGTCGCAGCCCGCGCCAGACGCGGCGGTGCCGGGGCGCGAGCGGGATCGGGCGTTGGTTCCGAGGCATGTCCACGGTCCCTCCTATGGAGCTGAGTCGTTTGCGACATCACCCCGGCTGGTGGAACCGCCCCGCCGGGGGAGCGGGCGGTCCCACCGCGACGCCGCGCTCGGGGGAAGAGCGGCGAGCGTCGCGCTTCACAGTCTGCTGACGACACGACTACGGTCGGAAGGGTTTGTCCGCGCTGTCCGAGGCATTGTGGGGCCGGGCCGGATGGCCGGTGGCACGGCGCTGGAGTCGATCATCGTGCGGCTGGAGGGCGGCTGGAGATGGCGGACGGGCGGATGACAGCGGCGGCGTTCCTGGTGGCGGAGTTGCGCCGCGCGCGGACCCGACGAGGCTGGAGTCAGGAGGAACTGGCGAAGGCGATGAACTACTCGCCGTCCATGGTCAGCGCGGTTGAGCTGGGTCAGCAGCCACCCACCCCGAAATACCTGGAACTCTTCGACCAGGCCCTCGACAGCGGTGGCCTCTTCGGCCGCATGCTCACCGACCTGGTCAGCCTGGACCGAGCCCAACCCTGGCTACGCGGCAGAGGCGCGATCGTCGCGCAAGCGAAGATGTTGCGCTGGTTCGAGCCGCTCTACGTGCCCGGCCTGCTCCAGACCGAGGCATACGCCCGTGCCGTCTTCGAGGCAGGTGGCCTGCTCGAATCAGAGGATGTCGAACGCCGGCTCAACGAGCGAATGGAGAGCCAGCGCATCCTTTACGAGGAGCAGCCGCCACGATTGATGGCGGTGGTGGACGAGGCTGCTCTTCGCCGCCAGGTTGGCACGCGCAAGGTCATGTGTGACCAGACGACACACCTCGCCCGGATCGCGACCCAGCACCCCCGCGTCCGGCTGCACGTCGTGCCACTGTCCGCGCAGGAGTATCCGGGGCTCGGCGGCCCGTTCATCCTTGCGACTCTCCGCGAGGGAATCGACCTGGCGTTCCTCGGCACGCAGGTGGGTGGGCAGGAGCTTGATCAACCGGCGGATCTCGCAGGCGTAGCGCCCAGACCAACGACTGCGTCGAAGTGGCGACGAATCTTCCTGGGGTGGTCGGGGTCGGGGTGCGGGACAGCAAGGATCCGGCTGGTCCGGTGCTCACCTTCGACGCGTACGCCTGGCGGGTTTTTGTGGCCGCGCCGCCGCGCTGATGTGACCACCCCGCGCTGACGCGGACCACCCGGCCCCACGATCGGTGACAGCTCAGCTGTGGTTGCCCCGGCGTGTCGACCTGCTCAACTGCCACGCTTCGGGCTCTAATTCTGTCGACCGGCGGCGCGGGGGACCGGCATGATCCGACCGTGCGAGACGACGACGGTGGGGTGCTGCTGGAGACCGAGCGGCTGCGGCTGCGCCGGTTCACGACGGCCGACGTGGATCATTTGGTCGAGTTGGACAGCGACCCGGAGGTCATGCGTTTCCTGACCGGCGGGCAGTCCACGCCGAAGGCGACCGTCCGAGACGAGCAGATGCCCCGGATCCTCGCGCAGTATGACCGCCACCCCGGCCTCGGTCGCTGGGTGGCACTCGACGGCACGAGCGGGGAATTCCTGGGCTGGTTCGCGCTGGATCCGTCCGCCGACGGGACCGAGGCGGAGCTGGGCTACCGGCTGCGTCGGTCGGCCTGGGGGCACGGCCTGGCCACCGAGGGTTCCCGGGCCCTGGTCCGCCACGCGTTCGAGACCGTGGGAGTCCGGCGGGTCTGGGCGGAGACGATGACGGTCAACGCCCCGTCCCGGGCCGTCATGGCGAAGGCCGGCCTGCGCTACGTACGCACCTTCCACCTGACCTTCGACGACCCGATTCCCGGGACCGAGCACGGCGAGGTCGAGTACGAGCTGCGCCGGGAGGACTGGCCTGCGGTGCGTCAGGGGTGGGACGCCGCCTTGCGGGCCCGGTAGGCGCTCACCGCGGCGCGGTTGCCGCAACCGGCGTCGCAGAACCGGCGGCACCGGTTCCTCGACAGGTCGACCAGGACGTTGTCGCAGTCCGGGTGGTCGCAGATGCGTAGCCGGCTCAGCTCGCCCATGCGAACCAGGTCGGCCAGTGCCATGGCCGCCTCGACGGCCATCCGGGTCGCCAGCGGCGCGTCGCGGGGCACGGCGTGCACGTGGTACGGCTCGTCGTCGTGCCGGATGAGCTGCGGCAGCGCGCGTGACTCGCGGAGCAGCCCGTTGACGGTGGCCACCACCTCGTCGGTGTCGGCGTACCAGATCCGCCGGAGCCGGGGGCGCAGGGCGTGGACCTCGCGCAACTCCCCGTCGGTGTGCTCGTGCCGGCCGGTCCAGCTGTGCGCGGCGATGAACTCGTCGAGGGCGGCCACGTCGGGCAGCCCTTCCCGGCCCGGGCCAGCGGTATTGACCAGCCCGGCGGTGGCGACCAGGCCACACTCGGTGTCATGGGCGAAGAGCAACTTGACTCCTGTCAGGATGCCAGCCTAGCGTCATCAGCATAACCACGTTTTATCGATGACCGGTCGCTCGGATCTAGGAGCCTTGATGCGTGAACGGTCCGGCCTCGGCCTCGGACTGGCCCTGATCTCCGCGGTCACCTTCGCCACCTCGGGCACCTTCGCCCGCTCTCTGATCGCGGGCGGCTGGTCCGCCGAGGCCGTCGTGGTGGCCCGGGTCGGCATCGCGGCGCTGGTGCTGGCCGTGCCGGCCGTGCTGGCGCTGCGCGGTCGGCGGCCGGTGCTGCGCCGCAACGCCGGCACGATCATCGTGTTCGGAGTGCTCGGCGTGGCGGTCGCCCAGGCGTGCTTCTTCAACGCACTTCGCTACCTTCCGGTCGGCGTGGCGCTCCTGCTGGAATATCTCGGCATCGTGCTGGTGGTGGGTTGGATGTGGCTCGTCCACGGCCAGCGGCCCCGACTGCTCACCGTGGCCGGCTCGCTGACCGCGCTCGGCGGGCTGGTGTTCGTGTTGGACCTGACCGGCGCCGAGCGGCTCGATCCGGTGGGGGTGCTCTGGGGGCTCGGCGCCGGGGTCGGCCTGGCCGGGTACTACGTCATCGCCGGCCGGGTCGATGCCGCGCTGCCCTCCGTGGTGATGGCCAGCGGGGGCATGGCCGTCGGCGCGCTGGTGCTGGGCCTGCTCGGCGCGCTCCAGGTGTTGCCGCTGCGGGCCGCCACCGCCGACGTGACCTTCGCCGGGCATCGGGTGAGCTGGCTGGTGCCGATCGCCGGCCTGTCGCTGATCGCGGCCGTGGTCGCGTATCTGACCGGCGTCGCCGGGGCCCGGCTGCTCGGCGCGCGGCTCTCCTCGTTCGTCGGACTGACCGAGGTGATGTTCGCCGTGCTGATCGCCTGGCTGGTGCTGGGCGAGCTGCCGAGCGTCGTTCAACTGTTCGGCGGGGCGCTGATCGTGATCGGGGTCGCCCTGGTCCGGCTGGACGAGCTGCGCGCCACGCCGGCGGCGGCCCCGCCCAACCCGGTCGAGCCGGCTCTGACCGTCGAGCGATGAACGGATCACGCACCGCAGTCGTCTTCGATGCCGACGAAACCCTGATCGACCTGCGGCCAGCGGTCACCGGTGCGCTGGTGGCCGTACTCGAGGAGATGCGGCGGTGGAGCCCGGCGGTGGGCATCTCCCTCGCGGACCTGGAGTCGGACTGGCATGAGGTCTTCGCGGCGCTCAGCGCCGCGCCGGTGCTGGAGATCCGACGGGCGGCGCTGGCCCGATCGCTGGCCCGGGCCGGGCTCGACGACCAGTTGGAGAGGTTCGCGGCGCTCTTCTTCGCCCGTCGGTTCGCGCTGAGCCGGCCGTTCTCGGACGCGGTGCCCACGCTCGCCGCGTTGCGCCCACACCACCTGCTGGGCTTCGCCACCAACGGCAACAGCCGCGCCGGGCGCTGCGGGCTCGCCGGCCAGTTCTCGTTCGAGTTGTACGCGCACGAGAACGGCCTGCCGAAGAAGCCGGCGCCCGAGTTCTACGCCGCCGTGGTGACGGCGGCCGGCGTCCCGGCCGAGCGGATCGTGTACGTGAGGGACTCGCCGGCGCACGACGTGGTGGCGGCGCAGCGGGCCGGACTGCGAGCAATCTGGTTGAACCGCCTCGGGCTGCCCCGCCCGTCCGGGCTGGCCCCGGATGCCGAGGTGGCCACGCTGACCGAGCTGCCCGAGGCGCTCGCCCGGATCGCGACTGCGGTCCTTTGATCGACTCAGTGTGCGGCAAAACGTGGTCTCGTCATCGGATGTGACCCCAACATGTGGTCTCCGGGCCGCCTGAGACCACAGGTTGCCGCACACGGAGTCGATCAAGCCTGGCCAGGGGGCCAGTCAGGACAGGGCGGTGGTGATGGCGGCAGCGGCGGCGCTCACCTGAGCGCCGACCACCGCCACGTCGAGCGGGGCCAGGGACACCACCCCGACGCTCGCCTCCAGCCCGGGCACCCCGAGCACCGGCGCGGCCACCCCGTACGCCCCGGACTGCAGCTCCCCCCGGGTGCTGACCGGGCCGGCGGCACCCGCCCGGCCGGCGAGGATGGCCCGCCCCGCCGCTCCCCGCTCCAGCGGGTGCCGCGAACCGGTCCGATACGCCACGTGGAACGACGTCCAACTCGGCTCCACCACCGCGAGGGCGACCCCCTCACCGCCCTCGACCACGGTCAGGTGCGCCGTCGCGCCGGCCTGCTCGGCCAGCCGGCGCAGCGCGGGCAACGCCCCCTCGGCGAGCAGCGGCTGGGCGCGCCGGGCCAGGTGCAGCACGCCCGCGCCGAGCCGGAGCCGGCCCGTACCGTCGCGGCGCAGCATGCCGTGGTCGGTCAGCGCGCCGACCAGCCGATAGACCGCCGCCCGGCCGACGCCCAGCCGGTTCGCCGCCTCGGTGACGGTCAGCCCGCCGGGCGCGTCCGCGACCAGGTGCAGCAGGCGTAGGCCCCGGTCCAGGGTCTGAGCCGTCTCTCCCGTGCGCGCCGCCGTGTCCACAGCACGCAGCGTACGACCCGGCACCGAGCGACCCGGAATCGTGCGTGCGGCTACCCTTGTACGGTGACGCTACGCCTGTATGACACCGCCACCCGAACGGTCCGGGACTTCGTCCCCCGGGAAGCCGGCAAGGTGGCCGTCTACCTGTGTGGTCTCACCCTCCAAGCCCCGCCACACATCGGTCACCTTCGCTCCGGCGTCAACTACGACGTGCTGCGCCGCTGGCTGATGGCCTCCGGTTTCGAGGTCACCTTCATCCGCAACCTGACCGACATCGACGACAAGATCCTGGTCAAGGCGATGGAGCAGGGCCGCCCGTTCTGGTCGATCGCGTACGCCAACGAGCAGATCCTGGCCGAGTCCTATCGGGCGCTGAACGTGCTGCCGCCGACGTACGAGCCGCGAGCCACCGGGCACATCCCGGAGATGCACCAGCTGATCGCCCGACTGATCGAGACCGGGCACGCCTACCCGGCCACCGACGGCTCCGGCGACGTCTACTTCGACGTGACCTCCTGGCCCGCGTACGGGTCGCTCTCCGGGCAGTCCCCGGAGGACATGCAGTCCGCCGGGGACGCCCCGGAGCGGGGCAAGCGCGACCCGCGGGACTTCGCGCTCTGGAAGGGCGTCAAGCCGGGCGAGCCGGCGGATGCATACTGGCCGTCGCCGTGGGGCCGGGGCCGGCCCGGCTGGCACATCGAGTGCTCGGCGATGTGCTGGCGCTACCTCGGGCCCGAGTTCGACATCCACGGTGGCGGTCTCGACCTGACCTTCCCGCACCACGAGAACGAGATCGCCCAGTCGCAGGCGGCCGACCTGCCGTTCGCCCGCTACTGGGTGCACCACGGCCTGCTCGGCATCGGCGGCACCAAGATGGGCAAGTCGCTGGGCAACACCCTCGACCTCGACTACGTGGCCGGCCTCGGGGTGCGCCCGGTGGAGCTGCGCTACTACTACGTCGCCGCGCACTACCGGTCGCGCATCGACTACTCGGAGGACGCGCTGCGCGAGGCTGCGGTCGCGTACCGGCGGATCGAGGGTTTCGTGCAGCGGGCCGCCGAGCGGGTCGGCGCCGGGCAGCTCGGCGAGCTGCCGGCCGGCTTCGTCGCGGCGATGGACGACGACCTCAACACCTCGGCCGCCCTGGCCGTGCTGCACGAGGTGGTCCGGGACGGCAACAACGCGCTGACCGTCGGCGACGATGTGACCGTGCGCACGACGCTGGCCGCCGCGCGGGCGATGCTGGATATCCTCGGCGTCGACCCCGTGGACCCGGCCTGGACGGGCGGCGGCCGCGAAAGCGACCTGCGCGGCGTGGTGGACTCCCTGATCGCGCTCGCCCTGGAGCAGCGTGCCCAGGCGCGCAGCCGCAAGGACTGGGCCGCCGCCGACGCCGTCCGCGACCAGCTCAAGCAGGCCGGCGTGGTGGTCGAGGACACCCCGCAGGGCCCCCGTTGGACTATTGGAGAGCAGGACTGATGGCCGGCAACTCGCAGCGCCGTGGCCGGCGACTGACACCGAAGGCGGGCGCCCCGAAGGGCTCCGGCGGCAAGAACAAGGACTCTCTCGCGGGCCGGGGCCGCACGCTGCCCGCCGACGAGCGGCCCTGGCACAAGGCATACTCGGGCACCGAGAAGCTGCCCCAGCGCACCGCCTGGAAGCAGGACAAGGAGCGCCGCGCGGCGGCCGAGGAGGGGCGCGCCCCCAAGATTGGCCAGCCGGGCACCAAGGACACCACCTGGGGCAAGGGCAGCCGGGCCGGGGTCCCGCTCAAGGGCGGCAGTAAGGGCAAGGCCCCCGGCCGTAGCGGCCCCCGGGTCGCCCCGGGCCGCAAGGCCAACCCGGCCAAGGACAGCCCGGAGCTGCTGGTCGGGCGCAACCCGGTGCTGGAGTCGCTGCGCGCCCAGGTGCCGGCGACCGCCCTCTACACCGCGCAGGGCATCGACGTCGACGACCGGATCAAGGAGATCGTCCGGACCGCCGCCGACCGGGGCATCGCGATCCTGGAGGTCGGCCGGGCCGAGCTGGACCGGATGACCGGCGGCGTGCTGCACCAGGGCGTCGGCCTACAGGTGCCGCCGTTCGCGTACGAGCCGTTCGAGGACCTGGTGGCGGCCTCGCTGGAGCAGGCCGCCCCGCTGCTGGTCGCGCTGGACGGGGTCACCGACCCGCGCAACCTCGGCGCGGTGATCCGGTCCGCCGCCGCGTTCGGCGCGCAGGGTGTCTTCGTACCCGAGCGGCGGGCCGCCGGGATCACCGCGACCGCCTGGCGGACCAGCGCCGGCGCGGCCGCGCGGGTGCCGGTCGCCCAGGTCACCAACCTGACCCGGTCGCTGAAGGCGTGCAAGGACGCCGGCTTCGTCGTGGTCGGCCTGGACGCCGACGGCGAGACCGACCTGTACGACCTGGAGGCCGCGGTCGGCCCGCTGGTCGTGGTGGTCGGCTCGGAGGGGCGCGGGCTGTCCCGGCTGGTCGGCGAGACGTGCGACCTGACCGTGAGCATTCCGATGGTCTCCGACGTCGAGTCGCTCAACGCCAGCGTCGCCGCCGCGGTCACCCTCGCCGAGGTCGCCCGCCGGCGCGCCGTCGAGCTCTGAGCACAGCCGAAAAGGGGCGGTCCGCCGTGACGGACCGCCCCCCTTTCGCGTACGTCAGATCCGGTTGCCGGTGGTGGCGTGGAAGACGTGGCTGCGGCCCTGGCGCGGCCTGACGAACACGGTGTCACCCATGTTCGGCATGGAGCGCCGGTCGGTCCGCACGACGAAGCGCTCGGAGTTGCCGCCGAGCGCGGCGTGGCCGTAGATGTTGGCGTCGGAGCCCAGGTCCTCGACCAGCTCGACCACGACCGGCATGCCGCCCTCGCTCGGGCTGACCAGGTCGCAGTCCTCCGGGCGGAAGCCCACGGTGACCTTGCCGTCGCCGCCCTCGGCCCGGGCCGCCTCGATCTGCTCGCGGGTCAGCGGCACGTGCATTTCGGCGAACGCCGCGCCCTGCTGGGTCAGCGGCACGGTCTTGATGTTCATGGCGGGGGAACCCATGAAGCCGGCGACGAAGACGTTGGCCGGGGTGTCGTAGAGCGCGCGCGGGGTGTCCACCTGCTGCAGGACGCCGTCGAGCATGACCGCGACCCGGTGGCCCATCGTCATGGCCTCGACCTGGTCGTGGGTGACGTAGACCGTGGTGACGCCCAGCTTGGCCTGCAACGATGCGATCTGCGTACGGGTCTGCACCCGGAGCTTGGCGTCGAGGTTCGACAGCGGCTCGTCCATGAGGAAGACCTGCGGCTCGCGGACGATCGCGCGGCCCATGGCGACCCGCTGGCGCTGGCCGCCGGAGAGCGCCTTCGGCTTGCGGCCGAGGAAGTCCTCGAGCTGGAGCAGCGCCGCCGCCTCCTTGACCCGACGGTCGATCTCCGACTTCGAGGTCTTGCGCAGCTTCAGCGCGAACGCCATGTTCTCGTACACCGTCATGTGCGGGTAGAGGGCGTAGTTCTGGAAGACCATCGCGATGTCGCGGGACTTCGGAGGGAGGTGGGTGACGTCCCGCTCGTCGATGTAGATGGCGCCGTCGTCGACGTCCTCCAGGCCGGCGAGCATCCGGAGGCTGGTGGACTTGCCGCAACCCGACGGGCCGACCAGGACGAGGAACTCGCCGTCGCCGATCTCAAGGTCGAGCTTGTTGACCGCAGGGCGCTCGGTGCCCGGGTAGATCCGGGACGCCTTCGCGTAGGTGACCGTAGCCATGGTGGAGCGCTTCCTTTCACCGGCAGGAACGTGCCGGACGATCCGAGTGGAAGGAGCGACCGGCACCCGTGGTGCCGGTCAACGGGCGTCGCCCGGGGCGGCCGAGGCCGACCTAGGTGTCGTCCGTGTCACTGCACGGTAATCGGGTTTCTCGACCCTGCCAAGATGGGGATCATCGGGTGGGATGGATCGCATACCGCATAACGGTCACACGAGCATGGCAAGGCATCAATCCCCACGGCTCGCCCCCGCATCGGCGGCGATACGTCGGTCCCGAGCATGTTTTCCATGCTCGGGAGCCCTGCCGAGCGGGATTACCGGGCGTCGGTCGCCTATGCTGACCACGGCACCACGCGCCCCTGTAGCTCAGCTGGCCAGAGCACTCGCCTTGTAAGCGAGATGTCGCCGGTTCGATCCCGGCCGGGGGCTCCAATTCCATCAGGCGTTTCGTGGCGGCGGCCGCCACGAAACGGCCGGATGATTCCATCCAGGGAATTGGCAGCTGAGCAGGCCGACACGCCGGGGCGACCACAGCTGAGCCGCCAGCGATCCGGGATGCCTGTTGGTCAGAGGCACAGGTCACCGCCCCCCTGTCCGTGCGGACGGGCCAGGGTCGCGATGCACGAGCAACACGACATGCGGCGCGGGTCGAACCGGCGCGGCTTCTCCCACCCGGCAGCAGCGCGGGCAGCGGATCGCGCCCACGTGCGCCGAAGCTGGCGGCAGGTGCAGCGCCGTCCGGACAGCCGCCTCCGCCTCGCGTACGGCATGCCGCACGCCGGCCAGGCGACAACGACAGCCAACGCCACCGTGCCGACCAGCAGCGGCACAACGGCGACCAGGGCAGGCTGAGCTACGGTAGGCATCACGCCTCCTTCAGATGTGAGGGATGGGAGAGCGCGGGACGGGCCGGGACTCTTGGCGGGGAAACGACCCGGCCCGCGGGCAACCGCAGTGATCAGGTGGCCACCGGGCCCTGGCGCTCCAAACGTGCTGTTGTATTTCCGCGTCAGGGTATCGAGCTGTCGACCGTTCGTAGGAGAGCAGCCATGCCGACCCGGCACAGCCGCCATGGCCTGACGTTACGTCCGGACTACCGGATGGTCGTCCTACGCGACATCTATTGCGACGCCGCCGTGGGTTCAACGGCCGCTATCAGCGAGGCCAACAAGAATGTGGCAGCGAGCATTGGATACGAGGTCTACATCGTCGTAAGTCAGGACCTCATAGAGGTACGAGCCGACGTGGAGAGCTGGGACGAAGCCCCCGAGGATGACTTCAGCGCGTAAGGGTGGACGGGTCCCCTGATGTTCGACCTGGACTGTCCCACCGGGGATTTGCAGGTTGGCGACATCTTCGGTACGGCCATTACTGGCATCGGCCCATCAAAGGGGCCTGGCCGGTATGCGGTAGCGCTGTTTCATCGCGGACGCGAGCAGGCAGACGGGGCGTACTACGGGATTCTGAAGGTGATGGGCACTGACGGCGCGGATGAACGGGTCGCCGACCTGCAACGACAGCACTCCGGCATCGAGCAGTACCTGATGCGGATCTGGTGGCAGACCGACCTGCCACCAGACGAAGACGATGATGATCGGCATTGCGCCCTGTGATCTTGACGTCGACCCGGTGGATGTGAACCCCTCCCCGTCGTGCTCTAGGTTCAGAAGTAGTCCTGAAGGGCGGCGAGGCCGAAGTTCGTCAGGATCCCGAGGCCGACGAGGCCGATGCGTAGCCAGGGAACGTCCCGGGCGGGCTTGATCCCGACCGAGAGCGCGGCGGCGAAGGTGGCAGCGGCGACCAGGCAGATGATGACGCTCAGGGCTCGGTAGATGGGTCCGTTAAATGACCACCAGGCCCAGGTGCCGAACACGGCCGCAATGAGCACGAGGACGCTCAGGCCGATGAGCGGTGTGGCGATTTTCCATCGGATCCAGGCCGTCATTCCTGCCACTTTTCCTCAGCGTCGGGCGACGCCTGATCGTTGGCGTCACGGAGCTGTTGGGCCTGGCGCTCGTACTCGGCCCGTTGCTCAGGGGAGAGGGCGTCGCGTCGGGCCATCGCCTCGGCGAACGAGGCCTGCAGTGCGATGCCGTGCCAGGAGACGGACGCAGCGGTGCGGAGGTTCTTGTCCCCGCTGAGCACTGTACGGGCGAGCGAGCCCAACGGGTCGTTGGCACCGCGGCTTCGGGCGAGCGAGGCGAGGAGCGCTCGGGCCAAGGGTTCGCGGGTGATGTCGTCGGTCATTGCTCGTCCTACTGGCCGGGATGATGGTAGGGCTTCAGCTCCGGCAGGGCGGCGACTGCCGTGTCGGCCTCGACCATTGCGATGGAGCCGGCGATGGTGCGGAATGTGGCCTCGGCGTTGCCGTACCAGGTGGAGATCTCCTGGTACAGGTCGTATGCCTGCCAGGCGTAGTAGGCGGCGATGCTGTAGCCGGCGACGGCACCGATGCCGGTTCAATGGCGGCGGTGCCGGCGGCCGAGGCGAGGTTGACGATGATGAGAAGGTCGATGAGCTTGCTGATCAGCACGGTGACGACGGAGAACAGGTGTTTGGCCGCCTCGGCGGCCTGCGTGTAGAGGTCGGCGTATTGCCGGCACACGGGGTGGAAAGCGCAGGTTGCCGCGCCAAGGTCGTGCTGGTATTGCTGTTCGGCTTCCGCGGCGTTGCCACGCCACACCTCCGGCACGTCGCCAGCACCGGTCCAGCCGTCAAAGGGATCTTCCCGGAACAGCCAAACGCTGATCTGCCGAAGCCAGGCGGCAGGGCTGAGCAGGTCGCTGAGCGGGTTGATCTGGAACATCTCGATGCCGGTGGCGTAGTTCGGGGCGACGAGGCGGCCGGCTGGCTCCGCGACGTCAGTGAAGGCGGCGCGGGGTGCCGATGCCCACAGGTCGGGGCGGCCGGTGGGGAAGCTCGACCGCAGGCTCGTGGGGTCGGGGGCGCCGGGGTAGCTCTGGTCGAGACGCGCGGCCGCGGTGCCATCCGACGTGGCGTACTCACGCTGCGCCAGGTTGATCTGGGTCGCGGCGTCGCGGGTCAGCGTCTTGAGTTTCTCCAAGCCTTGCGTCATTTGCTGGTACGCCGTGTGGTGCGGACCGGCGACATGGAGCAGCAAGCCTTCCTGGCCGAAAATCAGGTCGCAGTGCCTCTTGGTGTATTCCAGGACGTCAGCAGCGTCGCCGGATGCCCGATGCAGCAGGTTGTAAAGACCGTTGAGGCCATTCGGGTCTACGAAGAAGCCGCTCATGATCCCCCGCGATCGCCGCCGGCATTCGGAGGCAGCTTAAACGTGGCAGTCACAAAGATCAACGCTTCGAGCGCGCTCGGTAACTGTGGGCGCTTCTATTCCGGAGGTGTCGCTGTCGATCGGACGACGACGGCGTTCACCGCAACCGCCGGCCGTACGTCAGTGGCCGCGTCGGGCCTCGCGTTCGGCGCGCTTGCGCTCGCGCTGCTCGCGGCTCCACTGCTTACGCCGCTCGAGGTCTTCCTTCCACAGGTCGCGGGCCTGCCGGGAGCCCCCTTGCACGGCGCCCTCCACGGTCGGCGGGCCGGCGAGGTTGCGGAACACCCAGCCCAGGAGGCGTCCACCCTCACCGGCCTTCTTCTCCTCGGCAGCCATCGTCCACTCTCCGTCCCGCGACCATTGGTTGGTGGTCAAATGGTTTGTGCACCAACGGTTGGTACCGTAGCAGCGTGGCGAAAATCGGTGAAGGGGCAGGCGACCCGCTGGCGCTCGAACAGCAGGTCTGCTTCGCCCTGTCCGTCGCGGCCCGCGGCGTCGTGGCCGTGTATCGTCCGCTGCTCGAACCGATGGGCCTGACCCACCCGCAGTACCTGGTGATGCTCGCCCTCTGGCAGCACGCGCCGCTGTCCGTACGCGAACTGAGCCGCCTGTTGCAGCTCGACCCGGGCACCCTGTCGCCGCTGCTCAAGCGCTTGGAGGCGATCGGCTATCTCCAGCGCGAGCGGAACCCGGTCGACGAGCGCAGCCTCGCGGTGACCCTCACCGCCAAGGGGCGGGCCCTGCGCGCCGAGGCCGAGCGGATTCCACCGGCCATCGTCGAGCGGCTCGGCATGCCCCTCGACGACCTGCGGAAGCTGCACGTCGCGCTGACCGAGGTCATCGACGCCGCCCTGCAGGCGTCGAAGGCACAGCCGGACCTGACATGAGCCGGGCGGTCGAAGAGTCCAACCGGGCGATGCTGCGCGCCCGGGACGCCATGGACCGGGCGTACGCGCAGCCGCTGGACGTGCCGGCGCTGGCCCGGATCGCGCACGTCTCCGAGGCGCACTTCATCCGCACGTTCCGCGCCACCTTCGGCGAGACCCCGCACCGCTACCTGCAACGCCGCCGGGTCGAACGGGCGATGTACCTGCTGGTGCAGACCGATCAGTCGGTCACCGAGGTCTGCTACGCGGTGGGCTTCGGCAGCCTGGGCACGTTCAGCCGCACGTTCCGGGACATCGTCGGCGAGTCGCCGTCGGAATATCGGCGGCGGAAGGTGGTCGCGGCGAGCGTACCGAGCTGTTTCATCAAGGCGTGGATGCGGCCGAGCGCGGCCAGCTGATCAGTTTTGGATAAGCAGCAGGTCATCGTCCTGCTTTAACGTTTCCGGCATGACGATGAACGCGATTTCCCGCTCCCAGATCTACGTCCTCGACCAGGACGAGGCCCTCGACTTCTACGTCGGCAAGCTCGGCATGGAGGTCAACACGGACGCGGACCTCGGCTTCATGCGCTGGCTCACGGTCAACCTGCCCGGCGACCCGGAGCGCGAGATCCTGTTGGAGAAGCCGGGGCCGCCGGCCCTCGACCCGGCCACCGCCGAGCAGGTTCGCGAGCTGCTCACCAAGGGGGCGCTGGGCGGCCACCTCTTCATGACCACCGACGACGCCCACAAGACGTACGCGGATCTGATGGCGAAGGGCGTGGAGGCCTACGACGAGCCGACCGAGCGGCCGTACGGCATCGACTTCGGCATCCGCGACCCGTTCGGCAACAAGATCCGCATCGGCCAGATGTTCCCGCGTTCCTGAGGAGCGGACCGTGACCGAGGCGGTCATGACGCGGGCGACCGGGGACCGGGCGCGTCAGCGACCGCGGATCCGGCGACGGATGCCGGTCCAGATCCGGGTACGCCGGATCCACCGCAGCCGGTGCAGCGGGCCGCCAGCGGGCTTGCGCGGCTCGGGTCGCGCGCTGATGCGGGCGTAGGTCGCGCCGGTGGTGGGGCGGGTGGTGCCCGGTTCCAGCCGCTCGGAGGCCACCGCCAGCGCGGTGAATTGCTGGAGGACGGTGGCGACGGGACGGCCGCCCTGCGCCGCCTTCCGCAGCGCCTGCTCCACCACCGGCCGGCGCATCAGCCCGGTCAGCGGGCCGTGCGCGGTGTCCAGCAGGTCGGCCATCACCGCCACGCCGTCGCCCTCCCACACGCGGGTGGCGGTGGACTGCCCGGTGGAGACGCTGACGAAGGGCACCTCCGACCACTCCGGCACGAGCCGGGCGATCAGGCCGGTGTGCAGCAGTCGGTCCTGCTTCTGAGCCGGGGTCAACGCGAAGGTGGTGGCGACGAAGCCCGGTGCGAGGAACGGGGTGACCATCCCGGTGGTGTAGGCGGAGGTCGACCACCGGCGCATGCGTTCCACCAGGTACAGGTAGTCGAGCAGGTGCAGGCCGGTCAGGCCTATCTCTCGGGCGTGGTCGAGGACCCGGCTGATCCGGGTCTTTTCGGCGGCCAGCACCGCTGGCGTGATCGCCTCGTGCGGCGCACCGGCGAGCAGCCGGGCCAGGCCCGCCTCCTCCGGGGTGGGCATCGGGTCGGAATCGGCCGCCGGGTACCAGTATCCGATCGCCAGCTCGCCGGCCGCGCCGGTGAAGGTGGCCGGCCGGACCTGCTCGGAAAGCGTCGGTGGGGCCGCCGGGCGGACCAGGTACGTGGACGGGAACTGATGGTCGTAGTGGTCCAGGAGCAGCCGGGCCCGTTCCCGTAGACCGGTGTCGAGCACCTGCGCCGGCGCTCCGGCGAGCCGGAGTTGGTGCTCCGGGTCGAGGCCCCGTTTGTCGCGGAGCAGCTGCACGAGCTGGCGGGCCACCTCGCCTTCCGCTCGGGTGTCCTCGTTGGTGAGGAACCGGGGCATGAGGTCGGCGGCGATCAGCGCGGCGGCGATGAGTCGGGAGTCCTTCCCGCCGGACAGACCGAGGGTGATTTCGTCGCCGTAGAGCCGGTGCATGCTGGCAGCGGCCCGGGTCAGCGCGTCGGCGGCCCGGTCCAGTTGCTCGTGCACCGGCCGTCCCTGGTCGGCGTACCCGCTGTTCGCCACGTCGTCGGTGGCGTATCGGAGCTCACTGGCGAGGCGCCAGCCGCCGGCGGTACGGCGGTGACCGGTGGCCCGCTCGCCGGGACGCATCAGCCGGGTGCCGGCGATCGGGGAGAGCTCGCCGCCGAAGTGCCCGCAGCTGGTGTACGACGTCCAGCCGTCCAGGTCCGGCCGGACCTCGCCGTGCAGGAACGCGGCCAGCAGAGCGGGGCGCGTGCAGTATGCCGTCACCCCGTCCGCCGCGTTGGTGAAGATCCGGGCCATTCCGAGCCAGTCCTGTTGCAGGGCGAACCGGTCGGTGTCCAGCGCCAACAGGCCGAAGGGCGGCACCAGGTCGTGGTGCACGTCCTCGCCGGCGAGGAGCCGTCCGGCCAACGCCGTCGGGCCGGCCCCGACCTCCTCGAGACCCACCGGTATCCCCATCGAGACGGCGGTGACCGGACCCTCGGTGTCGACCGTCGGCCACCGGTAGGCCCCAGGATCGGCCGGGTGCAGGACCATGACGCCCCAGTCGTCGCCCCCGAAGTCGTGTCGCCGCCAGGACGCCGGCACCAGTTCGGCGACGACGTCCGCAAACCGGGCCATGCGGGTCGCCCGCACGTCTTCGGCCTGCGGAACCTCGGCGAACCAGGCCAGCATGACGTGCATCTGCAACTCCCCGCCGTTGAATGACTTGTGCCCTGCCGCTGATGAAGGACCGCCGCGCCGCATCCTCCTTGGACACTATCGTGATGGCGGTCTCTATTGGATCCTCTCGACCAGCGTCGGTTAGCTGGCTCAGCTGGTGGCCTCGGTGAGCAGCTCGATCAGGGCGGCGGTCGCCGGCGGCAGGGCATCATCCGGGCAGTCGACGTAGCCGGTGGTCGTCCCGTTGACGGTCAGCCGGTAGGTGAAGGCGTCCGCGCAGGTGGTTGACGCGGTGCGGACGGGTTCGGTGGCCAGCCGTGGATCGGCGGCCAACCGCCGCAGCCGGTCGAGGTCCGCCGCGCTCAGCCGGCCGGTACGCGAGTTGCCGCCATCGTCGGCCTTCGTCCAGTTTCCGTCGGGCTCGACGGTCACGGTGTCCTGCCGCCCGATCAGGCCGCCGGTGGTGGCCAGCTCGACTCGGACGGCCGGTGCGGGCCCGGTGGCGGTCGGCGGGTGATCGGTGGCGGCCGGGGTGGGGGCGGTGCTGGTGGCGACCGGGGCGATCCCGGGGCCGGAGCTGGTGGGGGCGGTCTGCGCGCAGCCGGTCAGCGTGACAAGAAGTACGGCGGCGGTGGCCGCTGCGGCGAGGGTCGATCTCATGCCGATCGGACGCACGGCGGGGCCGTTCGGTTCCGGCCACCTGCGCTGACTCATCCGAACGGCCAGTGTCCCCGGCAAGATTCGCCCGGCCCCCTTCCCCTTTCCTGAAGGTATCGCTATATCTACATGTGTGACTACCCCCGTCACATCTTCCCCCTCAGGAGGGCCCGTGAGAAGATCCCTCGCCGCCGTCAGTGCAGCGTTGCTCACCAGCGGCGTGCTGACCTGCGTCACCACCACGGCGTACGCGGCAACACCCACCGCCCCGACCGCGCAGTCCGCGGCGGCCCGTGCGGACAGCCTGCTCCGCGCCAACCCCGGTGCCGTCCAGGGCGCCGGCAGTGAGGCGTACCAGGCTGTGCGTACCAAGGTCGACGCCTCCGGCGCCACCCACACCCGGTACACCCGGACCTACCACGGCCTGCGCGTCTACGGCGGTGACTTCGTCATTCACACCGCCCCGAACGGCACCATGTCCGGCACCTCGGTCGGCCTGACCGCGCCGCTCACCCTGGGCACCACGGCCAAGGTCAGCTCGGCCGCCGCCGAGGCCAGCGCGCGCAAGGTCTTCTCGGGCACGCTCACCTCGGTGGGCACCCCGGAGCTTTTCGTCGACGCCAGCTCCGGCGCGGGGCGGTTGGCCTGGGAGACCGTCGCTACCGGCTGGAAGGCCGACAAGCAGACCCCGTCCAGGCTGCACGTGATCACCGACGCCACCACCGGCACGTTGATCGGCTCGTACGACGAGATCGAGACGATCGCCGGCACCGGCAACAGCGTCTACTCCGGCACGGTCGGCATCGACACGACGCTCTCCGGCAGCACCTACCAGATGGTCGACCCGTCGCACGGCAACGGCCGCACTTGCGACATGAACAACAAGACCAGCGGCACCTGCACGACGTTCACCAACTCGACCAACACCTGGGGCAACGGCGCCAACTCCGACCGGCAGTCGGCCGCGGTCGACGCGCACTTCGGCGCCGCGGTGACGTTCGACTACTTCAAGAACGTGCACGGCCGGAACGGCATCTTCGGCAACGGCACCGGCGTGCCGAGCCGGGTGCACTACGGCAGCAACTACGTCAACGCCTTCTGGGACGGCTCCCAGATGACCTACGGCGACGGCTCCGGCAACGCCCGCCCGCTGGTGTCGCTGGACGTGGCCGGCCACGAGATGAGCCACGGCGTCACCGAGGCGGTCGCCGGCCTGGTCTACTCCGGCGAGTCCGGCGGCCTCAACGAGTCCACCAGCGACATCTTCGGCACGATGGTGGAGTTCTATGCCAACGCGCCGAGCGACCCGGGCGACTACGACATCGGCGAGAAGATCAACATCAACGGCAACGGCAAGCCGCTGCGTTACATGTACAACCCGTCGCTGGACGGCTCGTCGCACTCCTGCTGGTCCACCACGACCAAGAACGTTGACGTGCACTACTCGTCCGGGCCGGGCAACCACTTCTTCTTCAACCTGGCCGAGGGCACCGGCGCCACCCCGTACGGCACCTCGCCGGTCTGCGGCTCGGCCCCGGCGGTGACCGGCATCGGCCGGGCCAAGGCCGAGAAGATCTGGTACCGGGCGCTCGACGTGTACTTCACCTCGAACACCACGTACGTCAACACCAGCAACCCGGCCAACACCGCCCGGGCGTACACCCTCAAGGCGGCGACCGACCTGTACGGCAGCTGCTCCACGGAGTACAAGACGGTCCAGGCGGCGTGGACCGCGGTCAACGTGGCCGGCAACGACGCGCCCTGCGGGTCGACCGGCAACGACTTCTCCGTCTCGCTCTCGCCGACCGCCGGCTCGGTGACCGCGGGCGGGGCGGTCTCCAGCACCGTGTCCACCGCGACCACCAGCGGGACCGCGCAGACCGTGACGCTCGCCGCGTCCGGCCTGCCGACCGGCGCCTCCGCGTCGTTCAGCCCGTCCTCGGTGACCTCGGGCGGCTCGTCCACCCTCACCATCACCACCTCGACCAGCACCCCGGCCGGCACCTACACCGTCAACGTCACCGGTACGGCGACGTCGGGCACGAAGACGTCGACGTACACGCTGACCGTGAACGGCAGCAGCGGCGGCTGCACCGGCGCCGGCCAGAAGCTGGGCAACCCCGGCTTCGAGTCCGGCCGGACCATCTGGACGGCGTCGTCCGGCGTCATCGGCCAGTACGGTTCCAGCGGCCAACCGACCCACGGTGGCACCTGGAACGCCTGGATGGACGGCTACGGCAGCACGCACACCGACACGCTCTCCCAGTCGGTGAGCCTGCCGGCCGGCTGCACGACGTACAACTTCAGCTTCTGGCTGCACATCGACAGCTCGGAGACGACCACCACCACCGCGTACGACACGCTCAAGGTGCAGGTGCTCAACTCCTCCGGGACCGTGCTGGCGACCCTGGCCACCTACTCGAACCTGAACAAGGCCGCCGGGTACAGCCAGAAGTCCTTCTCCCTGGCCGCGTACGCCGGCCAGACCGTCACCCTGAAGTTCACCGCCGCCGAGGACGTCCTGTACCAGACGTCCTTCGTGATTGACGACACCGCGGTCGACGTCTCCTGACCTGGCCGTACCGTCGGCGGGCCCGGCGGCCACCCCACTCGGGTGGCCGTCGGGCCCGCGCCGTTATCGTCGGCGAACCGACGGAGGAGGAGACATGTCGGACGCGAAGCTGACAGTCACGGTGACCGGCCCGGTGGCGACCGTGGTGATCCGGAACCCGGCCCGCCGCAATGCGATGACCCCGGCCATGTGGCGGCGGCTCCCGGTGCTGCTCGACGCTGTGGAAGCCGACCCGGCGGTGCGTGCGCTGGTGCTCACCGGCGCCGACGGCACGTTCTGCGCCGGCGCCGACCTCGGAGACCTGGACGAGCTGCTGGAGGCCGGTGACGACAGCATCGCGGTCGCCGCCGAGGAACGGCTGGCGGCCTTCGCCAAGCCCACCCTGGCCGCGATCGAGGGGGCCTGCGTCGGCGGCGGGTGCCAGCTCGCCGTCGCCTGCGACCTGCGGCTCGCCGCGGCGGACGCCCGGTTCGGGGTGCCCCCGGCACGGCTGGGGCTGGTCTATCCCGCGCCGACCACCCGGCGGCTGGCCGGCCTGGTCGGTCCGTCCGCCGCCAAACATCTGCTGTTCACCAGCGAGCTGGTCGACGCCGAGCGGGCGCTGCGGATCGGGCTGGTGGACGAGGTGCTGCCGGCCGACGCGCTGGCCGCTCGGGTCGACGCGGTCACCGCCGCCATCGCCGAGCGGTCGCGGCTCACCGTCGCGGCAGCCAAGGAGATCATCGACGGGCGCGCCGACGACGCGCGAGTCGCCTGGTGGCACGGGCAGGTCCGGGCCAGCGGCGAGGCCCGCGAGGGGGCCGCGGCGGCCAACGAGCGCCGGCCGCCGCGCTTCGGCTGGGCGCCGCCCGTAGGCCGCTGACCGCCGTCCGTAGGCCGCTGGGCGCCGTCCGTAGGCCGCTGACCGCCGCCCGGGGCCGGCGGACGCCGCGCCGGAGGCATACCCCCGACGCGACCCCCTGTGCCCGCCGGCCGGCCCGTCACCGCGCGGCGAGCACCGCCCAGCTCGGCGTCGCCGGCTCGCGCCGCAGCGGCATGCCCGCCTCGGCCGGCGTCCGGTCGCCCTTGCGCTGGTTGCACTCGTAGCAGGCGGCGGTGGTGTTCTTCCAGGTGTTCCGGCCACCGCGCGAGCGGGGCAGGACGTGGTCGATGGTGCTGGCTGGGCGGTCGCAGTACGCGCAGTGGTGGTCGTCGCGGCGCAGCACCGCGCCCCGCGACCAGGCCGGGCCGGCGTTGAACCGCCAGCGGGTGACGACGTACCGGACGAGGCGGACCACCCGGGGGACCGGGAAGATCCCGATCAGCCGGTCCGGCTCGGCCTCGTGGATCTCGGCGACCCGCCGGCAGAGCATCCGGATCGCGTGCTGGACGGTGACCCGGTGCAGCGGGCCGAGGTCGGCGTTGATGACGAGGACGGCGTCCACCGGGTTCTCCCTTCACGATCGGTGGTACGGCAGCAAAAAGCCGCCCGGTCCTTGCGGGGGGCGGCTGCGGCGCTGACGGGTGTACGCGTCAGTCGGGCCACCCGGCGCGGGGACCTTCGGCTCGGCAACCGTCGCTGAACAGCCACGACGTCACGGTGGTGGCGTGTCGTAGCGGCATCGACGGCTCCCGGAGCGGTGGTTGACCTTGCGCGTTCACGGTAGATCGGCGCAGGGAAGGCGGGCAACGCATTTCAATGCCCCGCCGTACGCCCTGTCGGGCGGTGAGAAGGGAACCCTTCTCTACCGCAGGCGTTAACAGGGGGCCCCTCCTACAGCAGGCCACGCGGGCGGACCGAGTAAAGCGGCTCGGTCGCGGCACCGGCCGCGCGCAGGATGTGGTTGGCGGCGAGGATCCCGGTCGCCGCCGACCGTTCCATCAACGCGCAGGGGAACTCCGTCCGGATTCCGTCACCGGCCAGGTAGAGCCCGTCCGCGTCGGTGCGTACCTCGGGGCGCTCGGCGTGGCCACCCGGTGGGAATGCCGGTGCCCGCGCCTCGACCCGGGCGCGCAGGGCGCGGATGCGCAGGTCGGCGGCCTCCGGCCAGAGCGCGGCCAGCTCGACCCGCATCCGCTCGGCCAGCTCCTCCGCCGGCACGTCCGGCTCGCAGGCGTACGCGTGCAGCTCGATCACCGAGCCGCCGGTCCGTCGCGCCCAGCGCTGCGGCTCGTCCTCCAGCCGGTGGTAGAGGGTGACCGAGTCCAGGGTGGGTTGCCGGGACACTCCGCTGAACACCGCCCGCTCCGGGCGCACGTCCCCGTCCGCCCAGTAGCGCGCCACCGCGTACGGCGGGCCGGGCCGGCCGAACGCGGGCATCCGTGCCACCAGCTCGGGTGCCGCCGCGACCAGGCCGGGGGAGGCGGCGACCAGCGCGGCCAGCGCGGGCGGGTCGACGGCCAGCACCACGTGCCCGGCCGGGTGGCCGGCGCCGTCGGTGGTGGTCACCCGCCAGCCGTCCGGCGTGCGGTCCAGCCGGGCCGCGGCCGTGCCGGTGTGGATTCGGCCGCCGTGCCGGCGCACGTGCCGGGCCAGCGGCTCCCAGATCGCCGTGGCGTGGTCCTGGTCGGGCGCGTCGAAGGCCAGCCCTTCCGGGTTGCCGAGCAGATAGAAGTGGAACTGGGCGATCATCTCGGCGGCTGACATCTCCGCCTCGTGGTTGAAGAACGCGTGGGCGAAGGTCTCGAAGATCATCGCCCGGGCCCGGTCCGGTAGCCGCAGCGCGGTGAGCAGCTCGTCGGCGGTCCGCCGGTCGAACTCCGCGTAGGTGCGGACCGGGTCGTAGGCGAGCAGCGGCAGCGCGGCGTCCCGGTCCATCGCGCGCAGGTCGGCCAGCCGCAGGCTCGGGCTGCGCAGCAGCAGGGCGAGCAGGCTGACCGGCGGCGCGGGCGGCAGCCGGCCGAAATCCTCCGTGGGCCACTCGGCCGACAGGATCGGGTAGCCGGGGACCGGCTTGAGGAATCCCAGCGCCGGGTCGATCCGTCGCAGGATCGACCGCCAGTTGTAGTACTGCCGGAAGAACGCGTGGAAGCCGTGCTCGTTGCGTTGCGTGCCGTCGGGCAGCTCCTCCGGCCAGGCGCCGAGCCGGCCGCCGAGGGTCGGTGCCGCCTCCAGCACGGTCACCGCCACCCCGCGCTCGGCCAGCACCACCGCCGCCGACATGCCGGCGATCCCGCCCCCGACCACCACCGCCCGCACCGGCTGCGGCACGCGGCGGGCGCCACCCCCACCCGAATCCACCCGGTGCCGCCGTACGCCAATGAGCCGCCCGACCGCCCGGGTGAGAAGGGAACCCTTCTCTACCTGAGGCGTTAACAAGGGGCCCTTCCTTACTGGCAACGCCGGTCCCGGTCGGAGGCGGGCCAGACGTACTCCAGGTCGGGCGGGACGTCGCCAAACTGCGGTCCGTAGTGCCCCGGATCCTTGCGCAGCAGCGACGACCGGTGGCTGCGGTGCAGGTCCTCAAGGCCCAGCCAGGGCGGCAGCTCGCCGGCCTCGGCCAGCTCGGCCTGGGTGCGCACGATGTCGATGCCGCAGGCGGTCGCGAGATCGGTGGTCATCGTGGCCGCGCAGGTGTCCGCCCGGCCCGGCTCGCACCACACGGCGCACACGTCCAGCCCGTACCGGGTCAGCGCCTCCTCGTACCCGGCCCACATCTTCACCGCCGGGTGGTTGCGCCAGCCGTACGTCGGCCAGGTCAGCCCGCGCAGCACCTGGATGGTTTCCACCCGCTGCTTGCCCAGCCGCTTCTGGTCCAGTGTCCGCGCGCTGGCCAGGAAGTCCGGGTACGGGAGGAAGGTCTGCATGCCGGTGCTCTACCCGTACTCAGGGACACCATGCGTTCATGATCGAGTGAACGGGCGGTCCCAGTTGCGCAGTGCGGGGGGCAACGGCACGTCGTCCCAGGGCACCCGGCTCAGCAGCCGGCTCAGCAGCAGGCCGAGCAGCAGACCGGCGACCGAGTCGGTCAGCCAGTGCCAGCCGAGGTATGTGGTGGTGCAGAGCACGATCAGCGGCGGCAGCACCCGGACCACGGTGACCAGGCGGGGCGGGACGGTCCGGCCGAAGGTGGCCAGCAGCGGCGTCACGAGCAGGGCGAGCACCGCGTACCAGAGGATCGCATTGGCCACATGCCCCGACGGGTACGACTGGGCGAAGCGCACCGGCAGGTCGTGCTGGAACAGCGGCAACGTCTGGTCGGGTGGCAGGAACGGTGGCTTGACGCTGGCGCTGGGCGCCGGTCGGGCGGTCCACACCTTCAGCGGCCCGATGGTCAGGTAGGTCAGCACGAACGCGACGACCGGTGGCAGCACCGCGCGGACCGAGCGGAGCCGGATCGCCACCAGCACGCCCAGCCCGGCTGCGAGCAGCGTCAGCGGGCTGCCCTGACCCAGGTAGTTGAGGATCATCGCGGCCCACCGGGCGGCTGTCGGTCGGTGCTGCGCGGCCCAGTCGGCGGCGGCCCGGTCGAGGCCGAAGAGGTGACCGGTGGCGAGCGCCACGGTCAGGCCCACCAGGGCGGCGAGCAGCAGCCCGTCGAACCACCAGCCGGCCGGCCGGACGGGCCGGAGCCGCAGCTTCTCGCGTACCCCGGTGGTCTGCCGCACGCGACCACGCTACCGGCCGCCGACGGTGCCCGACCGCTCGCGGGCATTGGCGGATGTGTGTGCCGGCCCACGCTGGGAGGCGCTCCGCGGGGCTCAACAGTCACACTTGTCTCCGTGCGGATCACCTCGGCCCTCGTCGACCCGGCACTGCTCGATCTTCCCTGGTCGACTCCGCTGGAGGAGTGGCCGGCGCAGCACCTGGTCGCGCTTCCGCAGGGCATCTCGCGGCATATCGTGCGCTTCGTCCGACTCGGCGACTACGTCTACGCGGTGAAGGAGACCGGCGAGCGGGTCGCCGAGCGGGAGTACGACCTGCTCCGGGCTCTGGAGCGGATCGACTTCCCGTCGGTCGAGGCGGTCGCGATCGTGGCCGACCGGCAGACCGACGACGGCCAGCCGCTGGACCCGGTGTTGGTCACCCGGCATCTCCAGTTCTCGCTGCCCTACCGGGCCCTCTTCTCCCGGACGCTGCGACCGGAGACTTTGAACCGGCTGCTCGACGCGCTGGCGGTGCTGCTGGTCCGGATGCACCTGACCGGCTTCTTCTGGGGCGACTGCTCGCTGTCGAACACGCTGTTCCGGCGGGACGCCGGCGCGTTCGCCGCCTACCTCGTGGACGCCGAGACCGGGGCGCTGCACCGCGCGCTCTCCAACGGGCAGCGCGGCGAGGACCTGGAGATCGCCCGGGTGAACATCTTCGGCGAGGCGTTGGACCTAACGGCGGCCGGGCTGCTGCACGAGTCGATCGACCCGGAGCTGGTCTGCGAGGAGGTCGTGCAGCGGTACGAGCGGCTCTGGCACGAGGTCACCTACGAGCAGCAGGTCGAGCGGGAGGCCCGGCACGACATCGAGGGTCGGATCCGCCGCCTCAACGAACTGGGCTTCGACGTCGCCGAGGTGGCCCTGTCCACCACTGACAATGGGCGTTACCTGGTCCGGCCGAAGGTGGTCGACGTCGGCTACCACCCCCGCCGGCTGCTCCGCCTCACCGGCTTGGACGCCGAGGAGAATCAGGCCCGCAAGCTCCTCAACGACCTGGACGCGTACCGGTCGGAGAGCGACCTGACCGACGAGCAGCAGGCGGCGCACCGCTGGCTCACCGAGGTGTTCGAGCCGGTGGTCCGGGCGGTGCCCGCGCACCTGCGCAGCAAGCTGGAGCCGCAGGAGCTGTTCACCCAGATCATCGAGCACAAGTGGCTGCTCTCCGAGCGGGCCGGCCGGGACGTGGGCATGCGCCACGCCGTGCAGGCCTACCTGTCGGACGTGCTCGTACACCGCCCCGACGAGCAGGCCGTGCTCGGCGTCGAGGTCCCCGTCGCCGGCTGACGCCGACGCGCTGGCGTGCCGCTCGCCGCAGCCCGGTTCACTCCACCCAGGTGCCGGCGCGCATCACCCGGAGCACGTTGAGGTCGTCGTCCATCACGACGAGGTCGGCTCGCAGGCCGGTCCGCAGCGCGCCGACCTGGTCACCGAGGCCGATTGCCCGCGCCGGGGTGGTGGCGACCATCCGGCAGGCGTCGGGCAGCGCGATGCCCGACGCGACGGCGTGCCGCAGGGCGGCGTCCATGGTCAGCGTGCTGCCGGCGATGGCGCCGTCCCGGCTCAGCCGGGCCACCCCGTCGGCCACGGTGACGGCCTGGCCGCCCAGCTCGTACTCGCCGTCGGGCATGCCGGCGGCGGCCATCGCGTCGGTGATCAGGGCCGCCCGCTCCGGGCCGGCCACCGAGTGGGCGAAACGCAGCATGCCGTCGTGCAGGTGGACCCCGTCGGCGACCAGCTCGCAGACCACGTTCGGGGCGTCGAGCAGGGCCACCACCGGACCCGGCTCCCGGTGGTGCACCGGGCGCATCCCGTTGAACAGGTGGGTGCCGACGCTCGCCCCGGCCGTCAGGGCGGCCCGGGTCTGCTCCCAGGTGGCGTCCGTGTGTCCGACCGCCGCCACCACGCCCCGCGAGACGAGCAGCTTGATCGCTTCCAACGCGCCGTCCCGCTCGGGGGCCAGGGTGACCATCCGGATCGCGCCCCCGCCCAGCTCGATCAGCTCCGCCAGCTCGTCCGTGGACGGGTCGCGGAGGAACTCCGGATTCTGCGCGCCACACCGGTCCGCCGACAGGTAGGGCCCCTCGAAGTGGATGCCGGCCAGCACCCCGGACTCGACCAGCGGCCGGTACGCGGTCGTCGCCTCCCGCATCACCGCGAACGGGGAGCTGACCAGGCTGGCGAGCAAGGTGGTGGTGCCGTGCCGCAGATGGAACGCGGCCGCCTCGCGGGCCGAATCGGCGTCGCCCGTGGTGAAGGTGTGCCCCCCGCCGCCGTGGGTGTGCATGTCCACGAAGCCGGGCACGATCCAGTGCCCGTCGCGCACCGACGGGTACTCGGCGACCGCCCGGATCCGGTCGCCCACGATCTCGACGCAGCCCTGCCGGATCACACCGGTCGGGGTCACCAGCTTGCCGGTCACGCGCACGGTCATCAGTTTCCATCTCCAGTGTCGTCCAGGGCCAGCAGGGCGGCGCCGAGGCAGCCGGCCTCGTCGCCGAGGGCCGCCGCCACCAGGCGCGGCTCCCGGTGGAAAGTCAGTCGTGCGCGCAGTGCCGCGCGCAGCGGATCGAACAGCTGGGGACCGGCCTGGGCCAGCCCGCCGCCGACCACGATCGTCTCGACGTCGTAGAGCGCCTGACCGGTGGCCAACCCGTCGGCGAGCGCCTCGACGGCCTCCCGCCAGACCCGGCCGGCCAGCGGCTCACCGGCCGCCGCCCGGTCCGCCACCTCGGCGGCGGTGACCGGAACACCCGCCAGTTCGGCGTACCGGCGGCCGATCGCCGAGGCCGAGGCCACCGCCTCCAGGCAACCGGGACGGCCGCAGCCGCAGCGCGGACCGTCGGGGCGCACCAGGATGTGGCCGATCTCGCCGGCGGCACCGTGCGCGCCGGCGGCGGCCGACCCGCGCACCACGTGGGCGGCGGCGATGCCGGTGCCGATCGCGACGAACAGCACGTGGCCGCCGTCGCGGCCGGCGCCGAGCCGGGCCTCCGCCAGGCCACCCGCCCGCACGTCGTGGCCGAGCGCCGCCGGCAGCCCGAGCCGCGCCCGCGCCAGCTCCCGCAGCGGTACGTCCCGGAAGCCCACGTTCGCCGACCAGACCGCGACCCCGCGGGCCTCGTCGACCACCCCCGGTACGACGATCCCGCAGGCCGTCGGGGTCAGCCCGGCGACCAGGGCCTTGCCGGCCAGCCCTTCGGCGACGTCGAGGATCGTGTCGACCACCGCCGCCGGGCCGCGCGCCGTCTCGGTGGCGTGCCGTTCGGCGTGGGCGGTCGTACCGTCCGGGCGGACCAGGGCGCACTTCATCCCGGTGCCGCCCACGTCCAGCGCGACGACGACCCTGTCGCCAGAGGTCATGCGAGCACCACGGAGCGGGTCAGGTGCCGGGGCGCGTCCGGGTCGAGGCCGCGGCTGGTCGCCAGCGCGACGGCGAAGCGTTGGGCGAGGATCAGGTCGGCCATCGGGTCGACCGGGGTGCGCCCGGCCGCCCAACTGGTCAGCACCGTGCGCCAACCATGGGTACGGCTGTGCACGAAGGCGGCGCCGGTGGCGGCCACGTCCTCGGGCAGCCCTTCCGGGATCGCGCCGAACGCCCAGACCAACCGGCCCGGAGCGGCGACCGAGATGGGGCCGTGCCGGTAGTCCATCGCCGGGTAGGCCTCGGCCCAGAAGGTGGCCGTCTCGCGGCACTTCAGGGCGGCCTCCTGGGCGAGCCCGACCGTCCAGCCGCGCCCGAGGAAGGTGACCTGCTCGATGCCGGCCGGGTCGATCGGCAGCGGAGCCCGGACGGCCACCTCGGCATCGGCGGCCAGCCGGCCCAGGTCGTCGCCGAGGTGGGCGCGGAGCAGGGCGAGCGCGGTGGTGGCGAACCGGGTCTGCACGACCGAGCGCTCGTCGGCGAAGGGCAGGGCCACCGCGGCGTCGGCCACTTCGACCGCCGGGGCGGCCGGGTCACCGACCAGGACCGTGGTCGGGACCTGGCCGCGTACCGCGGCGATCAGGTCCAGCACCTCGGTGGTGGTGCCGGAGCGGGTGATGGCGATGAGCCGGTCGTAGCGGCGGTTGGTGGGAAACTCGCTGGCTTGGAAGGCGTCGGTCTCGCCCTGGCCGGCGCGCTCGCGCAGCCCGGCGTACGCCATTGCCATGAACCACGACGTGCCGCAACCGACGACGGCGACCCGCTCGCCGGGGCGGGGCAGGCGGTCGGCGGTGGTCGGGGCGAGTCGGGCCGCCTCCCGCCAGCAGTCGGGCTGACTCGCGATTTCCGTGTGCACGTACGCCATGACAACTCCTCCCGGGGGAGATCTTGCGCAATTCGGCGCGTTAGGGCTGCCTTTCGCGCGTTATTGTGCGTGAAGTCGGGTGGTTGTGGCAACCAGCACCGAGATCGCGCAGGTCAGGGTTTTGCGCCCTCGCAGTTTCGCGCACTACTGTGCACGCAATCAATCATCGTTCGTGCAGAGTCAGTGGAGGTTCCGCGGTGGACCGGTACGCCCGATGGAACGCGCTGCTCGAGATGCTGACCGACAGCGGTCGGGTCAGCGTCGAGGAGGCGGCCGATCGCCTGGACGTCTCCCAGGCCACCATCCGGCGGGACTTCGACCAGCTCGCCCAGCAACAGATGATCACCCGTACCCGGGGTGGGGCGGTCGCCAACGGCGTCTCGTACGACCTGCCGCTGCGCTACAAGACGGCCAAGCACTCGGCCGAGAAGCAGCGGATCGGGGCGGCCGCCGCAGCGCTGGTCTCCCCGGGCACCGTGGTCGGCCTGAACGGCGGCACCACCAGCACCGAGGTCGCCCGGGCGCTCGCCGTCCGACCGGATCTCAACACCAACGCCGAAGGTGCCCAGCTCACCGTGGTCACCAACGCGTTGAACATCGCCAACGAGTTGCTGGTGCGCTCGCGGATGAAGGTGGTGGTGGCCGGCGGGGTGGTCCGGCCCAAGTCGTTCGAGCTGGTCGGCCCGTTGGGCGGGGCGCTGCTGCGCGAGGTGACTCTCGACGTCGCGCTGCTCGGCGTGGACGCGATCGACCCGCAGCTCGGCGCGGCGGCCCACCACGAGGGTGAGGCCGCGATGAACAGCCTGATGGTGGCCCGGGCCAAGCGGGTGGTGGTGATCGCCGACTCGTCCAAGCTGGGCGGTCACGCCTTCGCCCGGATCTGCCCGGTGGACCGGGTCGAGACGCTGGTGACCGACTCCGGGGCCGACCCGGCGGTGGTGCAGGTGTTCCGTGACGCCGGCGTACACGTCGTCTGCGCCTGAGGACGAATCAGGGAAAACCCCGATGCATACCGGGTATCATGTGCGCCTGCATACCGCGTATGGTGTCCGCTGTTCGCCTACACATCGGGGGAGGTCAGCTTGACGGCTGTCCTGGAGATCGACGGTCTCCGTAAGACATACCGGAGCCGAAAGCGCGGGACACGCCACGCGCTCGACGGCTTCGACATGCGGGTCGAGGCCGGCCAGGTGCACGGCTTCCTCGGCCCGAACGGTTCGGGCAAAACCACCACCCTGCGTACGCTGCTCGGGCTCATCCGGCCCGACGGTGGTCGGATGACGATCCTCGGCCAGGAGGCGCCGGCGGCGCTGTCGGCCGTGGCCGGCCAGGTCGGCGCCATCGTGGAGAGCCCGCAGTTCTTCCCGCACTTCACCGCCCGGGACACGCTGTCCCTGCTCGCCGGAGCCGGCGAGGTGCCGCGGCAGCGGATCGACGAGGTGCTCGAGCTCGTCGGGCTGCGCGACCGGGCCGGGGAGCGGGTCAAGACGTACTCGCTCGGCATGAAGCAGCGGCTCGCCGTCGCGTCCGCGCTGCTCAAGGACCCGAAGCTGCTCATCCTGGACGAGCCGGCCAACGGCCTCGACCCAGGCGGCATCCGGGAGATGCGCACGCTGGTGCGCAACCTCGCCGAAGCCGGCATGACCGTGGTGCTCTCCAGCCACATCCTCGGCGAGATCCAGCTCATCTGCGACTCGGTCACCATCATCTCGCTGGGGCGGCGGGTGGCGTACGGGCCGGTCTCGGAGGTGCTCGCGCAGCACTCCACCGGCGGCGTTCGGGTGCGGCTGGAGGCGGTCAGCGATCTGCCCGCCGCCGCCGAGGCGCTGACCCGGGCCGGGATCCGGGTGACCGGGCAGCCCGACCACCTGATGCTCGCCGGGGTCGACAAGCCGGCCACGGTCACCCGGCTCCTCGCCGAACAGGGGCTCTACGTCAGTGAGCTCGCACCGGTCGCCGTCGACCTGGAGAGCGTCTTCCTCGAACTGACCGCCACCGCGCCGGTACCCGGCCAGCACCGGCAGGTCGACCAGTCCACGAAGGTCGATGGCGCGGGGCAGGCCGGCGCCACCACGGGAGGGTGGGGCGCGTGAGCCTTTACCGTACGGAGCTGCGCCGGCTGGCCAAGCGGCGCTTCACCCGCTGGATGACCGCGCTGGGGCTGGCGATCCTGGTGGCCGTGGTTGCCGGGATCTTCTTCAGCAACCACAAGCTCGACGCTGCCGCGTTGGCTCGCGCCGAGCGGCAGGCCGAGCAGGACTACCAGCAGCAGGTGCGCTACAGCGAGCAGGAACGCATCGCCTGCGAGCAGGCCAAGGCCGGCGGCACGGCGGAGGAGGGGCGCTACCCCGACGACTGTTCGGTGATCTCGCCGCCGCCTCGGGAGGCGTTCGAGGCGCGGTGGTACCTACCCCCGACCTTCGACTTCCACAAGGAGTTCGGCGAGAGCCTGACGGTATTCGCCGCGATCCTGGCGTTGGTCGGGTTCGTGGTCGGCGCGTCCTTCGTCGGTGCCGAATGGAACACCGGCGGGATGATGAACCTGCTGCTCTGGCGGCCGAAGCGACTGACCGTCCTGCTGACCAAACTGGCGGCGCTGCTGACCGGCGCGCTCGCGGTCGCGGTGCCCACCGCGCTGCTCTGGCTCGGCGGGTTCTGGCTGGTCGGCACCTATCGGGGCAGCACGAAGGGAATGACCTCCGGCATCTGGCAGTCGTTCGGCCTGACCGGGCTGCGCGGCGTCGTGCTGGTACTGGTCATGGCGACGGTCGGGTTCGCGCTGGCCTCGCTCGGTCGGCACACCGCGATGGCCCTGGGCGGGTCGATCGCCGCGGTCGTGGTCGGCCAGTTCGGCCTCGGCATCCTGCTCCAGATGGCCGGGGTGAAGTTCGCGGCGGCCTGGCTGCTGCCCACCTACCTGGCGGCGTGGATGCGGCAGAAGGTCACCCTGGAGAACTGGAACGCCTGCCAGGCCACCTACACCGGGGAGTGCAAGCCGGCGACCCTCGACATCACCTGGCAGCACTCGTCGATCCTGATGGCGGTCGGGGTGGTGGTGATCCTCGGCGCGGCGCTCTGGACGATGCGCCGTCGGGACATCGCCTGACACCGGCCCGCCCCGGCCCGCCGCGTCCGATGCGGCCGGGGCGGGCCCTGGTTAGGCTTAAGTTCCCCGGTCCGGCGTCGTCCTGCCGGCCGACCGCCCCGAGGAGCGCCATGCCCGCCGACGCCCCCGACCGGCCCGCCTCCGACCGGCCCGAGCCATCCGGGCGCGTCGAGGTCGGCCGCCGGGAGACCGGTGCCGCCGTCCCCCCACCCCGCCCCGCCCCGGACGTCGAGGCGGTGCCGACCGTCGAGCCCGACCCGCTCGTCCTCGCCTCCGAGGGGCGGGCGGGCGGGTTGACCGAACGGGACCGGCGGATCCTCGCCTTCGAACAGCAATGGTGGAAGCACGCCGGCGCGAAGGAGCAGGCGATTCGGGACACCTTCGGCTTCTCCGCGACCCGCTACTATCAGCTGCTCAACGCGCTGCTCGATCATCCGGCCGCGCTGGCCGCCGAGCCGGTGCTGGTCGGGCGGCTGCGCCGGTTGCGCTCCACGCGCGCGCACACCCGACGGCGCTGACGCTCACTTCTCGTACGTGCGCAGCCCGTTGCCGATGGCGAAGAAGGTGGGTGCCCACTCGCCGACGAAGATGCCCCAGCGGTCCGCCCGGTCGATCCCGGCCCGCTCCAGCTGTCGGGACAGGAACCAGCTGCCGAACGCGAGACCGATGCTCACAAAACCGGCCAGGTAGGCGTGCTCGGCCCTGACCCCCGACTCGTGCAGACGTGCCAACATGCGATCCCCCTGTCGCGTCGTACGGCCACCGAGGAAGGGCGACCGCTCTCGACGCTACCGGCGGAACGTGGTCCGCGTTGGTGAGTTGCGGGACCGGGCTCCGGTTGGGTGCCGGGCATGCGTCCGCCGGTTGCGGGTAGGCGGCGGCGACGGAGGGAGTCGACGGATGGGGGCACCAGATCGCCGGTATCCGACCGGCAGTCGGCCGGCGCGACCGATCGGAACGGCACCGCTGATGCGGGTACGCTCCGCCTCCGACCCGGCCCCCGGTCGGCTGGCGAACGAGGACGTGGTCTTCGGGTTCGGTCCGCTGGTCGGGGTCCTCGACGGCGCCACCGTACCGGAGGGCTTCGACACCGGCTGCGTACACGGGCCGGCCTGGTACGTCCGGCACCTGGCCGCCCGGATCGGCCTGGCCGTTGCCGCCCGGCCGGCGGCGACGCTGATGAGCAGCCTGGCGGCGGCCATCCTGGCGGTCCGCGCCGACCACGGCGGCGGGTGCGACCTCGACCACCCCGGCACCCCGTCGTCCACCGTCTGTCTGCTCCGGCAGGGCGGCGACCAGGTGGACTACCTGGTGCTCTGCGACAGCCCGCTGGTGTTGGACGCCGGTGGCCAGGTCAGTGTGGTCTCCGACGAGCGGCTCGACGCGGCGATGGCGGAGCTGCGTCGTACCGCCGGGTTGCTGCCCGGGTCCGACGTCGACCCGGCGGCCCGGCTCCGCCGCTCGGTGGCCGTGCAGCGGGAGCGGATGAACCGGACCCACGGCTACTGGGCCGCCGCCGCCGACCCGGACGCGGCGTACCACGCGGTGACCGGGACGCTGCCGCTGCGCGGGCCGGGGGCGCTGCGGCGGGCGGCGCTGCTCAGCGACGGGGCGTCCTGCGCGGTCGAGCAGTTCGGCCTCTTCGACTGGGCCGGCCTGCTGGACGTGACGGCGGCGGAGGGCCCGGAAGGGCTGATCCGCCGCGTCCGGGTCGCCGAGCGGGACCACCCGGACCGGCTGCGCCGGCAGAAGCGGACCGACGACGCCTCGGTGGTGTTCTGTGAGTTCGACCCGGTCGGTTGAGGGTCGGTCGACGCAGGAAAACCCGGTCGGCTGACAACGGAGCGTGAGGTAGAACACGGAGGCGGTACGACCGGCCGGTCCGCTCGTCCAGACCGGTAGTCCGGGGCCAAAGGGGTGGACTTGGGCCGGTTCGGCCGGCAGACTGCGGCTCGTGACGGGTGCGGTACGACTGGAGCCGGTGGACGAGCAGAACCTGGAGCCGTTGCTCTCCGTAGCGGCTGCTGAGGCGGAGCCGGAGCACGTCATGCCCCCGGTGGATGCCCCGGCCGGTTGGTCGTTGGCCCGTCGGGACGCGTTCCGGGAGTTCCACCGGGCCAGCTTCGGTGGCCTGGACGGCCCCACCCGCACCCTGATGTACGCGATCGTCGCTGCTGGCGAGGTGGTCGGCATGGTCCGGATGACCCGCCGCGACGAACCCGGGACGGTGGAGACCGGCATGTGGCTGGGGCGTTCGGCGCGGGGCCGTGGGCTCGGCGCGGCGGCCCTGCGCGAGTTGCTGAACGCCGCTGCGGCCGCCGGCATGCACACGGTCGTGGCCGAGACGACGCCGGACAACCAGGGTGCCATCGCCGTGCTGAGAAAATGCGGCGCGGAACTGCGCGAAAAGGGCGGGAAGCTGCACGCGCAGATGTGCCTGGACTCCGTGCTGCCGGCCCGCTGACGCAGCCGGGAGGACGCGCCTGCTCAGCCCGTCTGCTTCTCGGCGTACGCCGCCAGGTGGGCGACCTGGGCCGGGTCCAGGGAGGCCCGGACGTGGGCGCGGGCGGTCTCGACGTGGGCGGCGGTGACCGTGGTGGCGGTCAGCGACTCGCGCATCGCCGCGAGCGCCGCCTCCCGGACCAGGGCCGCGCAGTCGGCGGCGGAGAAGCCGTCCAGTTCCGCGCCGAGCGTGGCCAGGTCCACGTCGGGCGCCAGCGGGACGTTCCGGGACGCCGCCTTGAGGATCTCGGCCCGGGCGGGACCGTCCGGCGGCGGCACGTACACCAGGCGTTCCAGGCGGCCGGGACGCAGCAGCGCCGGGTCGACCAGGTCCGGCCGGTTCGTCGCGCCGACCACCACCACGTTGCGCAGCGCCTCCACCCCGTCCAACTCGGTGAGCAGGGCGGCCACCACCCGATCGGTCGTACCCCCGTCGGTGGCCTGGCCGCGAACCGGGGCGAGCGCGTCCACCTCGTCCAGGAAGACCAGCGTGGGGGCTGCCTCGCGGGCCCGGCGGAACAGCTCGCGGACCGCGCGTTCGCTCTCGCCCACCCACTTGGAGAGCAGCTCCGCGCCCTTCACCGACAGCACGTTCGCCCGCCCGGAGCCGGCCAGCGCGGTGACCAGGTAGGTCTTGCCGCAGCCCGGCGGCCCGTAGAGGAGCACCCCGCGCGGCGGTGTCACGCCCAGCCGGGCGAAGGTGTCCGGGTAGCTCAGCGGCCAGAGCACCGACTCGGTCAGCGTCCCCTTCACCTCGTGCAGGCCCCCGACATCGTCGAGGGACACCGACGCCAGCTCCAGGGTGGACCCGGCCATCGTGGTGGGTCGGACCACCTCCAGCGCCGCGCTGAAGTCGGCCATCGCCACCGTCGGCGAGGTGGTTTCCTTCTGCCGCAGGGCCGCACGCACACCGGCCTCGCGGACCAGCGCGGCCAGGTCGGCGGCGACGAATCCCGGCGTACGGGCGGCCACCTCGTCCAGCCGGACGTCCTCGGCGAGCGGCACCGGCCGGGTGAGCACGGTCAGCTGCTCCCGGCGCAACGCCTGGTCGGGCAGGGGAACGGTGATCCGCAGCGGAAGCAGGTCCGGGGCGCGCAGGGCGGGGTCCACCGCCTCCGGACGGCCGGTGGTGCAGACCACGGCCGCCCCAGCCCGGACCGTCTCGGCGACGACCTGCCGGAACACCGTGGCCACCGGGCCCGGCTCGTCGGCCGGGGCGAGGGCCTCCACGTCGGTGACCAGCAGGACGGCGGGACTGTCCGCACGTACCGCTTCGGCCGCCTCGCGCAGCCGGCGGGCCGCCGCGTCGTTGCTCAGCGCGGCCAGTTCCGGCGCCCACAGCGGGCACACCCGGGCGCGTACCCGGGCGGCGACCGCCCGGACCAGCGTCGCCTTGCCCGAACCGGCCGGCCCGGTGAGCAGGACGCCCAGCGAGACGGTGGTGCCGAGCCGCCCCAGCACCTCCTGATGGTGGAAGCCCAGGTCGAGCAGCTCGGTCAGCTGTTCGGCCTGGGTGCGCAGCCCGGGCAGCTCATCGAGGTCCGGTGCCGCCGCAGGCTCAACCGGCTCGACCGGTTCCGGCGCGGGCGAGGCCCATTCGGTCCCGGCCCCGGCCGGCCGGTTGACCGGGCTGTGCTCCCAGCCGACCACGGTGTCCATGGTGACCAGCGCGCCGGCCTCCGGCTCAACCCCGACCACGGTGAGCAGGGTGCTGGTCCAGGCGTATCCCACGGTGTTGGCGAGGCTGCGCCGCGCGGCCTCGACCAGGCCGCGGAGCGCGGCGTCGGGAAGCACGTCCTGCGGTAGCAGCGAGACGTCGTCCCCGGTGGTGACCGGCTTGCCGAGCAGCGCGAGGCGGAGCATCTCCGGGGAGACCACGGCGACGATCCCGGCCGGGCCGGCCAGGGTCACCGTGCGGGCCGGCACCACCGGCAGCGGGCTCACCCGCACCTGCCCGCCGTCCCGCAGGCCCAGGTTTCCGAGGATCAGGTCGTCGGCGTAGAGCAGGGCGGTGCTCGCGGTCTGCTCGGTCGGGGCGACGATGCCGGCGGTCACCCGCCGGCCGGTCAGCCGGACCGGGTCGCCGGGGCGCAGCGCCAGCGCGGCCAGCACCTTCGGATGCAGGCGGACGACGCCGCGCCGGGCATCCAGCGCGGCCGGACGCAGACTCGCGGTCAGGGTCAGGTCGAGTTCCGCCACCCGCCGAACAGTAGCCGCCGGTGTCAGGCCCGCCGCTCACACGTCCGGCGGATCTCAGCTGACGCTCAGGGTTCGGGCCGTACCGTGTGCCGCATGAGATCACCGCTCGCCGCCACGCGGATCCGGCGTGCCCTGGCCACCCGCCGTCGCCGGGTGGTCGCCGCGGTGGTGGTGGTCGTCCTGGTGGCCGCCGCCGTGGCCTGGGCGGCCCGGCCGCAGCGGCCCGGCTTCCGGACCGAGTCGGCGCTGGTGACCGTCCGCTCCGGACCGGCCGGCGACGAGCCCGTCGAGCTGGACACCACGCTCTACCTGCCCCGGGACGCCTCGGCCCGGCACCAGGTCCCGGCCGTGCTGCTGGCGCACGGCTTCGGCGGCACCAAGGAGTCGGTCCGCGGCGACGCGGAAGACCTGGCCGACCGGGGCTACGCCGTGCTCACCTGGACCGCGCGGGGCTTCGGCCGCAGCGGCGGCGAGATCCACCTGGACAGCCCCGACTACGAGGTACGCGACGCGCAACGCCTGCTCGACCGGCTCGCGGCCCGTCCGGACATCCTCCTCGACGCCGCCGGCGACCCCCGGGTCGGCGTGGTCGGTGGCTCGTACGGCGGCGGCCTGGCCCTGCTGCTGGCCGCGCAGGACCGGCGGGTCGACGCGATCGTCCCGATGATCACCTGGAACGACCTGTCCCGGGCCTTCCTGCCGGAGAGCACCGGCGGGGAACCGACCGAGGGCGTGTTCAAGAAGGGCTGGGCTGGCCTCTTCTTCGGCGGCGGGGGCAACGTCGGCTCCGGCCCGGCCGGCGTCTCCGGCAATACCGCCGGCCAGCCCGAGGGCGCCCCCGCGTCGGCCGGCGCGCCCAGCCCGCAGCCGGGTGCCGGCCCCGGCACCAGCTCCGGGCGCGCCCCCGGGCCCGCCGCCAACCCGTCCTGCGGCCGGTTCGCCGCCGACGTCTGCGCCGCGTACCTGCGAATCGCCACCACCGGACGGGCCGACGCCCCGGCGGTCGCGCTGCTGCGCCGCTCCTCCCCGGTCGGGGTGCTCGACCGGATCAAGGCGCCGACCCTGCTGGTGCAGGGCGAGGCGGACACCCTCTTCCCGCTCACCGAGGCGGACGCCAACGCGCGCGGCATCGCCGCCGCCGGCACGCCCGTGCGGGTCGCCTGGTTCACCGGCGGCCACGACGGCGGCGCCGGCCCCACCTCCGACTCCGACCGGGTGAAATTCCTGACCGCGCAGTGGCTCGACCACTACGTCAAGGGCGAAGGGCCACCGCCGGGCGGATCATTCACGTTCTCCCGGATCGCCGGTTTCGACGCGCTCGACCGGGGCCTGGTGGCCACCGGCTACCGCACCGACGACTACCCGGGTGTGGCCGGGCAGGGCCGCCGCGAGGTCACGTTGACCGGCTCGGCCCAAGCGGTCGCCAACCCGCCCAACGGCAACCCGGCGGCGATCTCCTCGGTGCCGTTCGCCGGGGCGGTCGGCTCGCTGCTGAGCGGGCTGGCGAGCGACATTCCCGGCCAGCACGCCCGGTTCGAATCCGCGCCGCTGACCGAACCGCTCGACGTGGTCGGCACGCCGACCGTACGGATCAGGGCGGCCTCGCCCACCGGCGAGGCGGTGCTCTTCGTCAAGCTCTACGACGTCGACCCGAAGGGCGCGGCCACCCTCCCCGACGGCCTGGTCGCCCCGATCCGGCTCACCGGCCTGCCGGCGACGATCGACGCCGCCCAGCCGGTCACCGTCACCCTGCCGGCGATCGTCCGCCGGATCGAGTCCGGGCACCGGCTGCGGGTCGTCGTGGCCACCTCCGACCAGGCGTACGCCACCCCGGCCGAGCCGGCCGTGCACACCGTCGCCCTCGGCGGCGGCCCGCTGACCCTGCCCGCGGTCGACGCCCAGCCGATCCCCACCACGGCCACGGTCTGGCGCTGGGCCCTGGTCGGCCTGCTCGCCGCGATCGCGGTCGGGCTCGTCGTGGTCGTCCTACTCGCCCGCCGCCGGCACCGCCGCCAGGACAGCTCGGTTCACCCGGAGTACGCGGGCGTCCCGCTCGCCGTGCGCCAGCTCCGCAAGGAGTACGCGGACGGCTTCGTCGCCGTCTCGTGTGTGGACTTCGAGGTGCACCCCGGTCAGGTGGTCGGCCTGCTCGGCCCGAACGGCGCCGGCAAGACCACCACGCTGCGGGTGCTGATGGGGCTGACCCAGCCCACCGCCGGCGAGATCTACGTCTTCGGTCACCGGCTGGTGCCCGGCTCGCCGGTGCTCTCCCGGATCGGCGCGCTGGTGGAGGGGCCGGGCTTCCTGCCGCACCTGTCCGGCCTGGAGAACCTCAAGGCGTACTGGCGGGCGACCGGGCGGCCCTGGGCGGACGCGCACTTCGACGAGGCGCTGGCGATCGCCGGGCTGGGTGACTCGGTGCACCGGCGGACGAAGAACTACAGCCACGGCATGCGGCAGCGGCTCGCCATCGCGCAGGCCATGCTCGGCCTGCCCGAACTGCTGGTGCTCGACGAGCCGACGGACGGCCTGGACCCGCCGCAGATCGCCGAGATGCGCCGGGTGCTCCAGCGGTACGCCACCGACGGCCGCGCGGTGCTGGTCTCCAGCCACCTGCTGGCCGAGGTGGAGCAGACCTGCACCCACGCGGTGGTGGTCAACAAGGGGCGGATCGTGGCCGCCGGCCCGGTCGGGGACATCGTCGGCGAGTCGTCGAGCGTGCTGTTCGACGTGACCGACCCGGACGCGGCGCGCGGCGTGCTCGACCGGCTGACCGGCGTACGGGTGCTGCCGGAGAGCGGCGACGGCGGGCTGGTGGTGGACACCAACGGGACGGCCCGCAGCGAGGTGGTGGCCGAACTGGTCCGGGCCGGCATCGGGGTGAACCGGGTGGTGCCCCGGCGTCGCCTGGAGGACGCGTTCCTCGCCCTGGTCGGCGAGAACTCTCGGGGGAGTGGAGACCGATGACGGGGGAGTCTGTTGGTGCGGGCCGGATCGGCCCCGGCGCGGCGGCGGGCTACCGGCCGTCGGCGACCCTGCCGTTCCGGGCCGAGTTCCGCCGGCAGGCGTCGCGGCGGCGTACCCAGCTCGCGCTCGGGTTCATGGTGCTGCTGCCGCTGATCATCCTGGTCGCGTTCCAGTTCAACTCCGGCAACGAGAACCGGAACCGGAACAACGAGTTCGGCAGCCTGGTCGACCTGGCCGTCTCCGGCGGGTTGAACTTCGCCCTGTTCTCGATCTTCGTCTCGTCGTCGTTCCTGCTGGTCGTGGTGGTGGCGCTGTTCTGCGGGGACACGGTGGCCAGCGAGGCGAGCTGGGGGAGCCTGCGCTACCTGCTGGCCATCCCGGTGCCCCGGGCCCGGTTGCTGACGGTGAAGCTGCTGGTCGCGCTCGCGTACTCGGCGCTGGCCCTGCTGCTGCTCGCCGGCACCGCGCTGCTCGCCGGCACCCTCCGGTACGGCTGGTCCCCGCTGCGCAGCCAGGTCTCCGCCGAGCTGGCCCCGACCGAGGGGCTGCTCCGCCTGCTCGCGGTGCTCGGCTACCTGGCGGTCGTCCTGCTGGTGGTCGCCGGCCTGGCGTTCCTGCTCTCGGTGACCACGGACGCCGCGCTCGGCGCGGTCGGCGGGGCGGTGCTGCTCTGGATCCTGTCCAGCATCCTGGACCAGATCACCGCGCTGGGTGGGCTTCGCGCCTTCCTGCCCACCCACTACAGCACCGCCTGGCTGGGCCTGCTCTCCACCCCGATGCAGACCGACGACCTGGTACGCGGTGCCATTTCCGCGATCGCCTACGCCACCGCTTTCTGGGGCCTGGCCTTCTGGCGCTTCACCCGCAAGGACATCACCAGCTGACCGACTCCTGCTGTGCCAAGGAACGTTACGTCTTGGCTACCTGGCCAGTTCTGCCTGGTCAGGATCATCGCCTATGGTTGGCCGAACTTCGGCCTTGGCCATTCCTATCCTCAGAATCCCCTCGGAGGCATCAGATGCGCCTGAAGAGGCGTCTCGTCCCACTCGTCGCAGCCGTGATGATGGCCGCAGCGAGCATCGGTTTGCTCGGCACGCCCGCCGCTGCTGCAGAAGACCCCGTCACGATCGACATTCTCGGCATCAACGACTTCCACGGCCGGCTGGAGATGAACGGCCAGGAAGCGGGCGCTGCGGCGTTGACCACCGCAGTCAAGCAGATGCGCGCGGCTAACCCGAACACGGTTTTTGCCGCGGCGGGAGACCTTATCGGAGCCTCGACGTTCACCTCTTTCATCCAGCACGACAACCCCACGATCGACGCCCTCAACGCGGCATCGCTTGAGGTCAGCGCGGTCGGCAACCATGAGTTCGACCAGGGCTACGACGACCTGATGAACCGCGTCATCCCACGGGCCTCATGGGAGTACATCGGTGCCAACGTCAAGGTCAAGAAGGCGCTCCAGGACCGGTACAAGGAGCTCATGGAGTCCTGGGTCAAGGAGATCGACGGCGTCAAGGTCGGCTTCATCGGCGCGGTAACCGAGCACCTGGATGAGCTGGTCACGCCGGCGGGCATCTCGATGCTCGACATCCTGGACATCCCGAGCACGGTCAACGAGGTAGCCGACGAGATGAAGCGGAAGGGCGAGGCCGACATCCTCGTCCTGCTCGTCCACGAGGGTGCCGCAACCACCTCGCTGGCGTCGTCGACCGACCCGAACAGCGACTTCGGCAAGATTGTCACCGGGGTCAACGGGCACTTCGACGCGATCATCTCCGGGCACACGCATCTGGCCTACAACCACCAGATCCCGGTCAAGGAATGGCAGAACGCGAACCGCCCGGTGACCGTGCGGCCCGTCGTGTCGGCTGGCCAGTACGGCTACAACCTGAACAAGATCACCTTCACCTACGACAAGAACAAGCACGAGACCACCTCGGTGGATTCGAAGATCGTCCCATTGACCCAGCTGCAGACAGACGGCTCGTGGAAGCCGCTCTACGGCCCGGACCCGACGGCCAAGGCGATCGTGGACGACGCGGTGGCCATCGCCAAGGTCGAGGGCAGCAAGAAGCTCGGTGAGATCAGCGCGGACTTCAACCGCGCGCGCCAGTCGAACGGCACGACGGAGAACCGCGGCGGCGAGTCGACCCTGGGCAACCTCGTGGCCGATGCGCAACTCGCCGGTGCCCGGGGCACCGACCCGTCGACTGAGATCGCCTTCATGAACCCCGGCGGTCTCCGCACGGATATGAAGTACGCAGCCGCGGGTAAGACCAACGGCACGGTGACCTACAAGGAGGCGGCGGAGGTTCAGCCGTTCGCCAACACGCTGGTCACGATGACCCTGACCGGTGAGCAGGTCGTTCAGGTGCTTGAGGAGCAGTGGCAGCCCGACGGTGCCAGCCGGCCATTCCTCAAGCTCGGCGTGTCCAAGGGGCTCTTCTACACCTACGACCCGACCGCACCCAAGGGTCAGCACATCACCTCGATCACGCTCAACGGCAAGAAGCTGGACCGGACCGCCGCCTACCGCGTGGTGGTGAACTCGTTCCTCGCCTCCGGTGGAGACAACTTCTTCACCCTCGGCAAGGGGGCGGACAAGCGGGACACCGGCCAGGTCGACCTGCAGTCGATGGTCGCCTACCTCGGCGCGAACTCGCCCGTATCGCTGGACCTGGCGCAGCGGGCGGTCGGCGTCCACTTCGACGCGCCGGAGGCCGGGTTCAAGTCGGGTGACACCGTGACCGTCAACCTCTCCTCCCTACTGTTCACCACGAACGAGCCGAAGGACGAGAAGGTCTCCGCCACGTTCGCCGGCCAGGCCGTCGGCGTGTTCGCGGTCAACGGCACCGCCGACGCGAGCACCGACAACACCGACGAGGCCGGTCGGGCCACGGTTACCTTCCAGGTTCCCGCGGCAGCGACTCAGGGGGCGCCAGCGACTCGGGACCTGGTCGTCACGGGCGTGACCACCGGCACCAAGGTGACGGTGCAGATCCCGCTGGACGTCAAGAGCGTGCCGGTGCCGGCCTGCACGAGGACGATCACCGGGAGCTACTCCGGTCCGCTGCAGGTCACGTCCGGTGTGACATGCCTGGCAGGCGCCACGGTGTCCGGCCCGGTGACGGTGAAGAAGGGAGCCGGGCTCTACGTGACCGGCGCCCGGATCAGCGGTCCGGTGACGGCGTCCGGAGCCACCGTTTTCGCGCTGCTCGACAGCACGATCAGCGGCCCGGTGACGATCAACGGCAGCACCGACACGCTGGCGATCCACGGCTCGTCGATCAGCGGACCGGTCAGCCTGCAGAACAACAAGGTGACCGGCGCGCCGACCGTGGCCGGCAACCGGATCAGCGGGCCGCTGTCGTGCAGCGGGAACTCCCCCGCGCCCAGCAACGACGGCCGGCCCAACACCGTCTCCGGCCCGAAGTCCGGACAGTGCGCCGCCCTCTAACCGGCTAAGTGCAAGGAGGGGCCCCCTGTTAACGCCTCCGGTAGAGCAGGGGGCCCCTATTAACACCTCGTAGCGCCGTCGCGGCGGTCATCGGCCCAGCGGAGTGCACGGGCCGTCGTGGGCATCGGGCAGCCCGCAACGGTCGGTGCCGGCCAGCGGGGCGTCACACCAGACCCGGGTACGCACGAACTGACGGTCCTCCTCGGACAGGGTCGTCTCGCCGAAGTCGACGGCGAGCACGTGGCCCAGCGAGCGGCGCAGCGCCATGGCCAGGGCGGCAGCCTCGTCGACCCGGGTCAGCGTGGTCGGCAGGTGAATGATCCAGTGCGGGTCGTTCATCGGTACCACCGGCTGTTCGTGGTGGGGGTGCACGGGCGGCGGTCAGCGTGCCGCGAGCGCCACTGCCGCAACGCCTGGCGGATCCGCTCGCTCTCGGTGGTCGCGGTGGTCAAATCGCGGGTGAGCCGTTCCAGTTCGTCGGCGACCCGGTCCAGGTAGGCGTACACCTGGTCGGGGTCGAGGCCACGCCACCGGCGGGTGCCGAAGGTGGCGGCGCGGACGTGCTGCGGGAGTAGACGCTGCGCGGCTCGGTAGGTCACGGCTGGCTCGCACTTCCGGTTCCGGCCGCCGTTTCCGCCCCCGACAACCCATCGGTGTACGACGACAGCGCGGCCACGGCCGACGACAGGCTCGCCGCCATCAGGTCGAGTTGTTCGGCCGCGCGGTTCCACTGCCCGGCTGCCGTCGCGCTTGTCGGGTCGGCCGGGTCGGCGTCGAGGAGTTGCTGCCCGGCGGTGGTGATCCGGGCCGGGAGCTGGCCGATCCGGGCGTCTGCCGCGTCCAACTGGTCGCGGGCGGTGTCCAGCACCTCGATCAGGTCGCCGATGGTGGCGGGATCCTGGTGGCCGGCTTCCGTGCGAAGCCGGCGTACCCCGTCAGTGAGCTGCCGCTCCGCGTCGCCGGCCAGGTCGAGCGCGTCCTCGCCGCTGCGCCGGGCCAGCCTGATCGCCGGGTGCGCGCAGCCCGCGCTGGTGCGTTCCAGCAGCACGGCGGCGGCGGCCACCGCGAGGTACGTCTCCCGCAGCTCACCGGTCACCTGCTCGACCGCCCAGATCGCGCTGGCGGCGGGCACCTCCGAACTCGTCTCCGACACCGTCACGTCGCATCTCCTTGTCGTGGGGTTGCCGGGGCAGCGCGTCGACCGGCCGGAGGGGGTCCCGGCTGTGCTGAACGCGCTACCCCGGCCCGGGGGGATCGACCAGTGCCTAGCTGGGCGTTCCTGGAATGAACCTTACCGGTAATGTCGGTGAAGTCAACGATGCGCTTGAGGTCCTTCCTGGCTTCGTGATCAGATGGTCATGCCTAGCTGGGAGTACTCGCATGTCCACACCACGCAAGTTCGAACCGCACTACCGCCGGATCATCGCTGACATCAGGAGGCGCATCGCCGAAGGCGAGTGGCCGCCCGGCCACAAGCTGCCCTCCACCAAGGAGTTGGCGGACCTGTATGAGGTGGGCAGTCAGTCGACCGTCCGGCAGGCCATCACGATCCTGATCGAGACCGGAGAGTTGTACGGCCATCAGGGCTTGGGTGTGTTCGTCCCGGATGCTCCCAAGTAGCGGGGTTGGCTCGGCTCCCTGCTATCGCGCCTTCGAGGGGCAGAGCGGGTGTGGACGCCGGCTACACGACCCGCATCGCCTGATCGAAGGCATGGTGAGTTCGCAGCCCCCGCCGAGGGGCTGCGAGTCGCATCGATATCCGATAGTGTCCGTTCGATCGCGCCAGCGTGACCTCGGCCAAGTATCGGCGACTCGGAGGGCGGCATGCGAAAGTTCAGCGAGCTGGACCAGCCTTCACGCAGGCCGCCAGGCATGCCGGTGGCCAGCGCTCTGGTCTCCTGGTCCGAAGTCTTGCGATGAGCATCGGCGAGGTAAAGGCGACCATCGGTGCTGCCGTTGAAGCTGCCCGTCAGGGGCGCAGGGTCTTCGATCTTGCAGTTTTCCAAGCCGAAGCAGCCACCAGGGAAGCAGCCGGTGTCATGTCTGACAGCCGGCATGTAGAGGTGACGCGCACTCATCACGCGCTCAGGTCTGCTGCGGCTGAGGTTAAACCGACCCGACGGCGATTCGACGGTGCCGCCGAGAAGGCGGGCGGCTACCTCTCCCGACTCGGATGACCGCAGTCGGCGATCTCGTCGCTCAGCTCCTCGCCGTACGGGGAAAGCTGGACGAAGCTGCCGTGACTGCATTACGAGCGCAGGCTGACGCCGAACAAGCACTGGCGCACCTCACCGAGGTTGGGCGTGGCAGCAGTGACCAACTGTTGAGGGGGGCTGTGGCTGACGCCGAAGTTGCCCGGGACAAGGCGGGCCGCTATGCACGCCTGCTGGCGGATGCTGCCCGGCACATTGGCACTTATGTGAACGTCATCGCTCCCGGGGCCGCGCCATCCGGACCGGCAGCAGAGGACGCAGCACCCTCGGGGGAGCGCTTGGTCACGGAGGCGGAAGTCCGGGGCCGTAGGGCCGACATCGCCTGGCGTAAGCAGCTCCAGAAGGCCGGCGACACCGAGGACAGCATCAAGAGTGCCGAGGCCAGCGCCAAGGAGGTGTTCAAGTTCTTCAAGCAACAGCACCCCAATCAGGGTGGTTCGGCGACGGGAAGCACCTCACCGCAGCAGGCTCCCGCACAGGATCGCCCACAGGTCGACAGTCCTGTGACAGCGGCCATTATGGCGGCGGGTGCGCTGGCGGTGGCCGCGAAGGTGGTGTGGAACCATGGCAGGACCCGACGAGCCAGAAGACGGGACGATGATGATCAATCCTGACCTGCTGGAGTACGCCCGGACCATGATCCGGGGCGACTATGACGCGAACGACGCCGTGGAGGCTCGGCTCGATGCCGATGCCGATGGCTGGGATGGGTTTCCGCGATTCCTTGCGGCCATGTTCTTCCTGGCGGTTGATCGACGCTTCGGGGTGGGTGCCGGACGGCCGGAGGTCATCAAGTTCGTCGCTGACCTGCGTGCAGGGCTCGGTGAGGGCGGCCCCGACATTCAACCCGACGCTGCCGAGCAGCTGATCCTGTCGATCATCGATCCGTCGATCGACTATGAGATCAGTCAGGCCATGATTGGGCGGGTCCAGGCGGCAACCGTCCAGAAGATCTTTACCGAAGGTGATCTCAGCGACGCGGAGTTGGATGCACTGCTGGCAGAGGCGGCCCAACTCGCTCAGCGAGATTGAGCCCCTGCTTCTTGATGCTGCCTGGAGCCTGCGGACAGGCAGGACGCCGCCAGCGCCGGAAGGTTCAGCCGAGGACGTTCATGTAGTTGCGGGCCGCCTCCGAGCTGCCCTGGATCAACGCCATCGCCTCAATCAGGCGTTGCTTGCTCTGCTCGGCTCGGGCGATGGCTTCAACGATGGCCGGATGGCCGGTGCCGGCGGCCACGGCCTGCAATCGGGCCAACGTCTGCTCGGTGGCCTCGATGGCTGCCCGGATTTGCATGGTCGTGGCGTTGCCCTGCTCGGCGGCCTGCGCGAGGGCTGCCTTGACCTGCTCGATGCTCGCCATGCGGCCCTCCGGCGTGTCGGCGCGAGACAATCTCGCTCGGCGTGTCGGCTCGGACACTATCGGAGATGGCCTTGTCGGCGCAGTCCCGACAAGGACGTGAGGAGCTTGATCGAACAGAAGGGGCGGCACTGTCCGGCCGCCCCTTCTGTGTGGTTATCAGGGCAGGTCGCCGATGATCTCAACGACCTTGCTGACCAGCAGGGAGAGTGCGGCCAGACAGGCCGATGCTGCTGCAAGTGCTCCTGCGATCTCTGCTATCGACTTGGTCCACCGGACCACAGCCCGCCGCCTCTTTCCGTGGAACTTGCACCTGCGGCAAACACTCTTTCGCCGGCCGTTCGTTACCTTCACTAGACCTGCGCCTTCGAGTCGGTGGTGTGCAGGTCGGGGGCGGCACCCCGCGCGAGCCAAAGCCGTTGTGCCGCCCCTTCCCCACGCAGGCTTCGCTGCCCGCTCCTACCCCAACGACGTAGTTGAGCGGAAGTCACCTTAAAAACCGATCTAGTCGACATTCTTGTGCGACATTTTCTGTCCATTTTGTGAAACCATTAACCTTATATCAATGCAAGTCATGATATTTTTTTGCCACATGCAATTGCATTAAGCACGCAGCTAGGTGGGATTGGCGGGTCCTTGTGCCGCCGTCCGTATCTCCGTCTTGTTGGTGGGCCAGCGATCTGCGGGGGTGACGCCGGCTGGCACCCACCCGTTCGGAGCGATTGACAAACGGCGGTATCATGGGAGCGTTCCCACATCTTTGACCAGGAGAGTCGCGAGCCGTCCCACCAGTAAGGAATTTATTAACATCGATATATGGGCGGCGCATGCTGGAGCACATCTATCCCCTTCAGTGGAGGTTTCTGATGGTTCCGGCACGATTGAACGGTCCCGCGCTCTCCCTGTTCCGCATGGTCGTCGCCCTGCTCTTCCTCTGCCACGGCACGGCGTCGATCTTTGGTGTGCTGGGCGGTAACCAGATGAGCGGCAAGGCGATCCCGGTTGGTCAGTGGCCCGGCTGGTGGGCCGCGCTGATCCAGCTCGTCTGCGGCGTCCTGGTGCTCGTCGGCCTGGTGACCCGGCCCGCGGCGCTGCTCGCCTCCGGCTCGATGGCGTACGCGTACTTCGTGGTGCACCAGCCGCATGGGCTGCTGCCGCTGCGCAACGGCGGTGAACTGGCCGCCCTCTTCTGCTGGGCATTCGTGCTCATCGCGGTGCTCGGCCCCGGCAGTTGGGCGCTGGACAGGATGTTGCCGCGCCGCCGCCCGCTCCCCGCCCCACCACGCCCCGCCCACCACATCCCAGTCTGACCTGAGCCGTCCCGCCGAGATCTTGGTAGTTCGCGGCCCCTGGAGGGGCATGTTTTTACCAAGATCTCGGCGTTGTCGGCTCAGGGGCGGGGCGGGGCGCTGGGCGTTGGGGCGGGACGGTCGTCCGGTTTCCAGGCGCTGACCCCGAGGCGGCCGGTGTTGCCGAGGTCGATGGGGCCGTCCAGGTCCACCTGGAGGGCTGGTCGCCCGGCCACCGGGCTGACCTCCAGGTATGTGCCGTTGCTCGCGGCCACCGTGGCATCGGTGACCAGGTTGCGCCACAGCAGTGCGGCGGTCGCTCGCTCACCGGGGCGCAGCACGATCCGTTGGGGTGGATAGTCGAACCCCGAGGTGATCGAACGGGCTCCGGGCACGACCTCGACGGCCAGTGGGTCCCGGTCGGCGTCCCAGAGCCGTGGCACCGGGTGCCCCGCCAACTCGTACGGCTGGGTCCCGCAGTTGACCAGCTCCAGGCCCATTGCCCGCAGGCCCATCGCGGCGTCCACGCCGAGCTCGGTGATGCGTATCCCCTCCGCCGAGCAGGTGGGGAGGGAGATGGTGGGGGACGGCGTCGGCGTGGGGGTCGGTGCGGGCGTGCAGGCGGCGAGCAGGATGGTGCCGGTCAGCGCGCCAAATCGTGCCGCCATCTTCATCCGGCCGATCTTGCCAGGCGCCCGCAACGTGCGCGGTCAGGAGGCGGTGGCCGCGCCGAGGACGGCGTCGAGCAGCCCCGGATAGAGGCGGTCCAACTCCTCGCGGCGCAGTCGGACGTATCGGCTGGTGCCGGCGACCCGGGTACGGGTCAGACCCGCCTCGCGCAGCACCTTCAGGTGGTGGCTGCGGGTCGCCTTGGAGACGCCGAACTCGAAGGTGCCGCAGGCGTACTCGCCGCCGCCCTCGGCGAGGGCGCGCACGATCTGCAGCCGTACCTCGTCGGCCAGGGCCGCCAGCACGGCGGTGACCGGCACCTCGCGCAGCTCGGGTTCGTGCAGCTCCATGTGATCAGGGTAACCCATGTTCGACATTCATCGAACAAGCTCCTAGAGTCAGTCCGCTGGTTCGACAATCTTCGAACATTGGAGCTGCGATGCGCTCTCGTCACGCCGCCTTCCCGCTCTTCGCCGTGCTGAGCTGGGGCGTCATGTTCCCCGTCCTGGCCAGCGCGCTCACCCGGGTGGACGCGCTCAACCTGACCACCGCCCGGTACGTGCTCGCCACCGCCGTGCTGCTCGCGCTGCTGCTGGCTCGGGACGGCTGGGCCGCCCTGCGTACCGGCGGGCGTGGGGTCGAGCTCGCGCTGCTCGGCGTGCTCGGCTTCGCCGGATTCAACGTGCTCACCAATCTCGCCCTCGGGCACGCCGCGCCACAGCAGATCGCCCTCTTCGTCGCCACCACGCCGCTGGTCACCCAGCTCGTCCGCTGGGCGCGGGACGGCGTACGCCCCCGGCCGGCGCTGCTCGGCCTCTCGCTGGTCGCGCTGGTCGGCGTGGGGCTGGTGATCACCCGCGGCCGGCTCGACGGGCTGGGCCAGTTCGGCGTCGGCGGGCTGCTCATGATCGGCGCGGTGCTCGGCTGGGCGGTCTACACCCACGGCGCGAGCCGGTTCCCCGAGCACTCCCCGCTGCGCTACACCACGCTGACCGCCGTCGCCGGCACGCTCGCCATGCTCGTCGCCAGCGCCGTCGCCGACCTCACCGGACTCCAGCACGCGCCCGCCGCCGCCGACCTCGTCGCGGTCGCCCCGCAGCTCGCGTACGCCGTGCTCGTCGCCGCTGTCCTCGCGGTGCTGGCCTGGAACACCGGCGTGCGGCGGCTCGGCGCGGCCGACGCGGCGCTGTTCATGAACGTGGTCCCGGTGACCACGTTCGTGGTGCAGACCCTGCGCGGTTACCGTCCCGGCCCGGTGGAGCTGGCCGGCGCGGTGCTCACCATCGCCGCCCTGGTCGCCGCGAACCTTGCCGCCCGTACCCGGCAGCCCGCCCCCGCCCCGGTCAGGCGGGCAGTTCACAGCGTGAGAATCCGGCGCGGCGGTGGCGCGGCCCGGGCATAGACTCGGTCGCACAACTGCATACCTCATCCAGAGGGGCTGAGGGATACGGCCCGATGACGCCCCGGCAACCACCCGCGCGCTCGACGACGAGCGATGCGGGCAGGTGCCAATTCCGTCCCCGCCGCACTGGGCGATGCGGGGAAAGATGAGAGGACCCTCGACATGACGTCGACGCTTCCCGCCGCCTCCGGCATCGACACCACGCTCAGCCCGGCCCGCGCCCTGGTCTGCCGCGCCTGTTCCGCGCGCTATCCGCTGGCCGCCCAGCACGCCTGCTACGACTGCTTCGGCCCGCTGGAGGTCGACTACGACACCGCCGCCCTGGCCACGGTCACTCGGGAGCAGATCGAGGCCGGTCCGAAGAACATCTGGCGGTACGCGGCCCTGCTCCCCGCCGGTCAGGACCCGGCCACCCGGGTCACCCTCGACCCCGGGCTGACCCCGCTGGTCGCCGCCCCGCACCTGGCCGCCGAACTGGGCATCACCGCCCCGCTCTGGGTCAAGGACGACAGCGCCAACCCCACCCACTCGTTCAAGGACCGGGTGGTCTCGGTGGCGCTCTCCGCCGCGCGGGCGCTCGGCTTCACCCGCTACGCCTGCGCCTCCACCGGCAACCTCGCCAACTCGGTGGCCGCCCACGCCGCCCGGGCCGGGGCGCCCTCGGTGGTCTTCATCCCCGGCGACCTGGAGCAGGGCAAGGTGGTGACCACCGCCGTCTACGGCGGCGACCTGGTCGCCGTCGACGGCTCCTACGACGACGTGAACCGGCTCTGCGGCGAGCTGGTGGAGACCGACGCGTTCGAGGACACCGCCTTCGTCAACGTCAACGTCCGGCCGTACTACGCCGAGGGCTCCAAGACCCTGGGGTACGAGGTGGCCGAGCAGCTCGGCTGGCGGATCCCCGCGCAGGTGGTCATCCCCATGGCCAGCGGCGAGCTGCTCACCAAGATTGACAAGGCGTTCTCGGAGCTGGTCGAGATCGGCCTGGTCGAGGCGCCGGCCGAGGGCTGGACGGTGTTCGGCGCGCAGTCCGCCGGCTGCAACCCGATCGCCACCGCGCTGCACGCCGGCAGCGACACCATCGTCCCGGTGAAGCCGACCGGCATCGCCAAGTCGCTGAACATCGGCGACCCGGCCGCCGGCCTCTACGCCCTCGAAGCGGTCCGCCGCACCGGCGGCTGGATGGAGTACGCCGACGACGAGGAGATCCGCGCCGGTATCCGGCTGCTGGCCCGTACCACCGGAGTTTTTGCGGAGACCGCCGGCGGCGTCACCGTGGCGGTGCTGCGCAAGTTGGTCGAGTCCGGCCGCCTCGACCCGGCTGCCGAGACGGTCGTCTTCAACACCGGCGAGGGACTCAAGACCCTCGACGCGGTGGCCTCCCAGGTCGGTCCCACCCACCGCATCAAGCCCTCCCTCCGCGCCGCCCGCGACGCCGCGCTCCTCGGAGAGTGACCCACTCGTTGATCATGAAGTTTGTTGTCACGACCACGCCGGGGCGGATCGCGGTGATCTGCGGGGTAGCTGGCGATTTGCTGTGAGTGCAAGAAAAGCGCCGACAGGGACTTGACGGCAGGAAAGGGACGGCGGAAGATGCTCGGTGCGGGAGGGCATTCGCCGAAGACTTTTAGGTCTTTCGACCCAGCGCCGGAGGCGTTGCGCGGACGTCCCTCCCGACCAACGTCCGAAGGGGCCGGCGGAAAACCGCTGGCCCCTTCGCTGTGTGTGGCGCACGCTCACCCCATGGCCATCTCCGTCATCCCGCTCAATCCGGACGACCACGCCACGCTCGACGCGGCGTACCAGACGGCGGTCGCGGCTCAGGCCGTGGATGAGCCGGACCTTCCCCCGCTGTGCCTGCGGCGGTTCGAGGCGTCGCTCCGACACCCGATGCCGGGCATCGACACCCGTTGCTCGGTGGCGTGGCTTGACGGGGTGCCTGCCGGCTGGATCCGCCTGTACCTGCACACGCTGGACAACACCGAGACCGCCGGCGTCGAGCTGGTGGTGCATCCGGCGTACCGGCGGCGCGGGGTGGGTCGTGCGCTGCACGAGCATGCCCTGCGCTCGCTGCGGGAGTACGGCGGCAAGCGGATGGTCGGTTCGACCGTCACGCCGCTGCCGGGGGAGGAGGGTCGGGAGATGCCCGGGGCCGCCTTCGCCGCCGCCGTCGGTGCGCAGCCGGCGCTCGTCGACGTCCGCCGCAGGCTCGACGTCACCGCGCTCGACCGGCCTCGGCTGGCGACCCTGCTGGCCGAGGCCAGCGCGGCCGCCGTCGGCTACCGCACCGTCCGCTGGGGTGACAACACCCCGCAGGAGTACGTCGCCGACGTCGCCTACCTGGAGGGCCGGATGGTGGTCGACGCCCCCCTCGGGGACCTCCAATGGGAGCAGGAGCAGGTGGACGCGGCGCGGATCCGGGGCCAGGAGCGGGCGCTGGACGCGCGGGGAGTCCGCCGGTACAGCACCGGCGCGGTGCACGAGGCGTCCGGCCGGCTGGTCGGCTGGAGCATGCTCAGCCTCGCCGCGAACACCACCTCGCACGCCTGGCAGCAGACCACCATCGTCGACCCGGATCACCGCGGTCACCGGCTCGGCCTGCTCACCAAGATCGAGAACCTGGACCACGTCCGGGCGCACGAGCCGGAGCTGCGGACGATCGACACGTACAACGCGGCCGAGAACGCCTACATGATCGCGATCAACGAGCGGCTCGGCTTCCGCCCGGTCGCCGGCTCGACGGAATGGCAGTTGGCCATCTGAGTTGTGACACGCCCCTACTGATCTGGTGGCTTCCTGTTGCATGATTGCGGCATGACGGAGACGCCGCACCCCCTGTACGACAGGCACGCCGACACCCTCAACCGGGCGCTGACCGCGATCACGGAGCGGGGATACTGGTCCGCCTATCCCGAGTCGCCCAGCCCACGGGTGTACGGCGAGAACGCCGCCGCCGAGGGCCGGGCCGCCTTCGAGGCGTACCTGAACCAGGACTTCCCCCTCGACCAGCCGGCCGACGGCGAAACCGTCGCCACCGAGGTCAGCCCGTTCGGCGTGGAGCTGAACGTGCGCTACCCGCACGCCGCCCCCGACCAACTCGTGGCCGCCGCCTCCGCCGCCCTGCCGGCCTGGCGCGACGCCGGCCCGCAGGCCCGGGCGGGCGTCTGCCTGGAGATCCTCGACCGGCTGCACAAGAACGTCTTCGAACTGGCCAACGCGGTGCAGTTCACCAGCGGCCAGGCGTTCGTGATGGCCTTCCAGGCCGGCGGCGCGCACGCGCTGGACCGGGCGCTGGAGGCGATCGCCTACGCGTACGCCGAGATGACCCGCCACCCGGGCACGGCCGGCTGGGAGAAGGCCGCCGGCAAGGGCGACCCGCTGCGGATGAGCAAGACGTTCCACGTGGTGCCGCGCGGCGTGGCGCTGGTGATCGGCTGCAACACCTTCCCGACCTGGAACTCGTACCCGGGTTTGTTCGCCTCGCTGGTCACCGGCAACCCGGTGGTCGTCAAGCCGCACCCGCGCGCGGTGCTGCCGCTCGCCATCACCGTCAAGTACGCCCGTCAGGTGCTCGCCGAGGCCGGCTTCGACCCGAACCTCGTGCAGCTCGCCCCAGAGGCGGCGGGCGAGAAGCTCGCCTCGACCCTGGCCCTGCACCCGGCCGTCAAGATCGTCGACTTCACCGGCTCCACCGAGTACGGCGACTGGCTGGAGGAGAACGCCCGGCAGGCCGCCGTCTACACGGAGAAGGCCGGCCTGAACACGGTGGTCATCGACTCCACCGACGACTTCGTCGGGATGTGCCGCAACCTGGGCTTCACGCTCACCCTCTACAGCGGCCAGATGTGCACCACGTCGCAGAACCTGCTGATTCCCCGGGGCGGCATCGAGACCGACCAGGGGCACAAGAGCTTCGACGAGGTGGCCGCCGGCATCGCCGGCGCGGTCGCCAAGCTCACCGCCGACCCGGCCCGTGGGGTCGAGCTGACCGGTGCGATCGTCAACGACGGCGTGCTGGAGCGCCTCGATGAGGTCACCAAGGTCGGCGAGCCGGTGCTGGAGTCGCGGGCCGTCGAGCACCCGTCGTTCCCCGACGCGGTGGTGCGTACGCCGGCCGTCGTCAAGCTGGACGCCACCGACACCGCGACCTACTCCCGGGAGTGGTTCGGGCCGATCTCGTTCGCCATCGCGACCAACTCCACCGCACACAGCCTGGAGATCCTCCGCGCGACCGTCGGGGAGAAGGGTGCGCTGACCGCGGGGGTCTACTCCACCGACGAGGCGGTGCTGGACGCCGCCGAGACCGCGGCGGTCGAGGTCGGGGTCCACCTGTCCTGCAACCTCACCGGCGGGGTCTTCGTCAACCAGTCGGCGGCGTTCTCCGACTTCCACGGTTCCGGGGCGAACCCGGCGGCGAATTCGGCGCTCACCGACGGCGCTTACGTGGCCAACCGGTTCCGCATCGTGCAGAGCCGCCGGCACGTCTGACGGTCTGCTGCTGGAGGCTGGTGGTCAGGCCGGTCGGCGCATCTGGAGTTCGCGGAGGGTGGGGATCCTGGGGTGCGGAACTCGCACCCCGGTGTCCACGAAGCCCAGCTTCTGATACGCCCGGTAGGCGCGGTCGTTGCCGACCACCACCTCCAGCATCAGCTCCGGCCGGCCGCAGGCGCGGGACCAGGCGGCCACCTCGTCCAGCAGTGCGCCGAGCAGGCCGCTGCCGCGCCAGGCCGGCGTGACGTAGACGGCGTGGATCACGGTCAGCCCCGGCTCGGCCGGGGCGACCGAGCCGCCGGCGTGGCCGACCAGGCGATCGCCCGGATCCGCCACGAACTGGGCCGTCTGCGGGCCGTCGGCGACCGAGGCGATCCGGGCCGCGTAGGCGGCGTGCGGCCGGGCGGCGGCCTCGGCCACGGTCTCCAGGAACGCCAGCGGCGAGTCGGCGAGCATCTCCAGCCGGAGCGCTCGCATCCGGGCGGCGTCCTCTTGACAGACCCGGCGAACAGTCGCGGTTGTGGTCGGCGCGCTGGTCATGTGCCATGCATACCGGAGAGCGGCGGATTCCCGACTGTCCGGGTCGAATGCGGGCCCGAATATGCCCGATTTGTGGTCGTGCGCGCTCGTCACGCCTCGTGTACCGTGCGATTTTGGTCACCGATTCAGCGGCCACCGACGATCGCCGAACCGGTGGTTCGCCGGTGCCGGTCCGCCGGTCTCCGGGGTTGTGGAACGCCGCGCAGAGTGAGGAAGTGCACCGTGGCACAGGGCACCGTCAAATGGTTCAACGCCGAAAAGGGCTACGGCTTCATCGCCGTCGACGGCGGGCAGGACGTCTTCGTCCACTTCTCCGCGATCGAGATGGACGGCTACAAGGCGCTGGACGACGGCCAGCGGGTCGAGTTCGAGATCGCCCAGGGGCAGAAGGGGCCGCAGGCCGAGCGGGTCCGGGTCATCGCCTGATCCGTCGCCGCCCGTCCGGCGGCCTGTTCACCCCCGATCAGGGGCTGCGGTGCGGGCGCGCACCAGGGAAGATCGTGAACCGTTCCAGCCATTGCCGCTGAGGAGGGTTCATGTCCGACCAGTCGCCGTCGGGTTCCGGCGGGCCGGCGTCATCCGGTGCCCCGGCCGACCCGATCCGGTCCGCGTCGCCGCCCCCCGAACCGCCGTCGCCCCCCGAGCCGCCGTCGACCCCCGAGCAGGCGGGCGGTCCGGTCGTGCCCGGGCAGCCCGGCCCGTACCCGACGTCGGGTCAGCCGGTCGGGTCGGGGCAGCCGGGGTTCGGCGCGTACGGCGGGCAGCCCTGGGGGCCGTACCCGGCGGATCCCGCCGGGCCGGCGCAGGGCTGGGCATGGCCGGCCGCCGGCGGTCCGATGCCGTTCGGTTCGTATCCCGGTGTCCCGACGCCCGGGCAGCCCTACGGCTGGTACCCCGGCGTCGAACCGGATGACCCGCTGGTTCCGCCGCCGGGCGCGGGGGTCGGCGGCTGGTTCGCCCGCTGCACCGCAGCGGTGCGCCGTGGTTGGCGGCAGCTACTGCCGATCATGCTGCTCACCCAGGGGCTGCCGGCGGCGGTGACCTCGGTCCTCGCACTCATCCTTGCCCCGTCGAGTCAGCTCGCCACCGGGCCGGACGGTGCCCCGGCCCTGCCGGCGGGATACCTCACGGAGGCTCTCACCTTCTACGGCGCGTTCCTCGGGGCCAGCCTGCTCCTCGCCTGGGTGCAGGGCATCGGCTGGGCGGCCGGCTCGTGGGTGGTCACCCGCCAGGCGGCCGGCGAGACCGTCGGGGTCGGCCCCGCCCTCCGGTACGGCCTGCGCCGCGCCCTCGGCCTCTGGGGCTGGACCCTCGTCGCCACCGTGCTGGTCACGGTCGGCGTCTGCTTCTGTGTGCTGCCCGGGATCTACGTGGCGTTCGCCCTGGCCCTGGCCGGCCCGGTCTACCTCTTCGAGCGGGAGAACCCGATCGGCCGCTCCTTCCAGATGTTCCACAAGCGCTTCGGGATGGTGCTGGGCCGGGTTCTGTTGGTCGTCGTCGCGGTGATCATCGGCACCCTGGTCAGCACGGTGCTGGAGGTGTTCGGCCAACTCGCGGACGGCACCGACCCGATGGGCTCTGCCGGTACGTCGGCGGTGGCCATCGCGGTCGCCGTGTTCTCCACCCTGCTGGTTACCCCCGTCTACCTGGTGCAACTCGTCGGGCTGCTGGTCGCGTACGCCGAACAGCGGGCCCACGAAGGCCCGGTGAACACCGCCCGACTGGCTGCGGAACTCGGCTGAGCGGCGGCATCCTGCTTGCACTCGGCTAGGGAGAGTGCTAAACAAGTCATTGGCACTCGCATACGTTGAGTGCCAATGGTCGGGGCGGTAGGGCCACGGCCACGCCGGTGTCCGGAAGGCACCGGGGTGGCACGAGGCCGGTCGTCGCGGGCTATCCGGCCCGGCCGACGGACGTCGTCGTCGCCAGGTGGCGACGTCCCTAGGTGCGTACACCAGGCGGCCCATCCGGGACACAGACTCGGGTGGCCCGTGAGTGTCCAGGAGGACAACGCCGTATGGCCAAGATGATCGCGTTCGACGAAGAGGCGCGCCGTGGCCTCGAGCGGGGCATGAACCAGCTCGCCGACGCCGTGAAGGTGACCCTCGGCCCCAAGGGCCGCAACGTCGTGCTCGAGAAGAAGTGGGGTGCCCCCACCATCACCAACGATGGTGTGAGCATCGCCAAGGAGATCGAGCTCGAGGACCCGTACGAGAAGATCGGCGCCGAGCTGGTCAAGGAGGTCGCGAAGAAGACCGACGACGTGGCCGGTGACGGCACGACGACGGCGACCGTCCTGGCTCAGGCCCTGGTCCGTGAGGGCCTGCGCAACGTGGCCGCCGGTGCCAACCCGATGGCCCTGAAGCGGGGCATCGAGGCCGCCGTGGCCAACGTCTCGGAGGAGCTGCTCAAGCTCGCCAAGGACGTGGAGACCAAGGAGCAGATCGCCTCCACCGCCTCCATCTCCGCCGCTGACCCGAGCGTCGGTGAGATCATCGCCGAGGCGATGGACAAGGTCGGCAAGGAAGGCGTCATCACCGTCGAGGAGAGCAACACCTTCGGCCTGGAGCTGGAGCTCACCGAGGGTATGCGCTTCGACAAGGGCTACATCTCCGCCTACTTCATGACCGACCCGGAGCGTATGGAGGCCGTCTTCGACGACCCATACCTCCTGATCGTCAACAGCAAGATCTCGTCGGTGAAGGACCTGCTCCCGATCCTGGAGAAGGTCATGCAGTCGGGCAAGCCGCTGCTGATCATCGCCGAGGACATCGAGGGCGAGGCCCTGGCCACCCTCGTGGTCAACAAGGTCCGTGGCACCTTCAAGTCGGTGGCCGTCAAGGCGCCGGGCTTCGGTGACCGCCGCAAGGCCATGCTGGCCGACATCGCCATCCTCACCGGTGGCCAGGTCATCAGCGAGGAGGTCGGCCTCAAGCTGGACGCCGTCGGCCTCGACATGCTGGGCCGCGCCCGCAAGGTCGTGGTGACCAAGGACGAGACCACCATCGTCGACGGTGCCGGTGACGCCGAGCAGATCCAGGGCCGGGTCAACCAGATCCGCGCCGAGATCGAGAAGAGCGACTCCGACTACGACCGGGAGAAGCTGCAGGAGCGGCTGGCCAAGCTGGCCGGCGGCGTTGCGGTGATCAAGGTCGGCGCGGCCACCGAGGTCGAGCTGAAGGAGCGCAAGCACCGCATCGAGGACGCCGTCCGCAACGCGAAGGCCGCCGTCGAGGAGGGCATCGTCCCGGGTGGTGGCGTCGCGCTGGTGCAGGCCGGCAAGACCGCCTTCGACAAGCTGGACCTGGCCGGCGACGAGGCGACCGGCGCGCAGATCGTCAAGATCGCGCTGGACGCCCCGCTGCGGCAGATCGCCGTGAACGCCGGCCTGGAGGGTGGCGTCGTCGTCGAGCACGTCCGCAACCTCGAGCCGGGTCACGGCCTCAACGCCGCGACCGGCGAGTACGTGGACCTGCTGGCCGCGGGCATCATCGACCCGGCCAAGGTGACCCGTTCCGCGCTGCAGAACGCCGCCTCGATCGCCGCGCTGTTCCTCACCACCGAGGCCGTCGTGGCGGACAAGCCGGAGAAGACCCCGGCCGCCCCGGCTGGCCCGGGTGGCGGGGACATGGACTTCTGAGTCCAGCTCCACCGGAAGGGGCGGGCCGCGTCAGCGGTCCGCCCCTTTTCGTGCACTCACGTCGGCAGCGGCCGTTGGTTGCGCCGCTTGTGGGTTCGGTCGTACGGGGGCGCGATCCGGATCGGCTCGTCCACCAGTTGCAGCGGCTCCTCGGTGGCGGGCTCGTCGGCGCGGTCCATCTCCGCCAGTTGCTCGGCGTCGCCGTAGTCGAGCCGGTCGAACGGCAGTTGGCCGGGGAGTTCGCCGATCGGGCGCCAGCTCGTCGGCGGGTCGCCGGTCAATTCGTCATCCGTTGTCATGGCCGCCTCCTCTAGGCATGACCGTAGGCGGCGGTCAATGATGAGCGGACCGGAATGGCATTATTGGCGTCTATGCACCTTTCGCTCTTTTAGTCATTCCTGTCCGTTCAGCGCCTTGCGGTACAGGAAGAACACCCGCTCGATGCGCGCTCCCGCCGCGTTCGCGTAGAACGGCACCGGGCCCACCCAGCCGATCTGCGCCGCCCCGAGGCCGGTCGCCGCCTGGTCACGCAGACAGCGCCGCAGCAGCACCCCGCCGATGCCCGAGCCCTCGGCCGCCGGAGCCGTGCCCATCGGCCCGAACCAACTCGGCCGGGACGAGCCGTACGCGGCGAACCCCAGGATCTCGCCGTCCCGCTCGGCCAGGTGCGCACCCGCGTCCGGCCGGCCCAACGAGCCGGCCAACTCGGCGTCCCAGGCCCCGCCGAAGGTGGTGCGAGCAAAGGCGGCCAACGCCGGCAGGTCCCCCGGCTCGGCCCGGCGTACCGCCACACCCTGGTCGGCCAGCCGGCGCTCGGCGTCCGTCGGGCGCAAAGCCGCCGACCCCGCCGCCAGGTCCGCGGTCATGTTCCACGCCGTACGGTCCTGGCGATAGCCGAGCCGCAGCGCGGCACAGACCGCCGGGGTGTACCGCACGTCGATGCCCGGCCAGGCGTAGTACGGGGGATTCCCGGCGAGCAGCAGTTCGGCCGCGCCGAGCCCGGCCAGGTGCCGCTCCGCCTCGGCCAACAGGGCCCGTCCGACGCCCCGACGGCGGGCCTCGGGTGCCACGGCCAGCAGGTCGACGTGGCCGAGGTGCGGATCCCGCTGCGACATCGAGCCGATCAGTACGCCGACCAGCTCGGTGCCGTGTACCGCCCCGAGCGCCAGCACCGGTCGGTCGGCGGTTGCCCGAGCCGCCAGGGCGTCCACGATGGCTGGCGCCTCGGCCGCGTCCTCCGGCAGGTCCAAGGCCCGCCGGCAGAGATCGACGACCGCTGGCAGGCGATCTTGGCCCAGCTCGATGATCTCCACGTCCATGGTGGCCGACCCTAGGCCATCCCTCGCCCGTCCGGCACCGCCTGACCGGTCGGGGGCGTTAACCGGGGGCCCCTGCTCTACCGGAGGCGTTAAGAAGGGGCCCCTGCTTTCATCGCGGCGCGGACGGCGGCGTCGGCGTTGACCAGGCCGGCGCCGACCTCGTCGGCGGGGCCGCCACAGCCCGCCGCGCCGGCGGGCACGTCGGCGGGGGCGGCGGTGTCGAGGAGGATCTGCCGGGTCCGGGCCAGGTCGCCGATGAGCGCCGGGTTCGCCGACCACATCAGCGCCACCACCCCTGCCACCTGCGGGGTCGCCATCGATGTGCCGTCGAGAGTGGCGTAGCCGCCCCCGGGGAATGCGGACAACACTCCCGCCCCGGGCGCGACCAGATCCGGCTTGGCGAGACCGCCGGCGGCCGGGCCTCGGCTGGAGAAGCGAGTGAGTTGACGGGCCCGGTCCACCGCCCCGACCGTGAGCACGTCGGCGTACGGGGCCGGCGGGTCGGTGACCGAGCCGCAGCGCGGGCCGCTGTTGCCGGCGGCGACCACCATCAGGATGCCGGCGGCGGCGAGCGCCGCGGTCGCCGGTCGCAACGCGCCCGGGTCGCAGCCCTCGATCGGCGGGCAGCCCCAGGAGTTGGTCAACACGTCGGGCGCCCGCTCCGGCCGGCCGTCGGTGAACGGGTTCCCGCCGGTCGGGAACGGGGCCAGCATGAACTGGAGGCAGTCGAGGTAGTGGGCGGGGCTGCCGAGGTTGCGGTCCAGGTTGACGCAGCCGACCCACTGCGCGCCGGGGGCCACCCCGATCCCGTTCCGGCCCACCGCGCTGCCGATCGTGTGGGTGCCGTGACCGCCCCGGTCGCCGGGCGTACGCCGGTGCTCCCACGGGTCGTACCAGGAGTCGTCGCCGCCCCGGAAGCCGGCGGCCAGCGCCGGGTGCCGGCCGTCCACCCCGGAGTCCGAAGTGCCGACCACGATCCCCGAGCCGGTCACGCCCAGCTCCGACCAGACCCGGTCGGCACCGACCAACGACACGTTCCAGACCGGACCGGTGGGTGCCGGCTCGTCGCCCCGGGCCGGGGGCGCCGCCGCCGGCAGCGGACGCAACCGCTGGCTGATCAGCACCCGGGCCACCTCCGGTCGGGCGGAGAGCCAGGCGCGTACCCCCGGGCCGCCGTCCGTCTCGATGGCGTTGACCAGGTAGTACGGCGTCGGGTGCAGGTGCAGCCGGGTCAGCTCGCGGCGCAGGTCGCCCTGGGTCCGGTCGGCGGTGGCGACCAGCCGCCGATAGACCTCCGCCGTGCGGACGTCGCGCCCCGGCCGCCCGGGTGCGCCGGCCGGCAGCCCGCTCAGGTCGGCCTGCTCGCGCAGCACCACCAGCAGCCGTTCCCCGTACAGGCCGGGGTGGCCGGGCACGACGTACACCACGGCCACGGCGGCGAGCAGGGCCACGACGGTCACGCCGGCGGGCGCGCGCCGGGGCGCGCGGGCGCGGGGCCGGGCGAGCAGGACGCCGTACCCGATGGCGAGCAGCACCGCGACGGCGAACGCGGCACCGGTCCCGACCGCCACCCAGTACGGGATGTCGCGGTCGCCCGCGAGCAGGATGGTGATCTCCTCCGGGTCGGTGAAGGCGAGCGGCCCGGCCAGCGCGAGCCCGACCAGCCAGCGGGCCGGGCCCCGACCGGCCGACCGGCCGGAGCGGCGGGCTGCGGCCTCCAGCGCGCCCAGCACGAGGCCGAGCGGCGGCAGCAGCACCAGGGCCGGCAACTGCGCCCCGGACTGCCCGGCCGCACCGGCCAGCGGCATCAGGGTGACCCCGGCGACCAGCCCGCCGACCAGCACCAGTCGGGCCGGTCGGGGCGGCGTGCCGACCGCGAACCGGGCCCAGAACGCGGCGTCGAGCAGCGCCCCGGCGAGGGCACCGAGCGCGGCGGCGGCAAGGCCGGCGAGCAGCGTCTCCAGCGCCCCGCCGAGCGCGCCCACCCCGGCCCAGGGCAGCAGCGCCGCCAGCCCGCCGACGACCGCCAGCAGGGTCACCGCGATCGGAGGTGGTCCGCCAAGATCCGCAGAACTTCGGGGAGGTTGCTGCCTCCCGGCTTCGTGAGGCAGCAACTTCCCGGAAACTGCGGACACTTCGGCGGCCGCGCGATGGCCGGACAGTCGACCGAGGAGCAGCGCGAGCAGGGCGGCGGTGGCGGCCAGCGCCGCCAGGTACGCCTCCTTGTGCACTGGCGGCACCGTGCGCAGCAGGGCCAGCGCACCGAGCGCGAGCGTCGCGCCCAGCCAGGCGCGGCCGGTTGCCCGGACCGCGGGAGAGCGGGGCAGCAGCGCGAGCGCGAGGCTGGGCGCGCCCACCAGCAGGACGGTGGCGAGCGCGGTCACCGGCCACACCCACAGCGCCCGGTGCAGGCCTTCGACCAGCAGCAGCTGGTCGACGGCCCAGCCGACGACCTGGCTCGACACCGTCACCAGGACGGCCCATCCGCCGACGAGCACCGCCGCGACCACCGGCCAGGGGCTGCTCCCGGCCGCGCGGAGGTGGGGTGCGGGACCGTGAGGTGAGGTGGCTGGCACCAGCAAACCGTATGACGGCCGACGGAACCACCGCCCCGCAGTTCTGCCGCCGAAACGGAGAGACTTCCCCACCTCCCCAGCCCAACTTGCAGTTTGAGTGGTGCCTAAATTGCAAGTTGGCTCCCGGGCGCCTGACCACGGTGGCGCTCCGGTGGCACATGTCGCCGGAGCGCCGGGGCGGTTACGGTGGACGGGTGCGCGACCCCAATGTGTCCCGATCCGTGGCCGGTCAGCTCTCCGCCGAGCGCCGCGCCGACGACCTGCGCCGGCTCCGCGCCGAGCGGTTCGACGTGCTGGTCATCGGTGGCGGGGTGACCGGGGCCGGCGCCGCCCTCGACGCCGCGTCCCGGGGGCTCACGGTGGCGCTGGTGGAGGCGCGGGACTTCGCCGCCGGCACCTCCAGCCGGTCCAGCAAGCTCATCCACGGCGGCCTGCGCTACCTCGAGCAGCTGGAGTTCCACCTGGTCCACGAGGCGCTCACCGAGCGCGGGCTGCTCGCCACCCGGCTCGCCCCGCACCTGGTACGCCCGGTGCCGTTCCTGGTTCCGCTGCCCGCCGAGGGCGGGCTGCGCGACCTGCCGGGTCGGCTGTTCCGCCGGTCCTACTACGGCCTCGGCGTGGCGGCCTACGACGCGTTCGCCGGAGTGTTCGGCGGCGGGCGGGGCATGCCGTTGCACCGGCACCTGACCCGCGAGGGCACCCGCCGGGCCTTCCCGAGTCTCCGCACCGACCGGCTGGCCGGGGCGATCCGCTACTACGACGGGCAGGTCGACGACGCGCGTCTGGTGGTGACGCTGGCCCGGACGGCGGCCAGCCTCGGGGCGACCGTGGTCACCAGCGCCCAGGCGGTCGGCCTGATCCGGCAGGCCCGCGAGGTCACCGGGGTCCGGGTCCGCGACCTGGAGGCGCCCGCCGGCTCGCCGGACGCCGAGTTCGAGGTACGCGCCCGCACGGTGATCGCCGCGACCGGCGTGTGGAGTGACGACATGTCGCGGATGCTCAACGACGTCGGCCTGCGCCCCGGGCTGCGGGTCCGGGCGTCCAAGGGCGTGCATCTGGTGGTGCCCCGCTCGGCGATCACCGGCGAGACCGGGCTGATCCTGCGGACCGCCACCAGCGTGCTCTTCGTGATCCCGTGGGGCGGTCACTGGATCATCGGCACCACCGACACCGACTGGCGGTTGGACCGGTCCCACCCGGCGGCCACCGCCCGGGACATCGACTACCTGCTGGAGCAGGTCAATGCGGTGTTGGACCGCCCGCTCACCACCGACGACATCGAGGGCGTGTACGCCGGGCTGCGCCCGCTGCTGGCCGGCGAGGCGGATTCCACCTCGAAGCTGTCCCGGGAGCACGCCGTGGTCGAGCCGATGCTTGGCCTGCTCCTGGTCGCCGGCGGTAAGTACACGACGTACCGGGTGATGGCCTCGGACGTGGTCGACCGGGCCGGCCACCGGCTGGGCGGGGCGCGCCGGTCGCGCACCTCCGACCTGCCGCTGCTGGGTGCCGACGGGTACCCGGCGATGTGGCGGGACCGGGCCGACCTGGCCCGCCGGCACGGGCTGCCGGTCGGAGTGGTCGAGCACCTGCTGGAGCGGTACGGCACCCTCACCCGGGACCTGCTCGCCCTGATCGACGCCGATCCGCTGCTCGGCTCACCACTGGCCGGCGCCCCGGAGTACCTCGCCGCCGAGGTGACGTACGCGGCCCGCGCCGAGGGGGCGCTGCACCTGGAGGACGTGCTGACCCGGCGTACCCGGATCTCCTTCGAGACCAGCCACCGGGGTATCGAGTCGGCGGAGCACGCCGCGGAGCTGATGGGCGCGGTGCTCGGCTGGGACGAGGCGACCCGGGCCCGCGAGGTGGCCCACTACCGGGCGCGGGTGGAGGCCGAACGGCGGTCGCAGCTGATGCCCGACGACGTGGCCGCGGACGCGGCCCGGTTGGGCGCCCCGGACGTCCGCGGTTTCGCGGCGGACCGGACCGCGACGACCTGACGGTCGGGCAGAGGATTCACCGGGTGCGGGTTGGGTAGTCCCGGCCATGGCCGTGGCCCGGGACCGACGACTGTCGTTCCTGCGGCGTGCCCCGATCCGGGAAGGGCTGGTCGACGTCGACGGGGCTCGGATCGCCGAGGCGATGGACGAGCTCCGGACCCGGGGCAAGGCCACCTGGCACGACCGGCTGCACCGGGTGCGTACCGTCGCGGGCCTCGCGGTCCAGGCGGGTCTCGCCGCCGCCCTGTCCTACCTGTTCTCCCACCGGGTGCTCGGCAACCCGCAGCCGGTCTTCGCCCCGATCTCCGCGGTGGGCACCCTGGCCGCCTCCGTCGGCCAGCGGACCCGCCGGACCGTGGAGCTGATCCTCGGGGTGGCCATCGGGGTGCTGCTAGGTGACGGCCTGATCTACGTCCTCGGGACCGGCGCCTGGCAGCTCGGTGTGGTGGTGACCGCAGCGATCGTGCTGAGTATCTTCGCCGGCGCGAGCGTGTCCGTGGTGATCCAGGCGGCGGCCACCGCCGTGCTGATCGTGACGCTGAGCCCGTCCACGAAGAACCTGGAGGTGCCCCGCTTCATCGACGCGGCCGTCGGCGGCGGCATCGCGCTGCTGGTGACCTCGATCCTGCTGCCGTTGAACCCGCTACGCGTGATCAACCGGGCCGCCCGGCCGGCGCTGGACCTGCTCGCCGATCAGCTGGACGCCTGCGCGGAGGCGCTGCGCAAACGGGATCGGGACGCCGCGCAGCGGGCGCTGTTCCGGCTTCGGGAGAACAAGGGGGAGCTGGCCGCGCTCGACGAGGCGATCGAGGGTGCCAAGGAGACCGCCACCATCTCGCCGGCCCGCTGGCACCGGCGCGGCGAGCTGACCCACTACGCCGACGCGGCCGAGCCGATCGACCGGGCGATGCGCAACAGCGGCACCCTCATCCGTCGGTCGGTCACCCTGATCGAGGACGAGGAGCCCGTCCCGGAGCCGATGCCCGACGCGGTCGCCCACCTCGCCGAGTCGGTGCGCCTGCTCCGGCACGAGTTCGCCGCCGGTCAGGAGCCGCAGCAGGCCCGGGAGCGGTCGCTGCGCGCGGTCAGCGAGGCCAGCCGCGCGTACGCCGAGGGGGTTGGCTTTTCCGGCAGCGTGGTGATCGCGCAGGTCCGTACCGCGGCGAGTGACCTTCTGGTGGCCTCCGGCATCGATCAGGAGGAGGCGAACCGGCTGATCCGGCAGTCCTTCGGTGAGCGGGAGCAGCGCACGGGCGGCCAGTCCGACCGGGGTGGTTCCCCCCGACCTACCGCGCCCCCCGTCGGCTGACCCACCGCTCGGATGCGACCGAACCCCGGCATCGCGGGTGACTACGCTGACAACATGGCCGACACCCCGCCCGGCGGAGCCCTGCCGCCGCCGTACGCGCCCCCGCTGCCGCCGCCGGGGTCGTCGACCCCCCGGACGCCGCCGCACCGGTTGAACCTGTGGCGGATCGTCGGGCTGGTGGCGCTGATCGGCGGGCTGGTGGCGTTGATCGCCGGCGGCGCGATCTTCATTCTCTACACGTTGGGCACCGGTCTCGGCCCGCAGGCCCTGCTGATCGGTGCGATCGCGGCGATCCTGCCGGTGCCGGTGCTCGTCGCCTGCTTCCTCTGGCTGGACCGGTACGAACCGGAGCCACTGCCGTATTTGATCTTCTGCTTCGCCTGGGGTGCGTTCGTCGCGACGTCGATCGCGTTGGTGGTCAACGAGAGCTCTGTCGGCCTGTTCAAGCAATGGGGGCTGCCGGCGGCGCTGACCGCCGTGCTGGTCGCCCCGTTCATCGAGGAGTTGACCAAGGCGGCCTTCCCGATTCTGCTGCTGATCTTCCGGCGCCGGGAGTTCTCCGGGATCACCGACGGGCTGGTCTACTGCGGGCTCTCCGCGATCGGCTTCGCCATGGTGGAGAACATCCTCTACCTCGGCGGGTACGGCTACCGCGCCGGCGTCCAGGAGTACGGCCCGGCCACCGGCGCCCAGCAGGTGATCGCCATCTTCATCGTCCGGATCCTGCTCTTCGGCTTCGCCCACCCGCTGTTCACCTCGATGACCGGGGTAGGACTGGGCATCGCCGCCCGTACCGCCGACCGGCGGGTCCGCGTGCTCGCCCCGATCGCCGGCCTGCTGGTGGCGATGATGCTGCACGGCGCCTGGAACCTGCTGCCCTCGCTGGTCGCCAGCACCGGGCAGCCGGTGATCGCCCTGTACGGCTACCTCGGCGTGATGGTGCCGATCTTCTTCGCGATGGTGGGGCTGGCGGTCTGGTTGCGCGCCTGGGAGGGGCGGCTCACCGAACGCACCCTGCCGGATTACGTCCGGGCCGGCTGGCTCACCCCGCCCGAGGTGGCGGCCCTGGGCAGTCTCGGCCGGCGGCACGCCGCGCGTACCTGGGCCCGGCGGGTGGCCGGCGACGGCGGGGCGCGCGCGATGCGGGGTTACCAGTTCGCCGCGACCCGCCTGGCGTTGCTGCGCGACGGGATGCGCCGGGGGTTGGACCGGAAACCGGCCGAACGGGACCGGACGGCGCGGGAGGAACGGGAATTGCTGGACTCGATCGCCGCGTACCGGGCGTTCTTCGTGGGCCGGGACCCGCAGGCGCCGGTCGGAGTCTGGGACGGGCAGCGCTACCACCTGCGCTTCCCGGACGGCTCGCAGCGGGTGGTCGAGGCGCCGGACCAGCCGGTCGTTCCGATCCCGGTGGTGCTGACCCCGCCGCCGCCTCCGCCCACCTACGGCCCGCCCCCGGCCGCCTACGGCCCGCACCCGCCCGCCTACGGCCCGCCCACCTGAGCCGGGCGGTCAGCTCATCAGGCTGCTGAGGAAGTCGCTGATGCCCTGGGCGATGGCCATCAGGCCCGCCCCGATCGTCCGGACCAACTGGGCGGCCCCGTTCGGACGGAAGGCCACGAAGTAGATCAGGAACGCGACGAGTCCCCAGGCCAGTAGCTTTTTGAGCACAATCGGCATCGTCCCTCCCCAGGGCGCTGAGGTGCCTGGGTTTTCCCGTCGCGCAGTGGTGCAAACAGCGCCGGGGCGGGCCGGGCCGAACCTAGAGGTAGAGGCCGGTCGAGCCGGTGGGCTCCTTCTCCACCCGCTCGGCGGCGACAGCGTGGACGTCGCGCTCGCGCAGCAGCACGTACGCCCGGCCGTGCAGCTCGACCTCGGAGCGGTCATCGGGGTCGAAGAGCACCCGGTCCCCGGCGACGATGGAGCGCACGTTCGGGCCCACCCCCATCGCGGTCGCCCAGGCCAGCCGCTTGCCCACGGCGGCGGTGGCCGGAATCACGATGCCGGCGGTGGACCGGCGTTCACCCTCGCCGTTCTCCGTCCGCACCAGCACGCGGTCGTGCAGTAGACGGATCGGCAGGCCGGAGTCGAGGTTCTGGTCGGCGGTCACGGGAAGACGCTACCGCGTACGCCATGGTCGATCGTCGGCGTGGTTGGTGGGAACGGGGACGAGCAATGTGTGGCGGAGCCGACCTAGGGTGGGACGGACGAGTATCCTGTCCCCCCTGCCACGGGGGCGGACCTGGTTTGCGGGAGGTGCGCTTGAGCCGCTTCGAGCGGATGCGCGGACGGCTCCGCCGCGCGTACGAGTCCGGCCGCGTGTCGGCCCGGGGCGGCCGGGCCGAGTCAGGTAACCCGTCGCGGGAGTCCGACGTCGCCTCGCCGCCCGCGCCAGGCCCGGCCCCCTCGGCCGCCGCGGCGGCTCCGAGCCCGGTCGCCGCGCCACCGTCCGCCCCGCACCCGTCGATTATCAGCCAGGACGACGCGGACGTGCCGCACGCGCTGCGGATCGCGGCGGCCTGGTCCTGGCGGCTGATCGCGATCGGCATCGTGGCCTGGGCGCTGCTCAACATCGTTGGCACCATCCGCATCGTGATCATTCCGCTGGCGATCGCGCTGCTGCTCTCGGCGCTGCTCGCCCCGGCGGTCGGCTGGCTGCTCAAGGCCCGCTTTCCGCGATCACTGGCGACCGGTGTGGTGCTGGTCGGCGGCCTGGCCGCGGTGGTCGGCACGCTGACCCTGGTGGTGAACGAGTTCATCGCGGGCCTGCCGGAGCTGAGCGACAAGTCGTCGCAGGGCGTCCGGCAGATCCAGACCTGGCTCAAGACCGGCCCGCTGCACGTCTCGGACAGCCAGCTCAACCACTACATCGACGAGGTGCAGACCTGGATCAGCGGTAACTCCAGGACGGTCACCACCAGTGCCCTCTCCGTCACGGCGACGCTGGCCGAGGTGCTGACCGGCATCATCCTGGTGCTCTTCGCGACCTTCTTCTTTCTCCGCGACGGCAAACAGATCTGGCGTTTTCTGGTCCGGCTGCTGCCGGTTGCCGCCCGGTGGAAGGTCGACGACGCGGGTCGGGCCGCCTGGTCGACGCTGGGCGCGTACGTGCGGGCCACCGTGCTGGTCGCCTTCATTGACGCCGTCGGCATCGGCATCTTCCTGGTCATCTTCCACGTACCGTTCGCGTTTCCGCTGGCCGCGCTGGTCTTCCTCGGCGCATTCATTCCGATCGTCGGCGCGGCGTTCTCCGGCGTGGTGGCCGTGCTGGTGGCGCTGGTCGACAGCGGCCCGGTGACCGCGTTGATAATCCTCGGCGCGGTGATCGCCGTGCAGCAGGTGGAAGGGCACGTGCTCCAGCCGTTGATCATGGGTCGGGCGGTGGCCATTCACCCGCTCGCCGTGATCATCGGGATCGCGGCCGGAGTGGTCCTCGCCGGCATCGCCGGCGCGCTGGTCTCGGTGCCGCTGATCGCGGTGCTCAACACCGCGGTCCGCCGGCTCGCCGCCCGCACCGTGCCCGACACCCCGCCGGACGCCGTAGTAGTCGCCTCCCGCACCCCCTGACGCGCCGGGTCAGGACTTGGCGAGCCGTTCCAGCGCGCCACGGGCCACGTCTGGGCGGGTGGTGTACCAGAACGGCGGGAGAGAGCGCCGCAGGAACGGGCCGTAGCCGCGGGCCGTCTCCAGCCGGGAGTCGAGCACCGCCACCACCCCCCGGTCGCCGGTCGCCCGGATCAGCCGGCCCACGCCCTGGGCCAGCCGGACCGCCGCGATCGGCACGCTGACCGCGGCGAAGCCGGAACCCCCGCCGGCGTCCACCGCCGCCGCGCGGGCTGCGGCGAGAGGCTCGTCCGGGCGTGGGAACGGCAACCGGTCGATCACCACGAGCTGGCATGAGTCACCGGGCACGTCCACCCCCTGCCAGAGCGACATCACCCCGAACAGGCAGCTCTCCCGCTCGTTCCGGAACCGGCGGACCAGCAACGGCAGCGCCTCCTCGCCCTGGAGCAGCACCGGCAGGTCGGTCCGCGCGCGAAGCAGCTCCGCCGCCTGCTGCGCCGCGCGGCGCGAGGAGAAGAGCCCGAGGGTACGCCCACCGAGCGCCCCGACCAGCGCCAGCAGCTCCTCGCCAGCCGCCTCGGGCAGCCCGGACACGCTGGGGCGGGGCAGGTGCGCGGCGACATACAGGATGCCCTGCCGGGCATAGTCGAACGGCGAGCCGACGTCGAGCGAACGCCAGCCGGGACCCTCGGCGGCCGGCACCGTGCCGGTTGCGGCCCGGTCCGTGACTGAGGGTTCGGAACGGCCGGCGGTGGTCGCGGCGGCCAGCGCGGCGGCGGCCGGGGACGGCGGGGCGGGCGGCGGCGCCTCCAGCCCCAGCGAACGGGCCACCGTGTCGAAGCGACCGCCCAGCGCCAGGGTGGCCGAGGCGGCGACCACCGTGCGCTCGTCGTACAGGTGGTCGGCGAGGGTGCCGGCGACGGAGAGCGGCGCGACCACCAGAGCGCGGCGGTTGCCGTTTTCCGGCTTCTCCACCCAGGCCACGTCGTGGTCCGCCTCCTCCAGCAGCCGCTGCGCGGTGGTGGAGAGCTCGTCCAGCACCGCCTTGGCCTGCTGCTTGCGGACCGGGTCCGGGTCGTCGGCCTTGACCTCGCCGATCGCCTCCAGCGCGGCCCGGGTCGCCCCGTCCAACAGCGTGCAGGCCTCGCGCAGCGCCGGTGGCAGGCCGGTGGTGAGTCGCCCGGCCGGCGTCTCGACCAACCCCACCGCGAGGGCGTCGCCGGCCTCGGTGAGCCGATCGGCCAGCTCCGGCCGAAGCAACGGCCGGGCCCGGCGGGTGGAGCGGTCGATCAGCTCGGGAACCAGCTCGGCCTGGGCCGCCGACGAGACGCGGTCGGCCAGCTCGTGCGCCTCGTCGACGATGAGCAGCCGGTGCGGCGGCACGATGTGCCGGCCGGCGAGCATGTCGACGGCGAGCAGGCTGTGGTTGGTCACGACGAGGTCGGCCTCGCGGGCCCGGGCCCGCGAGGCCTCGGCGAAGCACTCCTGGCCGAACGGGCAGCGGGCGGCGCCGACGCACTCCCGGGCCGGCATCGAAACCGTCCGCCAGACCTGGTCGTCCACGCCCGGGTCCAGCTCGTCCCGGTCGCCGGTGACGGTCTCCTCCGCCCAGTCGCGTAGCCGCTGGACCTGCTTGCCCAACCGGCCCGCCTCGCCGAGCCACCCGGTGCCGCCGCCGGGCCGGGGCGCGTCGAAGAGGGCGTCCGCCGGCTCCTCCTCGACCGAGTTGTCGAGGCGGGCCAGGCAGAGGTAGTGGTGCCGGCCCTTCAGCACCGCGAAGGTGGGACGGCGGCCGAGCAGCGGCTCCACCGCGTCGGCCAGCCGAGGCAGGTCGTGGTCGACCAGCTGGGACTGCAACGCCAGGGTGGCGGTGGAGACCACCACCGGGCCGTCCACGGTCAACGCCGGGGCCAGGTAGGCCAGTGACTTGCCGGTGCCGGTGCCCGCCTGGACCAGCAGGTGCTCGCCGGAGGCGATGCTCTGTTCGATCGCCTCGGCCATCTGCTGCTGACCCGGGCGGGTCGCGCCACCGGGGACCGCGCCGACCGCTGCGGCGAGCAGCTCCCCGCCGCTGGGCCGGCTGCCCCGGCGCTTCTTCTTCGGGACGGGACCGGTGGCGGTACGGGGCAGGGTCACCGTGCGACCGTACCCGCCGCCGCCGACAGCGGCCGCGCCGATCCGCGTCGTGGCGCGGTCGGGTGGGATCGCGTCCGGTTACCTGCCGACAGCGCCGAGTGGCCGAAATCGGCTAAGGTGCCAATCATGCCGAGCGATGTGGTCCGCGTGATCTACCGCAAGTACGACGGCAGCGCCCACCGCGATTACCCGGCCCGCCGGCTCGCCGAGGACGACCTCGGCGTCTGGCTCGGCGTGCCGAAGGGCACCGAGTCGGTCTATCACGCCCGGCCTTCGGTCGAGCAGATCCCCTTCGTCCTGCTGGTGCCGCGGCAGGCCTGGTGGACCGGGATGTTCAACCCGCCCCCGCGGACCAGCGAGGTCTACTGCGACATCACCACCCCGGCCCGGTGGGAGGGCGAGAGCACGGTCCACCTGATCGACCTGGACCTCGATGTGGTGCGCCGCCGGGAGACCGGCATCGTCGAGCTGCGCGACGAGGACGAGTTCGCCGAGCACCGGTCCCGGTTCGGCTATCCGGACGACCTGGTCGTCGAGGCGGAGGCCGCAGCCCGTTGGCTTCTCGGCGCGCTCGACGACGGCACCGAGCCGTTCGCCACGTCGTACCGGAAGTGGTTGGCCCTGGTGGTGTGAGTTCCGCGACTGGGCCGTGGCGCATCTGCTGCCGAAACGTTCGGCGCGTCGGATCTCGGGTATCCGGCCGCGGATTTCGACCCGGAGCGGGAGCGTGAGCGGCTGCGGGCCGGGGGCGGCGCGAAGGTGAAGGTAAACAGCAGATGAACGGCCGGTAAATCGGCTTTGACCAGAGGTGGGCCGGCGGATACCTGGTCACGGAGGGTCCCTAGCATGCCCTCTGCAGGCGCCCAGTGGGGCGGCGGCCACCCTTCCACCGACACGACGAGGTCCGTGCTGTGAAGTTTTCCTTCCGTCCCACCGAGGGCGCCTTCTACGAGCTCTTCACCAGGGCCGCGCAGAACCTGGTGCGGGGCACTGAACTCCTCAACGAGCTGGCACTGCCCGGGGTCGACGTGCAGTCGGTCAGCGAGCGGCTGACCGAGGTCGAGCACGACAGCGACCAAATCACCCACGAGCTGTACAAGAAGATCAACTCTACCTTCATCACCCCGTTCGATCGGGAGGACATCTACCGGCTGGGCTCGCTGCTCGACGACGTGATGGACCACCTGGAGGCGGTCGGCAACCTGCTCTACCTGTACGGCCTGACCAAGCTCCCCGCGCTGCCTCGCGAGCTGCACGAGCTGGTGAGCGTGCTGGACCAGCAGGCCAAGCTGACCGCCGAGGCGATGCCGCAGCTGCGGTCGATGAAGAACCTCGAGCCCTACTGGATCGAGTGCAACCGCCTTGAAAACGAGGGTGACCAGGCGTACCGGATGCTGCTCGTCCGCCTCTTCTCCGGCGAGTACGACGCGCTGACCGTGCTGAAGATGAAGGAGGTGGCCGACGAGTTGGAGGCCGCCTGCGACTCCTTCGAGCACGTGGCCAACACGGTCGAGACCATCGCGGTCAAGGAGTCCTGAGCCCGTGGATCCCGAACTCATCGCCGTGCTGGCGGTGGTCGTGGTCGCGATGGCGTTCGACTACACGAACGGCTTCCATGACGCGGCCAACGCCATCGCCACCAGCGTCTCCACCCGCGCGCTGACCCCCCGGGTCGCCCTCGCGCTGGCAGCCGTCGGCAACTTCGCCGGCGCGCACCTCGGCAAGAAGGTGGCAGAGACCGTCGGCGGCGGCCTGGTCATCCTGCCCCAGGAGGTGGCCAGCCTCGGGGTCGTCTTCGCCGGCGTGCTCGGCGCGATCGCCTGGAACCTGATCACCTGGTACTTCGGCCTGCCGTCGTCCTCCTCGCATGCCCTCTTCGGCGGCCTGGTCGGGGCGACCCTCTTCTCCGGCGGCCTGGTGCAGTGGGGCAACATCGTCAACAAGATCATCATCCCGATGGTGCTCTCGCCGTTGGTCGGCCTGCTGCTCGGCTTCCTGGTGATGCTGGCGATCCTGTGGCTCTTCCGCAAGGGGCAGCCGGGCAAGCTCAACCGGGGCTTCCGCTGGGCGCAGACCCTCTCCGCCGCGGCCATGTCCGTCGGCCACGGCATGCAGGACGCCGCCAAGACCATGGGCATCATCGTGCTGGCCCTCTACACCGGCGGATTCCAGTCCGACAAGACCCACATCCCGCAGTGGGTGTACTGGACCTCGGCGGCCATGTTGGCGGCCGGCACCTACGCGGGCGGCTGGCGGATCATCCGGACCCTGGGCCGGAAGATCATCGACCTGGGCCCGGCGGAGGGCTTCGCGGCCGAGACGGTGGCCAGCGCGGTGCTCTTCTTCAACGCCCTGGTGCTGAAGGCCCCGATCTCCACCACCCACACGATCACCTCGGCGATCATGGGTGTCGGCTCGACCAAGCGGCTTTCCGCGGTCCGCTGGAACGTAGCCGGCAATATCGTGATCGCCTGGATCATCACCTTCCCAGCGGCGGCGGCCATCGCCTGCCTGGCGTACCTCCTGGTCCGCCCGCTTTTCTGAGGTGAAGGAGGGGCCCCTTGTTAACACACGTCTGTTAACAAGGGGCCCCTCCTTCATGCGTAGGAGACGCCGATGCGGTCGCGGATGCCGTCCAGGAGTGCCATCACCTCAAGGGTGGCGGAGTGCGGCACGAGCGGGCTCTCGATCAGCCCGGCGGCCAGACAGCGCTGCACCTCGGCGGCCTCGTGCTGGTAGCCGCTGCCGGTCAGGTCGGCCGGAATGGTCTCCGGCTCTGCGCCGAGCCGGTGCAGCACCGCCGACCCGGGCCGGAAGAACGGCTCGGGCAGCTCGATCCGGCCGGTCGTGCCGGTGATTGAGGCGGTGACCGCGGTGGCCCCGGTCATGCCGCAGCTCAGCGTCGCCATCGCGCCGGAGTCCCAGCCGAGCACGATGCCGGTGTTCTCGTCCACGCCCTCCGGGCTCAGCTTCGCCCAGGCCTGCAGGTGCGGTGGCACGCCGAGCAGCAGGTGAGCCAGGCTCACCGGATAGACCCCGAGGTCGAGCAGCGCACCGCCACCCAGCGTCCGGGCCCGCATCCGGTGCTCAGGCGGGAACGGCCCGGCCAGCCCGAAGTCGGCCCGTACGTGGGTCACCTCGCCGATCGCTCCGTCGGCGATCAGCTCAACCACCCGCAGGATGATCGGATTACACCGCATCCACATGGCCTCCATCAGGAAGAGGCCCCGGGCGCCGGCCGTCTCGACCAGTTCGGTGCTGGTGGCCAGGTCGAGGGTGCACGGCTTCTCGACCAGCACGCCCTTGCCGCCGGCCAGGCAGGCCATGGTCGCCTCGTGGTGTGCGGCGTGCGGGGTGGCCACGTAGATCACGTCCAGGTCCGGGTCCGCGGCCAGCTCCACCCAGGAGGCGTACGCCCGGGGGACGTCGTGCCGGGCCGCGAACAGTTCGGCGCTCTCCCGAGTACGTGAGCCGACCGCGACCAGCTCCGCCCCGGGCACCAGCCGCAGGTCCTCGGCGAACCGGCCGGCGATGTGCCCAGTGGCGAGGATGCCCCAACGCGTTTTCCTGCTGTCGCGGACCATGTCACCCCTTCGACGGTGAGCCCGCCGGCAGCGTCTCCCACCCCGCCGTCCGAGACAACCCCACGCATCCCACTTTCCGGAAGGCACCTCAGAACATCCGGAAGATCTTGGTGGATTTCGGCCCCGGTAGGGGCCACTTTCGTCCAAGATCTCCCGGGCGTTTGAGAGGCACGCTTGGGCGAGGGGATCGCCGGGAAATGATTCACTGGTTGGGAACTAGGCTCGCGGGATGACGATCGACGGTTTCGCCGCACCCTCCGCCCTGGTGGAGCACGCCCGCCGGTTCCGCGCCGAGGGTGGCGTGCCGGCCGTGCCTCGGGTCGCGGCCACCGTGCTGCTGCTCCGCCCCACCGGCGCCGACTTCGAGGTGTACGTGATCCGCCGGGTCGCCGCGATGGCCTTCGGCGGGATGTACGCCTTCCCCGGCGGCGGGGTGGACCGCTCTGACTCGCAGGCACACCTAAACTGGGCCGGCCCGGACCCGACCGCGTGGGGCGAGCGCCTCGCCCTCGACCCGGACGCCGCCCAGGCGGTGGTCTGCGCAGCCGCCCGCGAGGTGTTCGAGGAGGCCGGCGTGCTGCTGGCCGGCCCGGACGCCGCGACGGTGGTGGGCGACGTGAGCAGCGACGACTGGGAGAATGCCCGGCAGGATCTGGAGGCCCGCCGCACCGGCTTCGCCGACCTGCTCGCCGGCCGGCGGCTCACCCTCCGCTCCGACCTGCTGCTGCCATGGAGCCGGTGGATCACCCCCGAGTTCGAGCCGCGCCGCTTCGACACGTACTTCTTCGTGGCCCTGCTGCCCGACGGGCAGCGGACCCGGGACGTTTCCGGTGAGGCCGACCGCACGCTGTGGATCCGGCCGGCGGACGCCGTGGCCCGGGCGAAGGCCGGGGAGCTGAACATGCTTCCACCGACGATGGTCACCCTGGCCCAGGTGGCTGCGGCCGGCGACCTGACCGGCGTGGTGGAGGCGGCGGCGACCCGCGACGCCGCCACCCCGATCACCCCCCGCCTCGACCTCAACGACGAACCCCGGTTCGTGCTGGACTGAAGGCGGCTATTCTCCTGCGGGCGCGTGCTCCTTGACGTCGTCGTAGCCCGCTTTGACGGGTGCTGCGGTCGGCGAGTAGGTCACGCGGATCACGCCCGTCGGAAACGCCTCCATCGCCGTCATTCTCAGGTGGTACGGCGTGTCGCCGTCGTCGAACAGCCGGCGGCCCTTACGCGCCGCCACCGGGTGCACCAGCAGGCGCAGCTCATCGAGCAGGCCCGCGGCGAGCAGTTGCTGCACCACGGAGATCGACCCGGGGACGAGGATGCCTCTGCTGCCGGCATCGGCCTTGAGCGAGGTGACCGCATCGAGGAGATCGCCCTTGATCAGCTCGGAGTTGCGCCAGGAGAACTCCAGCGGCTGGCGCGACACGACCACCTTGCGCATGTCCCCGAGTTGCTTGGCGAACGGTGCGTCGTCCCCACCTGCGGCCTCGCGGTCGGGCCAGGCGCCGGCAAAGCTGTCGTAGGTCTCGCGGCCGATGAGCAGCACGTCAGCGGTGTCGTAGTCCTCGCTGACGGCACGGCCCATGTTCTCGTCAAAGTATGGGAAGTGCCAGTCGGGATCGATCTCGGCCACACCGTCAGCCGAGATGAACAGCGTGGAGATGACCTTTGCCATCGGGGTGTTTCCCTTCGAGTCAGGTGGTGTCCACAGATAGACGGGCGCAGCACCCCAAACCTATCGGTCGGATCGAAATCCGTCCGGCCCTGAGCGTTGGTATTTCGCGCGTCGATCAGGTGGCTCGGCCGATGCTCCGCTGCCGGGTGAGGGCGACGCCGAGGCCGCCGCCCCGACGTGTCCGTCGCACCCACCTTGGCCGGCGCGGCCTTGACCATGATGACGTGCAGGCCTTCCTCGACCGCGTCGCCGCCGAACTGGCTGCCGCCCACGCCGCCGCCGAACGGGCTCGCGGCGAGATCTGCCGGATCAGGGACGCCCTTCGTCGCTGGCAGTCGAGCAGCCGCACACCCGTGACCTACCTCGGAGCGCGAACCACCCTGGTGACTGACCAGCGGTACGGCATCCGGCCTTCTACCCGCGGCACCTCGACAGGGGTCGCCGCCGCCTGCTCCCGGCCCGACCACGACGGGCCGTGCATCCGCCGGCTGCCCCGCTGAACGGGGTCCGGAGTGTTAATAGGGGGCCCTTCCTTACACCTCAGCCGAAGCGGCCGGTGATGTAGTCCTCGGTCTTCTTCGCGCTCGGGTTGCTGAAGATCTTCTGGGTGTTGTCGTACTCGATGAGCCGGCCCGGGTCGCCGGTCTTCTCGATGGAGAAGAACGCGGTCCGGTCCGACACCCGCGCGGCCTGCTGCATGTTGTGGGTGACGATGATGATGGTGAACTTGTCCTTGAGCTGGAACATCAGGTCCTCGATGGCCAGCGTGGAGATCGGGTCCAGGGCCGAGCAGGGCTCGTCCATCAGCACCACCTGCGGCTCGACCGCGATGGTCCGGGCGATGCAGAGCCGCTGCTGCTGACCGCCGGAGAGGCCGGCACCCGGCTTGCCGAGCCGGTCCTTCACCTCGTTCCAGAGGTTCGCCGAGCGCAGCGCCTTCTCGGCCGCCTCCTCCAGGATCGACTTCTTGCGTACGCCGTTGAGCCGCAGGCCGGCCACCACGTTCTCGAAGATGCTCATGGTGGGGAACGGGTTGGGCCGCTGGAAGACCATGCCGATCATCCGGCGGACCGCGGTGACGTCCACGTCCCGGTCGTAGATGTCCTGGTCGTCGATGGTCAGACTGCCCTCGACCCGGGCGCCGGGCAGCACCTCGTGCATCCGGTTGATGGAGCGCAGGAAGGTGGACTTGCCGCAACCGGACGGCCCGATCAGGGCGGTGACCGTCTTCGGCTCGACGGTCAGGTTGATGTTCTCGATCGCCCTGAACGCGCCGTAGTAGGCGGTGACGTTGGTGGCTTCGATGCGCTTGGCCATGGTGGTGGTACCTCCGGAGTTCATCGGCCGAGCCGGTTGCGGCGGGCCAGCAACTTCGCCGCGACGGTCAGGATGAGGACGAGAGCGACCAGGGTCAGCGCCGCGGTCCACGCCCGCGCCGGCGAGTACTTGGAGGCCTCGCCGGCCTGCTGGTAGACGAAGAGAGCCAGCGACGACTGGTTGTCCGCGAAGGGGTTGAAGTTGATCGCGGCGGTGCCACCGGCGACGAGCATCACCGGGGCGGTCTCGCCGGCGGCCCGCGCGACCGCGAGCATGATGCCGGTGACGATGCCGGGCAGCGCGGTGGGCAGCACCACCCGCAGGATGGTCTTCCACTTCGGCACGCCGAGGGCGTACGCGCCCTCGCGCAGCGGGGCCGGGACGAGCCGGAGCATCTCCTCGGTGGAGCGGACCACGGTCGGCAGCATGAGCACGCCCAGCGCCAGCGCGGCGGCGAAACCGGAGAAGCCCGGCCGGCCGCCGTTGAACCAGGGCGAGACGACCAGCACCCAGAAGGCCAGCACGAACAGGCCGGTGACGATCGACGGAATGCCGGTCATCACGTCCACGAAGAAGCGGATGGTGAAGGCGAACCGGCCCCGGCCGTACTCGACGATGTAGATCGCGCAAAGCACGCCGAGCGGGACGGTGATCAGCGTGGCGATGCCGACCTGCTCCAGCGTGCCGATGATGGCGTGGTAGGCGCCGCCGTTCGCGTCCCGGGCCCCGATGTTGTTCATCGAGGTGAAGAAGAAGTCCGCGTCCAGCCGTTCGGCACCCTTGCTGACCAGGGTCCAGACCACCGAGGCCAGCGGCAGCACCGCCAGCACGAAGGCGGAGTGGATCAGCGCGCTCCAGGTCCGGTTGCGGGCGGACCGACGGCCCTCCACCGCGTTCGCGGCGGCGAAGAGGCCGGCCAGGTAGAGCAGCGCGCCGACGACCACGACCAGGACCGGGCCGCCGATGCCGGCACCGTAGACGATCCCGGCCGCGACCAGCAGGGCCACGACGGCGATGGCGGGCGCGGCGTACGCCGGAAGCCGATTGGCCCGCAGCGTGACCGGCTGGGCCGAGGGCTGCGGGCGGTGGCTGGTGACGGTGGATGTCATGCGGCCGACTCCGTGAACTCGCGGCGGCGGTGGATGATCGCGCGGGCGGTGATGTTGACGATCAGCGTGATCGCGAAGAGCACCAGGCCGGAGGCGATCAGCGCGCCCCGACCGGTGTCGTTCGCCTCGGCGAACCGGTTCGCGATGTTCGCGGCGATGCTGTTGCCGCCGCTCTGCAGGACGTTGAACGAGATGGCGTACGTCGAGCCGAGGGTCAGCGCCAGGGCGATGGTCTCGCCGAGCGCGCGGCCCAGGCCGAGCATCACCGCGGCGATCACGCCCGGCCGGCCGTACGGGAGGACGGCGGTGCGGACCATCTCCCACCGGGTGGCACCCAGCGCGAGGGCGGCCTCCTCGTTGGCGGTCGGGGTCTGCCGGAACACCTCGCGGGAGAGCGAGGTGATGATCGGCAGCACCATGATCGCCAGCACCACCGAGCCGAGCAGGACGGAGCTGCCGTACGGGCCCTCGCCGAAGATCGGGATCCAGCCGAAGTACTTGTTCAGCCAGGCCGACAGGTCGGTGACCGGCTCGGCGAAATAGTTCCGGCCCCAGAGCCCGAAGACGACGCTGGGCACGGCGGCCAGCAGGTCGATCAGGAAGCCGAGGCCGTTGCCCAGCCGGCGGGGGGCGTAGTGCGAGAGGTAGAGGGCGATACCCAGCGCGACGGGCACCGCCATGAGCAGCGCCAGCGCGGAACTGAGCACGGTACCGAAGGCGAGCGCACCGATGCCGAACTTCGGCGGGTTGTCGTTCGGGAACCAGCCCTCGTAGGTCCAGAACGACTCGGTGTTGGCCCGCAGCGCCGGGACCGCCTTGGCGATCAGGAAGATCGCGATCGCCGCGATGATGACCAGCACCGCCGTGCCGGCGGCCAGGGTCAGGCCACGGAACGCCCGTTCCGCGCCGAAGGCCCGAGCCCGGGGCAGGCCCCCGCCGCCCCCCAGGCCGTTGTCGCTCATCCGGGGGGTACCGGAACTCTCGGCCACACGCGCCGAGGCACCGGCGGGCCACTCGTGGCTCGTGGCCACGCGAGTCCCGCCGGTGCCGGCGTGCGCCGAGCCGTGTGGGGTGTCACCCATCTGCTCGCTCGCTTCGTATGAGGAGGTGGTGTCGGTCAGCGCGTCAGGCGAGGCTCTTGACCGCGGCCTCGACCTTGGCGCGGACGGTCTCGGGCAGCGGGGCGTAGCCCAGCTCGACCAGGTCCTGCTGGCCCTCGGCGCTGGCGGCGTGGCCCAGCAGGCCCTTGACCAGCGGCAGCTTGTCGGCCGGGATGCCCTTGCTGCAGACGATCTCGTAGGTCGCCAGGACGATCGGGTAGGCCCCGGCCTCCTTGGTGTTGTAGTCGATCGACATCTTGAGGTCGTTGCCCTGGCCCTCGAACTTGGCCCCGGCGATCGTCTTGCCGGCCGACTCGGCGGTCAGCTCGGTGAACTCGCCGGCGCCGTTCTGGATCTTGGCCTTCTTCAGGCCGGCGTTCTCGGCGTACGACCACTCGACGTAGCTGATGGTGCCGTCGGTGCTCTTGACCTTGCTGGCCACACCGTCGGACTTGGCCGCGCCGACGCCGCCCGGGGCCTTCCAGGCCTTGGCCTTGCCGAAGGTCCAGTCGGTCTCGGCGGTCTTGGAGAGGTAGTTGGTGAAGTTGTCGGTGGTGCCCGACTCGTCGGAGCGGTGCACCGCCTGGATCGCGGTCGCCGGCAGCTTCGCGTCCGGGTTGTCGGCCTTGATCGCCGCGTCGTCCCACTTGGTCACCGTGCCGGCGAAGATCTTCGCCAGAGTGGCCGGGGTGAGCTGGAGGTTGTCCACGCCGCTGACGTTGTAGACGACCGCTACCGGGCCGATCACCATCGGCAGGTTGAGCGCCTGGCCGCCGACGCACTTGGCGTCCGCCTGCGGCTGCTCCTCCTCCTTCAGGGCGGAGTCGGAACCGGCGAAGTCGGCGGTGCCGGCGATGAAGGCCTGGATGCCGGCGCCCGAGCCGGTGGGCTCGTAGTTAATCTTGGCGTCGGCGCCGCACTTCTGCTGGTACGCCTTGATCCACTCGGCCATGGCGTTCTTCTGGGCGGAGGAGCCCTGCGCGTTCAGCGTGCCCTTGCCGCAGTCGGCGGTGGCGGCGGCCCCGGAGGCCGAGGCGCCCGTGGTGGGCTCGTTGTTGTCCGAGCCGCAGGCGCTGAGACCGAGCACCGCGGAGAGAGCGAGGCAGGCAATGGCACCGTGCCGCTGGAGCTTCACCTGAGGGGTTTCCCTTCACATCTTTGGTCAGGTCGCCCGGGTTGGCCCGGGTGCCGGCGCTGACCGGCTGATACGAAAGGTAGAAGTGCCAGGTAGCCGGCTCGCTCGCGGAAAATGAACAGGGGGTGAACAGGCTTGCTCCGTCGGACGACGGTCTGCTGAGGGTGTGTTGTCCACTACATGAACGGGCGGGGAGGTGTCCCCTTTATCCATTCATATCCGGCTAGGGTGCGCCGGTCGTCAGCTCGTCAATCCGCCGAGCTGGTAGTTGACGTGAGCGGCCCAGCGGGCGAAGCCGAGGCCCTCGTAGAGCCCGACCGCGCGGGTGTTGGACTCGTCGACGTAGAGCATCACCCGGTCCAGCCCCCGCCGGTCCCGCAGGTAGGTCAGCCCGGCGGCGGTGAGCGCCTTGCCGAGCCCGCCCCGGTGCGCCGACGGATCCACCCCGAGCACATAGACCTCGCCGATCCGGGCCGAGCCGGGTCGCTCGTGGACCTTCGTCCAGTGGAATCCGAGCAGCCGGCCGGTGACCGAATCCACCGCGAGCAGGAAGCCGGCCGGGTCGAACCACGGCTCGGTCAGGCGTACCCGAAGGTCCGCCGAGGTCCACCGGCCCTGCTCCGGGTGCTGCGCGAAGGCGGCGTTGTTGAGCGTGAGCCAGGCCGCGTCGTCCTCACCTGGGCGGAACGCGCGTAGCTGGACGCCGTCGGGCAGGGGCGGTTCGGGAAGCGCCGCGATCAGCGGCCGGCGTAGCTGCCAGAGCACCCGCGCGCGGGCGAAACCCAGGTCCACGGCGAGGGCGGCGGCGGACGGGTGGTCACCGTGCGCCCAGGCGCGCAGCGGTCCGGACGCCGCGGCCAGCACGCCCCGGGCCAGCGCCCGACCGGTGCCGCGTCGCCGGTACGTCGGGTGCACCACCAGCTCCACCCCGATGCCGTTGGCAGGGTCGGTGGTGTCGAGGTGGGCGTAGCCGGTGAGGGTGTTGTCGGTGGCCCGGGCGGTGAGGTGCACCGCCGCTGCCTCCGGGTCCCGCAGCCGCAGCAGCACGTGCTCGTCAAGTGGGTCCGCGCCGTCCGTGTCGCCGGCGACGCGGGCCAGTGCCAGCACCTCGGCCACCTCGACCGGGGCCAGCCGGTCAGCGCGGACGATTCGGTCGGCGGTCGGCTCCGTGCTGCTCATGCCGGCACTCCGCTTCGCTTCGTGCCGACATGAGGCACCTTCGCACCGCGCTGGTCATTCGCTCGCTGACGCTCGCTCATCCCGCCACGGTAGCGGCCGGTGGTGGTCGTCAGGTGGTCCCGGTGGGCAAGGCCTCCAACTGGAACCGGCTCAGCAGCTCGGGCAGCAGGTATTCCAGCGCGGTGACCGTGCCCCTCCGATCGCCGCCGGCGTCGTGCATCAGCACGATCGAGCCGGGCTCCGTCTGGCTCAGCACCCTCTGGATGATCCGCGTCACGCCGGGCGCCTGCCAGTCGGACGGGTCCACCCCCCAGTGCAGCGAGGTCATGCCGAGGTCCTGCGCGATCGACACGATCGGGGACGTCCAGTTGCCCCCGGGCTGCCGGTAGTACGCGATCGCCGCGTCCGGCACCGCCGCCCGGATCGCCTCGTTGGTGCGGAGCAGGTCGGCGCGGATCGTGTCCGGCGACCGCTTGCCCATGTTCTCGTCATGGCTCCAGGAGTGGTTGCAGAGGGTGTGCCCCTCGGACACGATCGCCTGGATCAGGTCCGGGCTGCTCTCCGCGTTCTCTCCCACCACGCAGAAGGTGGCCTTCACCCCGTACTGCCGGAGCAGGGCGAGCACCTGCGGGGTGTACGCCGGGTCGGGCCCGTCGTCGAAGGTCAGCGCGACCCGCGACGACCCCGTGCTCATCAGGCTGCCGTACGGCCCGTCGCCGTCGCCGTTGGTGACGGGCTGCGGGGACGGGCTCGGGCTGGCGGACGGCGTGGGAGCAAGGGAGGTGGCGGGTGGCTGGTCGGCGTATCGCGTGCCGTTGACGTTGGCATTGGCGGGCGAACCGCTGGGCTTGACCCCCATCTCCGCCACCAGGCCACGGCCGAGCGCGTACGCCGAGCCGAGCAGCGTGGCCAGCACCAGGGTCACGAGCCCGAGCCCGCGCATCGTCCTGTTCGACATCAGCGGCACCGCCCGTTCGGCTGTTGGTGCCGGCTCGTCGGTTGCCTCGCAGTCCCCGTGCCCACTGTCGCCCCCTTAGCCCGATTTGCCTCAGATTAGGGCCAAGTGGGCGGGCGAACGGGCTAAACGAAAGCGAATCTCACGAAAGGGGGGCGCGCTCAGGCGGGCAGCGGGGCGGGCTCCGACTCCGGCAGCGAACGCGCTGGCGGCACGACGAACTTGTAGCCGACCTGGCGCACCGTGCCGATCATCGACTCGTACTCCGAACCGAGCTTGGCGCGCAGCCGCCGTACGTGCACATCGACCGTCCGGGTGCCGCCGAAGTAGTCGTACCCCCAGACCTCACGGAGCAGCTGGTCCCGGCTGAACACCCGACCCGGGTGCTGGGCCAGGAACTTCAGCAGCTCGAACTCCTTGTAGGTGAGGTCGAGCGGACGGCCTTTGAGTCTGGCCGCGTAGGTGTCCGGGTCGATGGTCAGCTCGCCGGCCCGGATCGAGCCGCCGGCCCCGGCCGTCGCGCTGGTCAGTCGGTCCGCCGCGAGCCGTAGCCGGGCCTCCACCTCGGCCGGCCCCGCCGACGCCAGGATGACGTCGTCCACGCCCCAGTCGACGTTCAGCGCGATCAGGCCGGCCTCCGTGACCACCGCGAGCAGCGGCACGCCCAGCCCCGTGGCGTGCAGCATCCGGCAGGTCGCCCGGGCCTCACCCAACTCGGAGCGGGCGTCCACCAGCACGGCGTCCGGGGTCGGGCCGGAGACCAGCGTGCGGACGTCGCGCGGTGCGGTACGGATCGAGTGCGAAAGCAGGTCGAGCGCTGGCAGCACTGCGGAGGGTTCACCTGCCCGTGCGGTCACCAGCAGCAGGATCTCCACACGATCACCTCCGTCCCGGCGGCCCTCCGGCCGCGCATGACCAGCGGCACTCCTCATCCGGGGCGGCGCTGAGAACTTGCGTGGTCCCGGCGTCGCTGGCGGGGGCGGGTAGCGGGTTGAGCGTAACGGATCGGACGCCCTTCACCTCCGCCTCACTTCCCGTTTGCCCTTTCTGCCCCGGATCGCGGCGCAGGTTTTAACGTTGCCGAAACCGTGACCTCCGCCAGCGCGGCCCGGTCTGGCACGATCGGGGCGTGTTTCCCTCGACCTCGCCCGACACCGGCCGTGACCCGTGGGCCGACGACGCGCCTCCGGCGCCGGCCGGCCCGTCCCGTGGCTACCCGCCGGGCCCGCGTACCGCTCCGGCCGACGACGGCGGGGACCGTCCGGAGCGGACCGGGCCGCGCCGGCTGCGCAAGGGCGGCCCGGGGCGCCGCCCGGACGACGAGTCCGTCGACGAGCCCGAGGAGGAGGCACCCCCCGTTCCGGTGCGCCGGCCGCTGGCGCTGACCATCGCGGGCTTCGCCGCGCTGCTCGGCGCCGGCCTGGTGCTCGGCGCGCAGACCGCCGGCCCGGGGCATCGGCTGCCCTTCGCGTTCATCGTCTTCGGCGTGCAACTGCTCTTCGTGCTCGCCTGGACGATGGCCATGCGCCCGCCGGCGCTGCTGGTGGTCGCGCTGATCAGCGCCGGGGTGGCCGTCATCGCCGACGCCACGGCGGTGCAGTCCGAGATCGCCGGCCTGGCCCCGCTCGGGTACGCCGCGGCCGCCGGCTTCGTGCTCGGCGTGCTCGGCCAGCTCGTCCGCCGGGTGGACCGGGTCAGGGTGACCGACTCGCTCGGCAGCACCCTGCTGATCGTGGTGGGCGTGGTTGCGTTCTCCAGCCTGATCGTGCTCGGCCGGGTCCCGAAGGGCACCCAGGCGATCACCGTCTGCCTCACCGCCGCCGGCGTCGCGCTGCTCATGGCTCGGCTGACCGACGCGGTGGCACCCTGGCCCCGGCTCGCCCCACAGGTGCCCCGGGGGGCCGCCGGCGTGGTCGTGGGCGCCATGCTCGGCACCCTGGCCAGCGCGGTGCTCGGCATCTACGTGGTCGGCTTCACCCCGACCAGCGCCGCCCTGGTCGGGCTGGTCACCGCGGCCACCGCCGTGCTGGTCGACCTCGCCGTCGGGTACGCCGAGGCGGGCCGACTGATGGCCGGCGAGCCGCCGACCATGTGGATCGCCCGGCACATGCAGGGGCCGCTGGGCGGCTTCGCGCTCGCCGCGCCCGCCGCGTACGCCATGTGCGTGCTCTTCCTCTGAGCGAACGGTTGGGGATTTCACGTCTCGGGTAAGTACCGTTGCGCCGCGAGACGGCGACGCACGGCGAGGATCGTGCGCCGCCCGGCGACTACCCGGCGAGGAGGAGGCGGCGTGGCACAGGCGTACCCGGCGTACGAGGGCCGGCCTCGGCGGCGTGGCCGGAAGGTGCTGATCGGTTTCGTCGTGCTGCTGCTGGTCCTGGCGGGGCTGCTGGTGGTCGCCGACCGGGTGGCGGCCGGGGTGGCCGAGCGGGTCATCGCCGACCAGGTGCGGCAGGAGGTCGCCCGGCAGGACGTGCAGTCCGCGCCGCCCCGGGTCGACGTGGGTGGTTTCCCTTTCCTCACCCAGGTCGCGGCGGGCCGGTACGAGCACATCTCGATCGTGCTGACCGACGTGAAGGGCTCCGTGCACGGTGACACGGTCAGCGTGCCCCGGCTCGACGTGGCGGCCCACAACGTACGGGCGTCGCTGGACACCCTCCGCTCCCGCCGGGGCGACGTGGTCGCCGAGAGCGTCGACGGCCACGCCACCATCTCCTACGACAGCCTGGCGAAGCTCCTCGACCGGCCGGGGCTCACACTCGGCGAGCGGGACGGCAAGCTCAGCGTCACCGCGCCGGTGGACATCCTCGGCAAACAGCTCACCGTCAACGGCACCGCGGACGTGACGGTCGCCAACGGCAAGGTGGCGCTGAAATTCAAGGACCTGACCGCCGCGGGGCTGCCGAACCTGCCGCTGGCCCGCACGTTGCTGGCCAACTACGCCAACAGCATCTCGGCCGATGTTCCCCTGCCGGAGTTGCCGTTCGGGCTCACCGTGCGCCAGGTGGAGCCGAAGCCGGACGGGCTGCTGGTCACCGCCGACGCGAAGAACGTGCCGATCAACGCCGCCGGGTGACCCGGCCGTGTCCCGGATGCTGGTCGGGTCGATGGCATCGGCGGGAGCAGCTGGTAGTGTCCCTGCTCATGGGGACGCTCCTCACCAAACGGCGCGCGGTCGACCTGTGCCGCGTGGCCACCTGCCTGTGTCGCCCCGTCATCTGACGGCGGGGCTGTCCTCGGCCGCCTAGCGGCCACCGGCACGCAGGGTCCGCGCACCCTCCGGTTTCCCCCTGATCGCCCGGCAGCGGCGCCGTCGCACGTACCCGTGATCCGTTTTCAATTCTGGGTCCCGCGCGCGGTGCGACAATCACCGATATCGATCTCCGCGCGCTGGCTCACCATCCAATCCTCACCAGGGAGTGATCTGATGAGTCGCGACACCGCACTCGTCTCGGCCGAGTGGGCCGAGAAGAACATCGGCGCCCCGGGCGTCGTCTTCGTCGAGGTCGACGAGGACACCTCCGCCTACGACACCGGCCACATCGCCGGCGCGGTCAAGCTCGACTGGCGGACCGACCTCCAGGACCCGGTGCGCCGGGACTTCGTCAACCAGGCCCAGTTCGAGGCCCTGCTCTCCGAGCGTGGCATCGCCAACGACGATGTCGTGATCCTCTACGGCGGCAACAACAACTGGTTCGCCGCGTACGCGTACTGGTACTTCAAGCTCTACGGCCACCGCGACGTCAAGCTGCTCGACGGCGGCCGCAAGAAGTGGGAGCTGGACGGCCGCCCGCTGGTCACCGACGGGGTGACGCGCGAGCGGACGCAGTACGTCGCACAGGAGCCGGACACCACGATCCGGGCCTTCCGCGACGAGATCGTCCCCGCGATCGGCGTCAAGAACCTGGTCGACGTGCGCAGCCCCGACGAGTACGCGGGCCGGCTGCTCGCCCCCGCCCACCTGCCGCAGGAGCAGGCCCAGCGGGCCGGGCACATCCCCACCGCGATCAGCGTCCCGTGGTCCAAGGCGGCCAACGAGGACGGCACGTTCAAGTCCGACGACGAGCTGCGCAAGATCTACGCGGACGCCGGGCTGGACGACAGCCGGGAGACCATCGCCTACTGCCGGATCGGCGAGCGCTCCTCGCACTCCTGGTTCGTGCTCCAGGAGCTGCTCGGCCACCGCAACGTGAAGAACTACGACGGCTCCTGGACCGAGTACGGCTCGCTGGTCGGCGTGCCGGTCGCGCTCGGCGACGAGCCCGGGGAGGCGTGATCATGACTGCTCCCACCGCAGCGGCCGCTGCCACCGCCGCCGGTTGCGCCGCTCCGGACCAGGCCGCCCCGCTGCCAGCCAGCCTGGACCTGGAGAAGGAAACCGTCATCACCGGCCTGGTCAAGGCCGAGTCCGGCGAGGTCGTGCCGGGCGCCTACGTCCGGCTGCTCGACGCGACCGGCGAGTTCACCGCCGAGGTGGTGACCTCTCCGGCCGGCCAGTTCCGGTTCTTCGCTGCGCCGGGCACCTGGACCCTCCGCGCGCTCTCCCGCCACGGCAACGGCGAAACCCCCATCACCGCCACCCGCGGCATCAACGAACTAACCCTCACAGTCACCCCCTAACCCACCCCACCCCACCCCCACCCCCCACCCCTTCCCGCCGATCATGGACTTGTGGCACCCGATATGCCCTGGTTATGGCATACGTCCAGTGCCGCAACTCCATGATCGGCGAAGGGTGCGGCGAAGGTCGCGGTGCGCGCCGTGGGTGCGTGTGGGGCCGGCCGGGCGTGACACGATGGGCGGGTGAGTGGTGCTGTTCAGGCGGGGTGGGCCCCGCCGACCCGTCCTCAGCAGCCCGCGTCGGGGCGGCGCGGGGGGCTGCGCTGGCTGGTGGCCGCGACGGTGGCGTGGGGGGTGCTGCTCGCCGGACTGACCTGGTGGTCGGTGCGACACGACCCGCCGACGGTGAAGGAGCAGCGCAGCCTGAGCCAAGCGGACCCGGTGGTGGCCGGCGCGGTGGGGCGCCTGGTGGCCGTCGTCGACGGCGAGGCGTGGGAGCTGACCCCTGTCCAGGTGCGGCGGGGTTGTCGGCTCACCCCGCTGGCCGACGGGGCGACCCTCACCCGTGGCCTGGACGTGCTGGTCGCCGGGGGGAGCGAGCGGGCCCTGCTGGAGCGGGTGGCGCAGCGACTGCCGGCCGACTGGCGGGCCGGGGTCCGTGCCGACTCGGAGGGCCCCCGGCTGCGCGCCGACGCGGGGGAGTTCGTCACGGTTGACGGGCGGGTGGTGGCCGACGGGCGGGTGCGACTGTCCGCGACGACCGGCTGCCGCCCCGCCCACACCGACGACGCCATCCTGTTGCCCGCGTACTCCCTCGGTGCGGAACTGGAGGCGGCGCTGCGCGCGCTGGGCCGGCCGGTGCCGGCGGGTGCCGATGAGGTCGTGGTGACGCCCTGCCCGGCCGGCGGGACGGCGAACACGGTCCGCGTCGCGGCCGGCACCGAACCGCTGTCGCTGGCGCCGCTGCGCCCGCTCGGCTCCGCCCTGGTCGACCGCCCCGAGGTGTACGCCTACCGGAGCGGGCGGGTGGTCGTGCTGGTTGACGCCAGCGGGGACCAGCTCCGGCTGGCCGCCTCGACCGGCTGCGCCGGCTGAAACGTACCGCCGGGTTGGGCGTCAGTAGACCAGGGCCTGTGCGCCCTCGGCCATCGCCTCCTCGACGAAGACCGCCGCGCCGGCGATGCGTACGCCGGGGATGACGTCGTCCGGGCCGATGTCCCGGCGGGCCGCGCACTGCGTGCAGGCGGTGACCTTGCCGGTGGCCAGGATCACGTGCAGCAGCTCGGCCAGCGGCGCGGAGTGCGGCAGCTCGAAATCCTGCGCGCGCCCGGGCAGCGCGAACCAGGTCGACTCCCCGGTCAGCCAGAGCGACACGTCGACTCCGGCGGCCGCCGCGGTGGCGGCGACGGTGAAGGCCTGCGCGCAGCGCTCGGGAGCGTCCGCGCCGGCGGTGGCCTTGACGACGAGAGAGCGGGCCATGGCGCCAGCATAGGATGGCCGGGATGGTTACCGAGATCGGGTTCGTCAGCCTGCTGGTCGCCGGCCTGGGCGCGCTCGCCGGTGGCCTGGTCTATCTGGCTGTGAAGATTTCGAGAGGAAAATGGTGAGTGAGAATCCGCTGCAGCCGCCGTGGCTGAACGCGCCGCCGGTCGACCCGTACCCGTACGAGGAGAGCCACGACCTGCGCGTCGGCCCGAAGCTGCACCGGAGCCTGGACGGGCTGCTGCCGTACATCGGGGTGTGGCGTGGGCGCGGCCGGGGCGGGTTCCCGACCATCGAGGACTTCGACTACGCGCAGGAGATCCGGATCAGTCACGACGGCCGGCCGTTCCTGTTCTACGAGTCCCGCGCCTGGATCCTCGACGAGCAGAGCCGCCCGGTCCGCCCGGCCGGTCGTGAGGTCGGCTGGTGGCGCCCGGTGATGGACGGTGACCGGGTCACCGACGAGTTGGAAGCCCTGATGTCCACGCCCACCGGGGTGATGGAGCTGCACATCGGTAAGCGCCGGGGCACCCAGATCGAGTTCGCCACCGACGCGGTGGTCCGTACGGCCACGGCCAAGGAGGTCACCGCCGGCGCCCGGCTCTTCGGCATCGTCGAGGGCGCCCTGCTCTACGCCCAGGAGATGGCCGCCATGGGCCATGCCCTGAGCCCTCACCTCTCCGCCCGCCTAACCCGCACCGCAGGCTAACCGCCACCCTCACCCCGCCACTCTCGTTGATCATGAGGTTGGCGGCGGTCTCCAATACTGCCGCCAACCTCATGATCAACGCTGTTGGTCGGCGGCGGGGAGGGGGAAGGCGAGGAGGGCTAGCAGGGCGGGGGTGTGGGGGGAACGGGGGAGGGGGGTGCTGTCCAGGGAACGGACCTCCGCTAGGCCGCGGAGGGATGAGGTTAGCCAGACGGCGTCCGCGCTCTTCAGCTCGGCGGGGGTGATCAGGCGTTCGTCGGCGGTGAGGTTCAGCTCGGGGGCGTGGTCGAGGAGCCATCTCGCGGTCACCCCGGGCAGCACACCGGTGGCTGCCGCCGGCACCGTGCACAGCGTCGTCCCGGTCAGCCACACCACGTTGGCGCTCGGCCCCTCCAGCGCGTACCCGTCGGTGGAGACCCAGAGCACGTCGTCGAACCCGGCGCGGGCCGCCCAGCGGCGGGCGGCGGTGCTCACCGCGTACGAGGTGGATTTGACGCCCACCGGGAGCCAGCCCAACTCGGGGCGGGAGCGGGCGGCCACCCCGAGCGGCAGGGTGGCCACCGTCACCCCATTGCGCCGGGCCCGCCGGGCCTCGGCCGGCACCTCGCCCAGCGTGGCGTAGACCGTCGGCGAACCGCCGCCCTCTGGCCCCCGGGTGCAGACCAGGCGCAGCGCCCCCTCCACCTCGGGCGGCCAGCCGGCCCGGATCTCGTCGACCAGTCGCACCAGCGCGTCGGTGGACGGCAGCGCCAACTCGAGTGCCGCCGCGCCGGACCGTAGCCGCGCCAGGTGGGCGTCGCGTAGCCAGGGCTGGCCGCCGCGCAGGTGCATGGTCTCGAAGAGACCGTCCCCGTGCAGCACCCCCCGGTCGTCGCCGCGCAGCACTGCCTCCACGGGCGCGACCAGGCCCCGGCCGAGTACGGCCACCCGCGACGCCTCCATGGGCGCCGAGGGTAGTCGGTACGACGGCGGCGGCCGGGCCGGCGCGGCCGCCGAACTATGATCGGATGGTGTCCGAATCCTCCCTCGCCGAACTGCTCCGCTCCCGTGGGCTGCGGCTGACGGCACAGCGGCAGTTGATCCTGCAGGCGGTGCTGGACCTGGGGCACGCCACGCCGGAACAGGTCCACACGGCGGTCCGAGAGGTCGCCGCCGGAGTCAACATCACCACCATCTACCGGACGCTGGAGCTGCTGGAGCGGCTCGGTCTGGTGACGCACACCCATCTGTCGCACGGTTCGCCGACCTACCACGCTGCCGGCGAGCACCAGCACCTTCACCTGGTCTGCCGGGAGTGCGGCGCGATCGACGAGATCGAGCCCGAGCTGCTTCACCCGCTCGCCGACCGGCTGGCCGCGCAGCGGGGATTCCAGGTCGACATTGGGCACGTGGCGCTCTTCGGCGTCTGCGGCCGGTGCGAGAACGGGGAGAGTAAATGATCGACATTGCGGGAGCGGTGGCCACCGAGGCGATCGACGAGGAGACCCGGGACCAGCCCGAGCCGGCCCACCGGGCGGCCGGGGTGGGGCCGGTGGCCGCCCACTACGGCGACCCGCTGCGCGAGCAGCGGACCCTCGCCACCGGCGTCGGTCTGGTCGACCGGTCGCACCGGGGCGTCGTGGCGGTGCCCGGCGAGGAACGGATCGGCTGGCTGCACACGCTGACCAGCCAGCACCTCGCCGCGCTGGGCCCGTGGCAGGGCACCGAGCTGCTCGTGCTCTCCCCGCACGGGCATGTCGAGCAGCACGCCGTGGTGGCCGACGACGGCGAGACCACCTGGCTGGACACCGAGCCGGGGATGACCGACGGGCTCCTGTCATACCTGGAGAGGATGCGATTCTTCAGCAAGGTCGAGCCGCGGGACGCCACCGCCGACCACGCGGTGCTCTCGCTGGTCGGGCCCGAGGCCGCCGGCGCGCTCGACACCCTCGGCGTCACCGGGCTGGCCGCGCCGGACCAGATCGCGGTGCCCGGTCCGAAGTTCCGCTCCGGTGAGCTGCCACCACGGCCCACCGTGCGGTACGACGTACGGCCGCTGCCGATCGGCGGGTGGGCCCGGCGGGTGGCGCTGGGCGTCGACCTGCTGGTGCCTCGCCCGGCCATGGCCGGGGTGGTGGCCGAGTTGCGCGGCGCGGGCGTGCCGGTGGCCGGGCTGTGGGCGTACGAGGCGGTCCGGGTGGCCGCACGGCGGGCCCGGGCCGGGGTGGACACCGACCACCGCACCATTCCCGCCGAGGTGAACCTGATCGCGTCGGCCGTGCACCTGGACAAGGGCTGCTACCGGGGGCAGGAGACGGTCGCCCGGGTGCACAACCTCGGCAAGCCGCCGCGTCGCCTCGTACTCCTGCACCTGGACGGGGTGACCACCGATCAGCCGCCGGCCGCCGGCACGCCGGTGACCCTCGACGGCCGGGCGGTCGGGTTCGTCGGCACCGCGGTGCAGCATCACGAGCTGGGCCAGATCGCCCTCGCCGTGGTGAAGCGCAACGTTTCCGACGACGCCAGGCTGCTGGTCGGCGAGACCGCCGCCGCCATCGAGCCGGCGTAAGGGTGCCGGGCTGACGCCCGCAAGGCGGAAATTTTTCCGTCTTCACGGGCGGATGCGGGCGATCTTCCGTCTCGACGCCCCTCCGGCCGTCGACCGGAGGCGGGCCGGCGGTCTAGGATCGCCGACATGACGACAGGGACGTTGATCACGGTTGCCCCCACCGGCGCGGAGTCGGCCAAGTCGGAGGTGCCGGCGCTGCCGGTGACCCTCGACGAGCTGCTGTTGACCGCCAAGGAGTGCGAGGCGCTCGGCGCCGCCGTGATCCACGTCCACATCCGGGACGACGAGGCGAAGCCCACCCTCGACCAGGGCCGGCTGCGGGAGACCGTGACGGCGCTGCGGGAGGGCACCGACCTGATCGTGCAGCTCTCCTCCGGCGGCGCGGTGACCGACCCGGAGGCCGCTCGGCTGGCCGTGCTGGACGCCGGGCCCGACATGGCCTCCTGCACCATGGGCACGGTCAACTTCGGCGACGACGTCTTCCTGAACCGCTGGGAGTTCATCGTCGACCTGCACACCCGGATGCAGGAGAAGGGTGTCGTCCCCGAGTACGAGATCTTCGACCTCGGCCACCTCACCGCCCTTCAGCGGCTGCTCGGCAAGTACGGCCTGCCGCACGGCGGGCACGTGCACGTCGACTTCGTGATGGGCGTGCCGGGCGGCATGCCGGGCACCACGGCGACCCTGGTCGCCGCTCAGCAGATGCTGCGCGACCTGCCGGAGGGCAGCACCTTCTCGGCTACCGGGATCGGCCGCAGCACGATCCCGGTGATGCTGGCGTCGCTGTCGGCGGGCGGGCACCTGCGGGTCGGCATGGAGGACACCGTCACCTACGCCAAGGGGCGGCCGGTCGAGTCGAACATGCAGCTCGTCGCCCGGGCGGTCGGTTTCGCCCAGCTCGCCCAGCGCCCGCCGCTGACCACCGCCGAGGCTCGGCAGCTGCTCGGCGTGTAAGCCCCGGCCCGGCCGGTGACCCTGTACGCCCCGGGCCGATGTCGCTGGTCACCCCGGTGTGGGGCCCGCCGGACCCGGCGGTACCGTCCACTTCGTGGGAAAGACGTACGAGGGTGGCGTGCCGCTCGCCGAGGTGGTCCGGTCCGGGTTCGTGGAGGGCGTCCACCGCGGATCCGTGGTGGTGCTCGACGCGGCCGGTGCGCCGGTGGCCGGTGCGGGGGACCCGACCTCGCCGATCTTCCCCCGGTCGTCCAACAAGCCGATGCAGGCGATCGGGATGCTCCGGGCCGGGCTGCCGCTGACCGAACGGGCCGACGTGGCGCTGGTCTCGGCCAGCCACGCCGGCGAGGAGTTCCACGTCGAGCGGGTCACCGCCCTGCTGGGCCGCGCCGGGCTGACCGAAGAGGCGCTGCACTGCCCGCCGGACCTGCCGGTCGGCGAGGCGGCCCGGGAGGCGGTGCTGCGGGCCGGCGGCGGTCCGCGGCGGATCCAGATGAACTGCTCCGGCAAGCACACCGGAATGCTGTTGACCTGTGTCGCCGCCGGCTGGCCGGTGAACGGCTACTGGCTGCCCGAGCACCCGCTCCAGCAGCGGTTGACCGCCGCGATCGAGGAGTTCACCGGGGAACGGGCGGCGGCCGTCGGGGTGGACGGCTGCGGCGCGCCCGTGCTCGCCGTCTCGCTGACCGGGCTGGCGCGGGCGTTTCTGCGGCTGGTCTCGGCCGAGCCGGGCACCGTCGAGCGGACCGTGGCCGACGCTATGCGGGAGTACCCGGAGTTGGTGGGCGGCACCCAGGCGGATGACACCCGGCTGATGCGGGGCGTACCCGGGTTGCTGGCCAAGGTCGGCGCGGAGGGCGTGATCGCGGCGGCGGTCCCGGAGGTCGGCGCGGTCGCCCTCAAGATCGACGACGGCGCCGGGCGGGCGCGAATGCCGGTGCTGGTGTCGGCGCTGCGCCGGCTCGGCGTCGAGGCCCCGGTGCTGACCGAGTACGCCGAGGTGCCGCTGCTCGGCGGCGGCCTTCCGGTCGGCGCGGTCCGTCCGGTCTGGTGAGTTCGGCGCAGTGATGGCTCCACGGCGCGACCCGCCCAAGCGGCGACGCGAGCCGGCTCGGCCGGGCTCAGATCAGGGCAGGAAGTCGAGCAGGGCGGCGTTGACCGGTTCGGGGCGCTCGAGCGGCAGCAGGTGGGCGGCGTCCGGAACGTCCGGCAGACGTACGCCGTGCGGTGCCTCGTCGGCGATCCGGTCGGCGAGGTGGCGGAGATCCGCGACATCGTGCGTGCCGGTCCCGACCAGCACCGGCATCCGCAGCTCGGCCAGCCGGTCGATCGCCGGCGGGTCGAGTTCGCCCACCTCGACGGCGCTGAGCGCCAGCTCGGCGGCGAGCGCCCGCCGGTCCATCTCGTCGGCGAACCGGATCAGCTCTGGGTCCACGTCCTCGGGGCGGCGGGTCGGGCCGACCACCCAGTACCGCACCTCGCCGGCCGCGGTCGCCGCGAAGTCCTCCGGGTCCGCCTCGCCGACCAGCTCGTCCCAGAGCTGTTCGGTCTCCTCGGACCACTCGCTGCCGGAGACCGGGGCGCCGAACAGGGCCAGCGCGGAGACCCGCTCCGGGTACGCCAGCGCGGTGTCCACCGCGACCTTGCCGCCGAACGAGCAGCCCACCAGGGCGGCCTGCGCGATGCCGAGGGCATCCAGCAGCCCGACCACGTCGTCGTGGTACGCGAACGGCGTGGGCGGCAGCTCGGAGTCGCCGTAGCCACGCAGGTCGACGGCGAGCACCCGATGCCGCGCGGCGAGCGCGGGCACCTGAGCCCGCCACATCCGTCGGTCGGCGATGCCGGCGTGCATCAGCACCACCGGGCTGCCGCTGCCAGCCTCGTCGTACGCGAGCACCGCGCCGTTCACTTCGATCTTGGCCACGGAGGGAACCGTACGGACCGGACACCGGGTGCGCAACCGGCCAGTTGAACGCCGCTAACTTTGGTTAGCATTTCGCTTGCAGGAGCTAGCGGCAGTCGTTACCGTGGAAGCATGGCCACCGGCAAAGACCTTCCCGACATCGGCGGATTCATTCGCGACCTCCGCCGCAATGCGAAGATCTCGCTGCGCCAGCTCGCCGAGCAGGCCGGCGTCAGCAACCCCTACCTCAGCCAGATCGAGCGCGGCCTGCGCAAACCGAGCGCCGAGGTGCTCCAGCAGCTCGCCAGCGCCCTGCGGGTCTCCACCCCGGCGATGTACCTGCGGGCCGGGCTGCTGGACGCCAAGGAGGGGCAGGGCGTGCTCGCGGCGATCGCCGTCGACCCCGAGCTGACCATGGCCCAGAAGCAGTCGCTCACCCAGATCTACGAGACGTTCCGCCGGGAGAACGCCCGGCTCGCCGAGGCGACCGCCGCGGCGCAGGCGGCCACCGAGCCGGCCGAGAGCCCGGGCGCCACCGAGCCGACCCCGAGGGCCAGCGCGCCGGGCGTAGCACCGCAGGCCCCGGCGACCGTCACGCCGGCCGCGACCGGCCCCACCACGCCGGGCGGCAGCCCGACTGAGGCCGTCCTCGAGTCGGTCGCCGTTACCGAGGCGGGTGCCACGCCCGCCCCGACCACCGTCGTCTCCGACGAGGAGGAGTCATGACCCAGCCGAAGACCAACCGCATTCCCGCCCCGCTCTACGCCGCCGCCGGTGCCGGCGAGCTGGCCCTACGGCAGCTGCGCAAGCTCCCCGCCGTGGTCGGTGAACTGGCCCCCCGGGTCGTCACGGACCTTGGCGGCAAGGTCGTCGTCACCGGCGTCGAGCTGCGCCAGAAGGCGACCGAGACGCTGAAGGCAGCCAACCTCACCGCGTCCGGATTCCGCGAGCGGGCCGCTGCTGCCGATTTCGACCTGGACAAGCTCCGTGAGTCCGCCGGCCGTAACGCCGCCACCATGCTGGCCAGCGCGCAGTCCGCTCAGGAGCGTGCCCGGGCCGGCGCCCAGGCCGCGCAGGCTCGGGCCGAGCGCGCCGTCGCCGACGCCCAGGAGCGCGCCCTGGCTGCGTACGCCGAGCTGGTCGCCCGGGGCGAGCGGGTCGTCGGCGCCGGTTTGCTCGAGGCCGTCGACACGGTGAACGCCGACATCGACGTGACCGAGGCCCACCACGCACCGGCCGCCCAGCCGGGCGAGATGCCCAGCCCGGCCGAGGTCGTCGAGGTGGTCGAGGTCGTCGAGGCGGTCGAGGCGGTCGAGGCCAAGCCTGCCCCGGCGAAGCGGACCCGGGCCGCCAAGGCCACCACCGCCAAGGCCACCAGGTCGGGGACCCCGTCGGCGAAGCTGCCGAAGACCACCAAACGGACCCGCCCGACTGCCGAATAGGTCGATCCTCGCCCCAGACCCCGGACAGCGTCCTCTCGGACGTTTCCGGGGTCTGGGCATAAGCTTGCCGACATGGCCTACGCCGCGCCGATCTTCGTGTTCCATGTCACCGCCGTGATCGAGCTGATTTTGCTCGTCTTCGCGCTGGTGATCGAGGGCGTCTCCCTGGTGCACGCGATCACCCAGCGCTCCGACGCGTTCGGCGCGATCGGCACCCTGCCCAAGGGCGGCTGGATCGCGATCCTGGGGATCTGCCTGATCCTGACGCTGCCAGCGTTCGGCTTCGGCCCGCTGAGCATTTTTGGCCTGGTCGGTATCGCGGCAGCTCTGATCTACCTGTTGGACGTTCGGGTCGGGCTGCGCGACCTGCAGGACGGCCGAGGCTGGTGAGGGGATTCCGCTGGCCCCCGCCGCCGGACGGCGGCCCGCGTACCTGGGGCCCCGGCCCCGGCGGGCCCCGCACCGGCCGGCCGGCGCTGCCCGAGCCGGCGACCGAACTGGTCACCACTCCACATGGTGTTCGACTGGAGCGGCTGGTCACCGGCGCCGGTGATCCGGCGACGGTGTTCGCGCACGGGCTCGGCAGCGGCATCGCCACCACCCGACCATTCGGCAGCGCGGTCACCGGCCGCAAGATCTTCTTCCAGTTCCGGGGGCACGGCCGCTCCGACTCGCCGCCCGGGCCGTGGACCTATCTGGACCTGGCCCGCGACCTGCGGTCCATAGCCGACCTCGGCGGCGCCACCCGGGCCTTCGGGGCGAGCCTCGGTGCGGGTGCGCTGTGCCGGCTGCTCGCCGAGAGCCCGGAACGCTTCGAGAAGCTCGTCTTCTTCCTGCCCGCCGTGCTGGACACCCCACGGGGCGAGGTGGCCCGCGCCCGCCTGTCCGATCTGCTCGACGCCGTGGCGGACGGGGACGCCGCCGCGCTGGCCGACGCGGTGTCGCTGGAGCTGCCGCCGGACGTGCGTAACACTCCGGCGGGGTGGGCGTACCTGCGGCAGCGGCTGGACCAGCTGCTGCGGGACGGGCTCGCGCCGGGGCTGGCCAGCCTGCCGGAGCAGGCCCCGCTGCGGGATGCGGCCGTCCTGGCCTCGGTCACCGCGCCGGCGCTGGTGATCGGCTGCGCCGGTGACGACCTGCACCCGGTGGCGGTCGCCGAGCAGTTGGCCGCCGTGCTCCCGCACGCCACCCTGCACGTGTACGACCGGCCGGGCGTGCTCTGGACGGACCGCGCCGACCTGCGGGAGCGGATCTCCACCTTCCTCAACGGGTAACGTCCACTGTCATGGGTGTCACACATCATGGTCGTACGCACCGTCTCGACCTCGCCGACCCCACCCTGCGGGAGTGGGCGTGCACGGTGCTGGCGGCCGATCCCGAGCAGGGCATCGTGCTGGACCGGTCGGCCTTCTACCCGGGCGGCGGCGGTCAGCCGCCGGACCACGGGGTGCTGCTCTGGCAGGGCGCGCAGACCCGGATCGTCGGCACCCGCAAGGGCGACGACCTCTGGCTGATCCCGGCCGAGGGTGACCCGCTGCCGCCGGTCGGCACCGCGGTCACCGGCGCGGTCGAGGACGCCCGCCGGACCATGCTGATGCGGACCCACTCCGGCCTGCACGTGCTCTGCGGGGTGGTGTTCCGCGACTTCGGCGCGCTGGTCACCGGCGGCAACATGGAGCCCGGCGAGGCCCGGATGGACTTCAACCTGCCCGAGGTGCCGCCCGACTTCAAGAGCCGGATCGAGGAGCTGGTCAACGCCGAGGTGGCCGCCGACCGGGCGGTTGCCGTGCGGGTCCTGCCCCGGGCCGAGGCGCTGGCCCTGCCGGACATCATCCGTACCCAGTCCAACCTGATCCCGCCCGACGAGCAGGAGGTCCGGATCGTCGACATCGTCGGGCTGGACGTGCAGGCCGATGGCGGCACCCACGTCGCCTCCACCGCCCAGATCGGCAAGGTCCAGGTGGTCAAGGTCGAGAGCAAGGGCCGGGCCAACCGCCGGGTCCGCGTACGCCTCGCGGACTGACCGGTCGGGGTTCAGTCCCGGTACCAGGTCGGCGGCAGGTGGGCGGCTCGCACGTCGATCAGCCAGCGTTCCACGGTCTCCTCGTCCGGGCGGTCGGGTAGCGGGGTGTGGATCTCTTCGAAGTCGCGCTCGGCCGCGGCGACGAGCGCCTCTGCCTCGTCCAGCGCGCCGCCCGCGACCCGCTCGCCGAAGGCCAGGAACCACTCCGGGTCGGCCAGCCGGATCTCCAGCACCCCGGTCGCGTAGAGCACCCGGCCCTGGTGCAGCAGCCGAGCCAGATGCCGGGCGTGCTTCGCCGACCGCCGCCGACCACCGATGCTGGAGTCCCGGGTGGTCAGTTTCCGGAACTGTTGGGTGGCGTACCCGAGGTAGGCGTCCCGGACCCGGGGCGCGCTGAGGAACGCCGAACGGATGGCGACGAGTCGTTCGCCGAGCTCGGTACGGGTTTCGTAGCAGTCGTCCGGCAGCCACATCAGCTCGGTGGCGGTGGGGTTGCCGCTCAGCGCGAGGCGGCAGTATTTCCCGGCCTCGTGAAAGGTCACGTCCGGGTTGGTGGTGACCACCGACTCCCGGGGCGGGTGCAGGCCGTGGAACGCGATCGTCTGCGCCGCGAAGACCCCGATCCGGTCCACGTCCGAACCGGGGCCGGCCAGCCCGTAGGCGACCGAGCCGACGATCCCGGAGAGCAGCAGGTGCATGCGGCCATGATGGCGGATCCCGATCGGCCGGAAAACCGGACTTCGGCTGTCAGGTATCGGTGCCATCGTCGTCCGCATGACGCAACCGTTGACAGGGAAGATCGCGCTCGTCGCCGGGGCGACCCGGGGCGCCGGCCGGCAGATCGCCGTCCAGCTCGGCGCCGCCGGGGCCACCGTCTACACCACCGGCCGGAGCACCCGGGAGCGCCGGTCCGAGATGGACCGGCCGGAGACCATCGAGGAGACCGCCGAGCTGGTCACCGCGGCCGGTGGCACCGGCATCGCCGTCCCGGTCGACCACCTCGACCCCGACCAGGTACGCCGCCTGGTCGGGCGGATCGACGCCGAGCAGGGCCGCCTCGACGTGCTGGTCAACGACATCTGGGGTGCCGACCCGCTGATCACCTGGGAGAAGCCGGTCTGGGAGCAGCCGCTCGACGCCGGCTTCCGCACGCTCCGGCTGGCTGTGGACACCCACATCATCACCAGCCACTTCGCGTTGCCGCTGCTGATCCGCAACCCGGGCGGCCTGGTCGTCGAGATCGGCGACGGCACCAAGGACTACAACGACACCACGTACCGGCTCTCGGTCTTCTACGACCTGGCCAAGGTGTCGGTGAACCGGCTCGCCTTCACGCAGGCGCACGAGCTGGCGCCGCACGGCTGCACGGCGGTGGCGCTCACCCCCGGCTGGCTGCGGTCGGAGCTGATGCTGGAGCTCTTCGGCGTCACCGAGGAAAACTGGCGCGACGCGCTGGCGAAGGAGCCACACTTCGCCATCTCGGAATCGCCCGCGTTCGTCGGGCGCGCGGTCGCCGCGCTGGCGGCCGATCCGGACCGGGCCCGGTGGCACGGACGGTCCGTCTCCAGCGGCGAGCTGGCCAAGGTGTACGGCTTCACCGATCTCGACGGGAGCCGGCCGGATGCCTGGCGCTACGTCGTCGAGGTGCAGGACGCCGGCAAGCCGGCCGACGTCACCGGCTACCGCTGACCCCCCGCCGGCCCGTCCGCCCCCGCCGACGCCTCGGCGTAGAGCGCGGCCGAGCGGCGGGCCGCCTCGGTGAAGCGGTCCCGTAGCTCCGGCGGGTCGAGCACCTCCACCTCCGGTCCCAGCCGGAGCAGCACGTCGTACGCCACCGGGACGGACTCGACGGGCAGGCGGGTCACCACCCAGCCCTGCCCGTCGGGCTCGCCCGCCCTGGCCACCGCCTCCTCGTACGCGAAGGCGGCCTCCGCCACGTGCCGGAGAGCGCGCAGGCCGGCGGCGCTGAGCCGGACGGTGACCTCGGCCCGCAGCAGCTCCCGCAGGAACGCCTCGGCCTGCCGGCGCCAGTACGCCCCCAGGTCGAAGCCCTCGTCCCGGTCGAAGGTCTCCTCGCCCACCTCGACGCCGACCACCCGGTCCACCCGGTACGTGCGGTACCCGTCGCCGACCCGGCCGACCAGATACCAGACGCCGCTCTTCAGCACCAGCCCGTACGGCGCGACGGAGCGGGTCACCTCCCGCTCGCCCCGGCGGTAGCGCAGCTCCACCACCCGGTCCCGCCAGACCGCCCGGGCCAGCTCGGCCAGCCACGGTGGTGGAGTGGCGTCGCGGAACCAGCCCGGCACGTCGAGGTGGAACCGCTGCCCGGTCCGGGCCGGCGCGTCCCGCAGGCTCGGCGGAAGCGCGGCGAGCACCTTCAGCTCGGCGGCGGCCACCGCGTCGGCGAGCCCCATGTCGCCGGCCGGCCCGGGCAGCCCGGCCAGGAAGAGCGCCTCCGCCTCGTCCCGGGTCAGCCCGGTCAGCCGGGTCCGGTAGCCGCCGAGCAGGCGGTAGCCGCCGGCCCGGCCCCGGTCGGCGTACACCGGCACCCCGGCGGCGGAGAGCGCCAGCACGTCCCGGTAGACGGTCCGCTCCGAGACCTCCAGCTCGCGGGCCAGCTCGGCCGCGGTCATCGTGCCCCGCGACTGGAGCAGCAGCACCACCGAGATCAGCCTGGACGCCCGCACCCGTCCATCCTGCCCCCGTGCCCGGTCACCGCCCGTCGGAGGCGGGTAGGCCCCGGTCGTACTAGGCTGCTCAGTCGTGGACGTGACCAGCATCGCGCGTCCGGTGACCGGGGCGGTCGGTCGGTTCTTCTCCGGTGCCGGGCTGCTCCTGCGCGGAATCGGTCTCTACGTGCGCAGCCCCGGCCTGATGCTGCTCGGCGTCGTGCCGGCGCTGATCTCCGGCGCCCTCTTCGTCGGCGCCTTCGTCGCCCTCGCGTACGTCGTGGACGACCTTGCCGCGCTGGTCACCCCGTTCGCCGACGACTGGCCGGCGACCTGGCGGGGCCTGGTCCGGGCGATCGCCGGGCTGGCGCTCCTGGGGCTGGGTGGGCTGCTCGGGGTGCTCACCTTCACCGCGGTCACCCTGGTCATCGGCGACCCGTTCTACGAGGCGATCTCCGAGCGGGTCGAGGACCGGCTCGGCGGCACCCCGGGCGCGGTGGAGGTGCCGTTCTGGGCCTCGCTGCGACGCAGCCTCGCCGACTCGCTGCGGCTGGTGGCCGTTTCCGCGCTGCTCGGCGTACCCCTCTTCGCGGCCGGCTTCATCCCGGTGGTCGGGCAGACGGTCGTCCCGGTGATCGGTGCGGCGGTGGGCGGCTGGTTCCTCGCCGTGGAGCTGGTCGGTGCGCCCTTCTACCGGCGCGGCATGGGGTTGGCGGAACGCCGGGCGCTACTGCGGGTCGACCGGCCGACCACCCTCGGCTTCGGGGTGGCCGTCTTCGTCTGTTTCCTGATCCCACTCGGCGCGGTGCTGGTCATGCCGGCCGCCGTCGCCGGGGCAACCCTGCTGGCCCGCCGGTCGCTCGGCCAGCCCGTCGAGGAGATCTGACGTGGAGCTCACGCTGGTCGAAGGGGACATCACCGCCCAGCGCGTCGATGCGATCGTCAACGCCGCCAACTCTTCGCTGCTCGGCGGCGGGGGAGTGGACGGCGCGATCCACCGCAAGGGCGGACCGGCCATCCTCGAGGAGTGTCGGGCGTTGCGCGCCTCCCGCTATCCGGATGGCCTGCCGACCGGCCAGGCGGTGGCCACCACCGGCGGCAACCTGCCGGCCCGCTGGGTGGTGCACACCGTCGGCCCGGTCTTCTCCGCGCGCGAGGACCGGTCGGTGCTGCTGCGCGACTGCTACGCCAAGAGCCTCCAGGTCGCTGACGTGCTGGCCGCCACGAGCGTCGCCTTCCCGCTGATCTCCGCCGGCGTCTACGGCTGGCCGATCGAGGACGCGGTACGCCAGGCGCTGACGGCGTTGAACGCGGCCATCCCGAGGCACGTCACCGAGGCCCGGCTGGTCCTCTTCGGCGCAGACACGTACGCGGTCGCCGAGCGGGTCGCGGCTGGGCTCAGTTGAGCTCGCGCAGGCAGGACCACTGGGCGGCCACCGGCCGGTAGCCGAGCCGGGCGTTGACCGCCAGCATCGGCGCGTTCGCCTCGTCGTTCGAGGTGTACGCGATTCGTACCCCCGACTCGGCGGCCCGGTGCAGCGCGGCCTGCTTCGCCAGTCGGGCCAGCCCGCGCCCGCGATGCGCCGGCACGGTGCCGGTGTATCCCGACCACATCCGGTCGCCGTCCCTGATGACCAGGCTGACCGCCACCGGCGTGCCGTCCACCTCGGCCACCGTGCTGGCGTTCCGGTCCAGCCCCAGGTTGTGCCAGACCTCGTAACACCAGATGTCGTAGCCCATGGCGTCCGTCGGGACGTCGCCCGGTTCGTCCAGCGACGACTCGGCGTCCACCCGGTGGATCTGGCGCGGGTCCACCTCGGCGGCCGGCAGCAGCCGTACGCCCGGCGGCAGCTCCGGCATCGACGGGGTGGGCCGTAGGTCGAGCGCGGAATAGCGCATCTCCCGGCTGGGCGTGAACCCGTGCTGGCGGGCGAACGGCAGGGACCCGGGCTGGGCCCAGGTGAGCACCCGCCGAGCGCCGATGCCGCGCAGGTGGCCGAGCGCGGCGTCCAGGAGCGCGGTGCCGACCCCCCGGCCCCGGTGCGCCGGGTGCACCTGCAGGGTGGAGACCTCCCCCATGCCCGGCTCCGAGGTCTGGCTGTTCCGGTACGCCGACGCCCAGCCGACCACCTGCCCGTCGAGTTCGGCCACCCAGGCGGTCCAGTCCTCCCCTGGCGGGGGCTCGGCGATCATGCGGCGGGTCGACTCGACCCCGCGTACCAGGTACGGGTGGACAACCGCGCGGAGCGCCACGACGGCGGGCGCGTCCTCGGGACGGGCGGGGCGGATCAGGGTGTTGATCATCAGCCGACCCTAGTTGCTGACCCGCCCGTCCGGCGACGTGTTAATAAGGGGCCCCTGTACCACGCGAGGCGTTAACAGGGGGCCCCTCCTTACCCCACCCGCAGGCCGTCGAGGAGTTGGCGGTCGCCGGCCACGCCGAGGGCGTCGAAGCTGATCCGGCCCATCAGGGACAGCAGCAGGTCGCTGGCGGTCCCGGTGACCTGTGCCCGGGCCCGGTGGTCGTCGTGGTCGAGGATGGTCGCGGTGTCCAGCAGAGCCACCCCCTCGCCGCGCAGCCGCAGGTACCACTCCTGGGCGGCATCGGTCGCGGTCAACTGCACCACGCCGTGCCACTGGCCGGAGTGGATCCGCCTCCCGGCCGGCAGCCAGGTGTCGAGGGCCTCGCTCACCCCGTCGGCCGCGAGCTTGGCCTCGACCGGCTCGCCGGCACCGATCGCGAGCTGGGCGTCCCAGCGGTGCACCGCGGTTTCCAGCGCCATCCGACGCGGCCAGAAACCGGCCTTCTTCGGCTGTGGGGCGAAGTTCCAGGCCGGCGCTTCCGGGTCCACCGCTTCGAAGGCCGCCACGAGTTGGTCGTACTCCCGGCGGTACCACTCGACCGGGGTCAGGCCGGCCGGTGGCTCGGGGTCGTGTCGCTCCGGCCGGCTGGTCGTCCCGGCGGCCAGGACCGTGCGGGTCCAGACGTAGGCCCTGGCGAGATGGTGGGTGAGGTTGGAGACCGTCCAGCCGGGACAGGAGAGCACGGGTGTCTCCGGGGGTGCCTCCGACACTGCGGCGGCGAAGGCGGGGCCCTCGGTCCGCAGCGCGCCGATCCAGAAGTCCTTCGTGACGTGCAGTCTGCCCATCGCAATCCTCCCGGGGGTGACCGGGCCACCAGTGAGTGCCGCGGCTACCCCTCAGCCTAGGGTGAAAGGCGTGTCAGACGTCTACGCCGAACCGACGACCGAAGCCTTCCAGGCCGGTCCGGCCACCCTGGCCCGCTACACCACGCTCCGCCTCGGTGGCCCCGCCGCCCGGCTCGAGACGGCCACCAACGCCGAAGAAATCGTACAAAAAGTACAGGAAGCGGAAGCGCGGGATGAAGGGGTTCTCATCCTGGCTGGCGGTAGCAACGTGGTGATCGGCGACCAGGGCTTTCCCGGCACGGTCGTCCTGATCCGTTCCCGGGGGTTCCGGGTGGTCGCCGAGGACCCCGACACGGTCACCGTGCGGGTCGAGGCCGGCGAGCGCTGGGACGACCTGGTCGCCGCCACGATCGAGCGGGGCTGGTCGGGGCTGGAGTGCCTCTCCGGCGTGCCCGGCTCGGCCGGTGCCACACCGATCCAGAACGTCGGCGCGTACGGCCAGGAGGTGGCCGAGACGATCATGGCCGTCGAGGCGTACGACCGTACCCACGGCGAGATCGTGCGGCTCGCTGCGGCTGACTGCGGGTTCGCGTACCGGGGCAGCATCTTCAAGTACAGCGACCGCTGGGTGGTGCTCTCGGTCGATTTCCGGCTGGCCCGCTCCCCGCTGTCGACCCCGGTGCGCTACGCCGAGCTAGCCCGGGCGCTCGGCGTCGAGGTGGGCGACCGGGTGCCGCTGGTCGACGCCCGGGCCACCGTGCTGCGGCTGCGCGCCGGCAAGGGCATGGTGCTCGACCCGGCCGACCCGGACACCTGGTCGGTGGGTTCGTTCTTCACCAATCCAGTGCTGGAGCGCGAGGCGTACGAGTTGCTCCGGGAGCGCGCCGCCGACCTGGGCGAGCCGCCCTCCTGGCTGGGCGCCGGAGACGTGGTCAAGGTCAGCGCCGCCTGGCTGATCGACAAGGCGGGCTTCGGCAAGGGGCATGTGGGCCCGGACGGGGTGGCCATCTCCAGCAAGCACACCCTCGCCCTCACCAACCGCAGCGGCACCGCCCCCACGGCGGCTTTGATAGCCCTGGCCCGGCAGATCCGCGACGCCGTCGAGGACCGCTTCGCCGTAACCCTCCACCCCGAACCCGTCCTCATCAACTGCACCATCTGACCCGAGCCTTCGCCCGCGTGGACGGGTGGGGTCAGGTGGGGGCTACTGCGGGGTAGGGGAGGGTTAGGGTGCCCTGGCGCCAGTGGCGGGGGTTGGCAGCTATGGGCCAGCCTGCTGCGCGGACGGCTTGGACCGCGTGTAGCCAGCGCTGGCGGGGGCCGAAGGGTGCGTAGCCGGCGGCGGCCTGCCAGGCGTCGTCCAGGGCACCGATCAGGTCGTGGATCCGCTCGCCCGGGACGTTGCGGTGGATCAGCGCCTTCGGCAGCCGCTCGGCCAGCTGAGCCGGCCGCTCCAGGGTGGTCAGCTTCGCGGCCAGGGTCAGCGTGCGCGGGCCGCCCGCGTCGAGCAGCACCCAGCTACCGAGCCGGCCCAGCTCGTCGCAGGTCCCCTCGACCAACAGCCCGCCCGGAGCCAGCCGGCCGGTGACCGTACGCCAAGCGCCGGCCACCTCGCCCTCGTCGTACTGTCGCAGCACGTTGAACGCCCGGACCAGGGCGGGTCGGAGCCCGGCCAGTTCGAAACCACCCCGGGCGAAGGTCAACCCGGGCGGAGCGGCGGCGGGCTGGGCGGCGGCCACGCGTACCGGATCGATCTCCAGGCCGACCACCCGGACGTCCGCGCGGACCCCGGCCGCGAGGCGGGCCCGCAGCTCTACGGCGGTCACCGGGGTGGCACCGTAGCCCAGGTCGACGACCAGCGGGTCGGCCGCCGTGCGCAGCGCGTCGCCGCAGGTCTCGACGATCCAGTTGTCCACCCGCCGGAGCCGGTTGGGATTCGTCGTCCCCCGGGTGACGACGCCCTGCGGCTTCACCTCAGCTCGCCCGGTGCACCTTGTGCTGGGCGGCCTGGGCCAGCGGGCGAACCACCAGCTGGTCGACGTTCACGTGGTGCGGGCGGGTGGCGCACCAGGCGATGCAATCGGCGACGTCGTCGGCGACCAGCGGCTCGGCCACCCCCGCGTAGACCGCCGCGGCCCGTTCCGCGTCGCCGTCGAAACGGACCAGGCCGAACTCCTCGGTCTGCACCATCCCGGGGTCGACCTCGATCACCCGGACCGGCCGGCCGCAGAGCTCCAGCCGGAGCGTGCCGGCGATCGCGGTCTGCGCGTGCTTGGCGGCGGTGTAACCACCCCCGCCCTCGTAGACGACGTGGCCGGCGGTGGAGCTGACGATCACGATGGTGCCGGCGCCGGACGCCTCCAGCGCGGGCAGCACCGCCTTGGTGACCCGGAGCGTGCCGAGCACGTTCACGTCGTACATCCACTGCCAGTCACCGACGTCACCGGACTCGACCGGGTCCAGGCCGCGCGCCCCGCCGGCGTTGTTGACCAGCAGGGTGACCGGGCCGGGCGCGGCGGCAACCGCCGTCGCCAGGCCGGCGACCGACTCGTCGGAGGTGACGTCGCATCCCACCGCGGTGGCCGTGCCGCCGGCGGCCTCGATCTCGGCCACCAGGCCGGCCAGCCGGTCGGTACGCCGGGCGGCGGCGAGCACGTGGAAACCCTCGGCGGCCAGCCGGCGGGCGGTGGCCGCACCGATTCCGCTGGACGCCCCGGTGACGATGGCGACGGAGGTCATCCGGTCATTCTCCCCCGCCCCCGCGCCAGCGCCGCGATGAGGTCCGTCACGCCCCGGACCGGCCGGTACGCATTTTCGAACCCCGATCGGGAAGATGGCATCCGGCGCGGAGGTTGTCCGAGAAGCGCCGGTCGTGCGGGACGGCAGCAACCGTGACAGAGGGAGCGGACGTGGCGGAAATGCACACCGGTGTCGGTCGTCAGCGGGGTGCCCTGCCGTGGCCACGGCCGCGCCGAATCGCCACCGTCTCGGTGCACACCTCGCCGCTGCACCAGCCCGGCACGGGCGACGCGGGCGGTATGAACGTCTACATCCTGGAGGTCGCCCGGCGGCTGGCCGAAGCCGACGTCGAGGTGGAAATCTTCACCCGGGCCACCTCCGGCGACCTGCCGCCGGAGGTCGAGATGGCGCCCGGCGTGCACGTCCGGCACGTCACCGCCGGCCCCCTCGAAGGGCTGACCAAGGAGGAACTGCCCGGCCAGCTCTGCGCCTTCACCGCCGGCGTGCTGCGCGCCGAGGCGGCCCGCCCGCCGGGCCACTACGACCTGATCCACTCGCACTACTGGCTGTCCGGTCAGGTCGGCTGGCTGGCCAAGGAGCGCTGGGGCGTGCCGCTGGTGCACACCGCGCACACTCTCGCGAAGGTCAAGAACGCCCAGCTCGCCGCCGGGGACCGGCCCGAGCCGAAGGCCCGGGTCATCGGCGAGGAGCAGGTGGTCGCCGAGGCCGAGCGGCTGGTCGCCAACACTCGCGTCGAGGCCCGTGACCTGATCGGCCGGTACGACGCCGACCCCGCCCGGGTGGCCGTGGTGGAACCCGGCGTCGACCTGGACCGGTTCCGTCCGGCGCCGGGCGACCGCGAGTCCGCCGTGCGTGCCGCCCGCCGCCGGCTCGGGCTGCCCACCCGGGGGTACGTGGTGGCCTTCGTCGGCCGGATCCAGCCGCTCAAGGCCCCGGACGTGCTGATCCGGGCGGTGGCCGCGCTGCGCGAGGGGGATCCCGCGCTGGCCGACGAGCTGACCGTGGTGATCTGCGGCGGCCCCAGCGGCAGCGGCCTCGACCGTCCCACCGCCCTGATCGAGCTGGCCGGCTCGCTCGGCGTCGCCGACCGGGTGCGCTTCCTGCCGCCGCAGACCGGCGAGGACCTGCCCGCCCTCTACCGGGCCGCCGACCTGGTCGCGGTGCCGTCCTACAACGAGTCGTTCGGGCTGGTCGCGCTGGAGGCCCAGGCGTGCGGCACGCCCGTCGTCGCCGCCGCCGTGGGTGGCCTGGTCACCGCCGTACGCGACGGGATCAGCGGTGTGCTCATCGACGGCCACGACCCGGTCGACTGGGCCCGTACGCTGGCCCGGTTGCTGCCTGACCGGCTGCGCCGAGCCAGCCTGGCCCGGGGTGCGGAGCAGCACGCCCGCAACTTCTCCTGGCACCGCACCGTCTCCGGGCTGCTCACCGTCTACGGCGAGGCGATCGCCGAGCACCGCGACCGGCTCGCCGCCGATTCCGCCCTGTCCTGCTCCTGGTGACCTGTCGCCGGGGCGGGTCGGGGTGACCTGTCGCGCCGGGGGCCGGTCGGGCCGGCAGCCGTAGAGTGGGTGCGATGAGCCGCAGGAGTGAGGTCGCCGCGCTGATCGAGGCGTTCTGCGCCGAGCGTGAGCTGGCGTGGGAGTCCACCGGCGAGGCGTCGTACGCGGTCACCCTGCCGGGGACGCACAAGCTCAAGACGATCTGCAACCTGATCGTCGGCGAGCATGCGTTGCGGATCGAGGCGTTCGTGATGCGCCAGCCGGACGAGCGCCGCGAGGAACTCTGGGCCTGGCTGCTCCAGCGCAACGCCCGGATGTACGCCGTGTCCTTCTCCATCGACACCGTCGGCGACGTCTACCTGACCGGACGGGTCAACCTGGCCGGAGTGGACGAGGCCGAGTTGGATCGCCTCCTCGGCGCCGTGCTGACCTACGCCGACGAGTCCTTCGACCGCATGCTGGAGATCGGCTTCGGCACCGCCATCCGGCGGGAGTGGGAGTGGCGGGTCAAGCGCGGAGAGTCGACGGCCAACCTGGCCGCCTTTGCCCACCTATTCGCGCCGTCGACCGGCACTGCGTCGGGCTCCGGCGGTTCGGACCCGTCCTGACGGGTATGCCGCACCGCGCGGTGCGGCATGTTGGGACCCACCGCGGGCCGAGGACGGACTGTCGAGGAGCGTGTCCCATGGCTCAGCGCAGCAGCTCAGGTCGCGGCACGACTGCGACGAGGACCAGACCGCAAACCGGCAACCGGACCCCGGGCACGCCGGGCGTCTCCGAATCCGAGATCTCCCGGATGCGGGTCGACGACCTCCGTAGCCAGCTCCGCCGGCGCGGGGTCACCGGTATCTCCGCACTGCGCAAGCCGGAGCTGGTGAAGACGCTGACGAAGACCCTTCGCGCGGAGAGCCGTGGCGGCGGCGCGGCACGTAAGGCAACCGGGCCGGCCGGTCGCGCCGCCACGAAGAAGGCGGTCGCCCAGAAGGCCCCGGCGAAGAAGGCCGCGGGCAAGGCGGCACCCGCCGCGAAGGCCACCGGTGCGCGGGCGAAGACGGTGTCTGCGGCGAAGAAGGCGCCTGCGGCGAAGAAGGCGCCTGTGGCGAAGAAGGCGCCTGTGGCGAAGAAGGCGCCTGCGGCGAAGAAGGCGCCTGCGGCGAAGGCCGTGGCCAAGAGGGCGCTCGCCGCGACGAAGGCGGCCCCCGCGAAGCGGGCGGCGCCGCGCGGTACGGCGGCGGCAGCCGGCGTGGGTGGGCGGGTGGCATCCGCGAGGAGGACGGTGGCGACGCCGGTCCGGACCGGCCGTACCTCGGCCCGCTCGGTGCGGTCGTCCCAGCAGATCACCTCGCTTGAGGATCGTCCGGAACGCCCTGGTCGGAGCCTGGTGACTGCCAACCACGACGTGATTCAGCGCTGGGCACGGGCCCGGGGTGCCAGGCCGGCCACCATCGCCGGCACTGAGCGCGAGGGACGGCCCGGGGTGTTGACGTTCAACATCCCGGGGTGGCGGGAGAGCAGCCGGATTCGGGAGATCAGCTGGGAGGACTGGTTCCGGACGTTTGACTCACGGCGGCTGAACCTGATCTACCAGGAGCAGCTCCGGGACGGCCGGCAGAGCAACTTCTTCCGAACGGAGTCACCCGACCGGGAGGACGCCTGAGGTTTAGGGGAATGGCCGGCGGGAAAACGCTGTTGGCCACCGGAGATGCCCGGAAGCCGGACGGCGGATTTCCGGCCCGGGGCTGTGACGGGCAAGACAGCGGCCCGAGTTGAATCCAGAATCCGGGCGAACTAACTTTATTGCACCGCGCCCCGCTTGTAATCGTTCGGGGGAGCGGCGGATCGATCAGATCCGCGCAAGCGAGGCGCGAGGGATCGGATGGGGCACACCGTTGGGGGACGGTGCCATCCGAGGAACCGGCGGCGCGAGCGGGCGACGCTTACGGGGGTGAGTGTCGCCCGCCGCCGCCGGGTGTACGGAGCGCCCATCACGACGGGGGTCGGGGTGGGCGCTCGGCGTATCCGCTCAGCCGCGTACCGGTTCCGCTTCCTGTCGCGACGCTCGTAGGGCGGCGACCCGGCGTTCCCGAGACGGCCCTGTGAGCAGGTGACCGACCGCCGCGACCACACCCAGCCCGCCGACGACGAGCCAGTGCCGGTCGCCCAGGTGCTGGAGGCTCAGCCCGCCCAACGCCGGTGCCACGAAGGACGCCGCCGGGAAGGTGAGGTAGAAGACCGACTGGTAGCGGGCCCGTAGTTCCGGCGGCGCCAGGTCCGCGTTGATCTGCGCGTTCGGTGGTGCGGCGAGCATCTGGCCGACCGTCCAGACCACCGCTGCGCCGAGATAGAGCGGCAGGTGGTCGGCGACGGTCAGGATGCCGAAGCCGAGCGCCATCAGCCCGGTGGAGACCGCGAGGACGCGCGACTTGCGGTACGGCTCGATCAGCCGTGGCACGAAGAGCTGCCCGGCCACGATCAATGCGCCGCCGAGCGCCACCACCAGCCCGTACGCCGAGGGACGCAGGCCGTCCGCCCGCATCGCCAGCGGCATGATCGTCGAGGTCTGCATGGTCAGCACGGCCAGCAGGAAGGTCAGCCCGACGAAGACGAGGAACGTGCGGTCGGTCAGCGCGGTGTGCAGACCGGGCCGCCGGAACCGGCCGGGCCGACCCGGGCCGATGGGGGTGGCGCCGGTGGCGGACGCCCGGGCGGCGTGGGGAAGCGTCTCCGGAACCTTCAGCGCGATGACGGCCGCGGCGGCCAGGGTCGCCGCGGCGTCGACCAGGAAGAGCGCGACGAAGCTGGCCTCGGCCAGCACGCCGGCCAGCAGCGACGCCACCGCCATGCCGAGGTTGAAGGCCCAGAACTGGAGGTTGAAGGCGCGCGAGCGGCGCGCCTCGGGCACCACGTCGACGATCGCCGCGACGAACGCCGGACTGGGCATCGAGTGCACCACCCCGACCAGCGCGGCCAGCGCGGCGATCACCGCCAGGTGCCGGCTGGCCGCCAGCCCCGCCATCAGCCCGGCCGCGCCGAGGTGCGCGGCGAGCAGGGTCGCCCGCCGGCCCCACCGGTCGGCCAGCACCCCACCGAGCAGCGTTCCGACCGCCCCGCCCGCCCCGTACGCCCCGACCACCAGGCCGGCGAGGGAGGCGGAGGCACCGCGTGCGGCGGTCAGGTAGAGCGAGAGGAACAGCATCGCGAAGGCGCCGGCCCGGTTGATCAGCAGCCCGGACCAGAGGTACCAGAAGGTGGCGGGCAGCCCGCCGGCTGTGTCGTCCCACCAGCGCCGCAGGCCGTGCACCCGGTCCTCCTGAAGGTCCGCCGCGTCGGTCGGTGTGCGGCATGTCGGGGTCAAAACCATCGGACGATGCCACATGTTGCCGTACCCCGAGTCGATCAACCCCGGGCAGGGCGTACCGCTAGGAGGCGGTGCCGGCGGGCTCGGCCACCCGCGGGGCCGGCGTGCGGGCCACGGTGACCGGCCGGACCGGCGTCGCAGGGGCTCGGAGCTGGGCGGCGCGCCGCTCCCGAGCCGGGCCGGAGATCAGGTGCGCGACCGCCATCGCGCCGCCGATCGCGGCGCAGCCGAGCCAGAGTGCGGTGTTGCCGGCGTGCTCCCGGACCAGGCCGCCGAGGATCGGGGCGGCTGCCCCGGCCAACTGCCACGAGAGCGAGAAGACGCCCTGATAGCGGCCACGGAGCGCGGCGGGAGAGAGTTCGGCGATGAGGGTGGCGTTGGACGGCGAATTGAGCATCTCGCCGACCGTCCAGATCAGCACGGTCAGCCCGTAGAACCAGGCCGCGCCGGCGAACGCGGTCAGCCCGAAGCCGGCGCCCATCACCAGCGCGGCGAGGGCCAGCACGTGCGACCGGCTCCGGCCCTTGATCAGGCGGGGTACGAAGAGTTGCCCGACCACGATCAGCACCCCGTTGAGCGCGATCACCGAGCCGTACGTGGCGGGGCTCAGGCCGGCGTCGCCCATCGCGATCGGCAGCATGGAGATGTGCTGCAGGAAGACCAGTGCGCCGAACAGGTTGAGCGCCACGAAGCCCAGGAAGACCCGGTCGCGCAGGATGATCCGCAGGGTGCCGGCGGGAGCGGTGCCCTTGACGGCTGGGCCGGTCGACCGGGTCTCCCGGACGCGAGTGAAGATGACCAGCGCGGTGACCAGGGTGGTCGCCGCGTCGACCAGGAAGAGCAGCAGGTAGCCGGCCTGGGCGGCGGCGCCGGCGAGCACCGCGGCGCAGGCGAAGCCGAGGTTGATCGCCCAGTAGTTCAGCGTGAAGGCGCGCAGCCGGTCCTTTTCCGGCACCACGTCGATGATCATGGCACCGAACGCCGGTCGGGCCATCTCCGCGAACCCGCCCAGCAGCAGGGCGCCCAGCGCGACCGCCCAGAGCGGCCGGGCCAGGCCGAGCGCGACCATCATGGTGGCCGCGCCGAGATGCGCGGTGAGCAGGGTGGGCCGCCGTCCCCACCGGTCGGTCAGGGTGCCGCCGATCGTGGTGCCGATCGCGCCGCCGACGCCCCACATTCCGATCACCAGGCCGGCCTGCGAGGCCGAGAAGCCGCGGGCCTGGGTGAGATAGATGGCCAGGAAGACCAGGACGAACGAGCCGAGCCGGTTGATCAGGGTGCCGGTCCAGAGGTACCAGAAGGCTTTCGGTAGCCCACCCGTGGTGTCCCGGAGCCAGCCCCGTACCGTCCGCATCCCGACGCCCCCGTTCGGTAATGACCAATGTCTTTATAGCGCCTTACAACCTAGTCCCGTTCCGGAACGCCGGTCAGCAGGTTTTCCACGTGGTGGTCGTCACCACCGGTCCCCGCGTGTCCGACCGTCGGGTACGGCAGGATGATCGGCATGACTGCGAGCGAGGGGCCTACCGTCGGGACGCTGGTCCTGCTGCGGCACGGCGAGAGCGACTGGAACGCCAAGAACCTCTTCACCGGCTGGGTCGACGTCGACCTGACCGCCAAGGGAGAGAGCGAGGCGCGGCGCGGTGGTGAGCTGCTCCGCGAGCACAACCTGTTGCCGGACGTGGTGCACACGAGCGTGCTGCGCCGGGCGATCCGTACCGCCGAGTTGGCGCTCGACGCCGCCGACCGGCACTGGATCGCGGTGCGCCGGTCGTGGCGGCTCAACGAGCGGCACTACGGCGCGCTCCAGGGCAAGAACAAGAAGCAGACCCTGGAGGAGTACGGCGAGGAGCAGTTCATGCTCTGGCGCCGGTCGTACGACACGCCACCGCCGCCGATCGACGACAACGACGAGTGGTCCCAGGTCGGTGACCCCCGGTACGCGCTGCTGCCGACCGAGCTGATGCCGCGTACCGAGTGCCTCAAGGACGTCGTCGAGCGGATGCTGCCCTACTGGTACGACTCGATCGTGCCGGACATCCTGGCCGGCCGGACGGTGCTGGTGGCAGCGCACGGCAACTCGCTGCGCGCTCTGGTCAAGCACCTCGACCAGATCTCCGACGAGGCGATCGCCAAGCTGAACATCCCGACCGGCATCCCGCTGCGTTACGACCTCGATCGCGACCTGCGGCCGCAGACCCTCGGCGGGACGTACCTCGACCCGGAAGCCGCCAAGGAGGCCGCCGCCGCGGTCGCCAACCAGGGCCGTTAAGTGCAAGGAGGGGCCCCTTGTTAACGCCCGGCGTTAACAAGGAGGGGGGCCCCTTGTTA
>NZ_JBEYIX010000006.1:0-182137 GCF_040636055.1 Micromonospora sp. NPDC006766 | reverse complement strand
CACCACGAGAGGGACCGTGCGGCGTACCCGAAGAACCTGCGAATGCCGGGTACCGCTCCGCTGCTAGGACAGGGACGCACACAGGGGACACCGGGCCGCTTCCGGACGCGGACCGGGGCCCCGCGCTGGGAGCGTCATCCAGTGTCGCAGGTCCGCCGGGGCCACCCGACAGCGGTCGATCATGAACCGGATCAGCCCGGCCGATCACTTTCCGGCGATCACCCGGAGATAGTCGACGCACTCGTCATGCAGGGCGGGCCAGGGGTCCCCGAACACCTGGTCGGCCGCGTCGTCCAGGGACCGGTGCTGGTGCACCACGGCCCGGAAAAAGTCGAGCACCCGCTGCTCCCCGTACCGGTCGACCAGGTGGCGTACGGCCAGGTAGCCAACGCCGTAGGCGCCGCCGACCCGGTCGTCGGTCGCGTCGTCGGCGGGTGCCAGCGAATCGAACCGCCCGTCCCAGCCGCCGCGGACCAGCTTCCGCACCTCGGCCAGACCCTCGTGGTGGTTCACCGGCTGGCCGTCCGCGCCCGCGTACTCGGCCAGCCCTTCCACCAGCCACCAGCTGGACCGGTCGGAGTAGCCCTCAGCGGGCAGCGACGCGGCGTGGGCCAGCTCGTGCCGAAGCAGCTCGTCCATTCCGCTCCGGCTGACACTCTGGGCGTTCAACACCACGTCGTGGTGCCCACCGCCGACGCCGACCGCGTACCCGGCCGTCCACTTCGGCCGGCCGCCGCCGTACCAGCGCCGCCACTCGGCCTGACCGGCATAGAAGATCAAGTAGCGGTCCGGCGGGGTGCCGGTGACCGCGTACCGGTCGGCGACCTTGGCGGCGGCCTCGGCCCGGGCGAGCAGCCCGGGAAGCTTGGCCCGCAGCGCGGGCGTGGTGGCGACGATGGTCCGTTCGCCGACCGCCACCGTCAGGTCGCTCACCTCCCAGGGCCGGGTGCCGGCGGGCTTCTCCCGGGACTCCTCGACGGCAACCAGCCGGGGTTCCTCCCCCACCAGACGCCACCGGGTGCCGATCTCCACCAGGCTCGGGGTGCAGTCCGGCGCCACGAAGCAGTAGCCGACCGTCACCGCCAGCCGCCACTCCCCCGGTTGCCCGTCGACAGTCGTCGGCACACCGTCCGCCGCCGGTCGCCACACGGTGACCCGCAGCGCGCGCAGCGCGGCGTACCGGCGGGTGAGGTCGGGGTGGGCGGCCGGCTCGGCAACGGCGAGGTAGCCGGCGCGGTCCCCGGCGAGCAGCGCGGTGGCCTGGCGGTCGAGCTGTGCGGTCATCCGCTGGCCGAGGCGGCGCGCCACCGGGTCGTCAGTCGGCTCCGCCGCCGGCCGCCCCACCGCGCCAGGCACCAGGCCGAGCAGGCGTACGCCGGAAAAACCGCACGCCACCAGGGCGAGCACCAGCACGAGCGCGATCCAGAGCGGCCAACGTCGACGGGGTGACGCTGCGCCGCTCGGCGCAGCAGGCCCGGTCACGGTTGAGCCGGCCGGCCGTGTTGCGCTGCTCCCCGCCGGGTCGGGGGCCTGCTCGTCACCGTCGGCCACGGGCGAAGGGTACGACCAATCAGCCGCTCCGGCCAGAACCCGCCGCGCGTCAACGAGGCCGCCCATTCCCGTCCGCCCATTCCCATCCGCCCACCTGACCTCGGTGGAGGGCGGGGAGCCGGCCGATGAGCTGAGCGTCACCGTCACCGTCGCCTACGAACTTGATGTCGCAGACGAGTCACCCGCGCCCGACCGGCCGCCCGACCGGCCCGTGAATCGTTTGCGACATCAACTCTGTAGGCGCTCGATCGCAACCATGCAGGCGCGGACGGTACGCGATGACGGAGAGCGTGAGCAGCGTCTTGTTTGCCGCCCAGAGGGCGACCAGAAGGACCCCCGGCACCGGCCGCATGCGAACCTTCCGCCCAGCATGCATCGCCCGCCCCAGCCGCGACCTGGCCGCCGCAGAGCGGTTCTGGGTCGACGGGCTCGGCCTGCGGGTGCTCTACCGGGGCGCGGCCGACGGGCCGGGTGAGCACGACCTGGCCGACAGACTGGTACGGGCCTGCGGGACCAGGGTCTCCGCCGGCCCGTACTGGGACCGCTGGGGGGTGACGTTCGCCGACCCGGACGGCTATTGCCTGGTGCTGAGCACCCGGGCCTGGTCGAACGGCTGACTCACTTCTTGGAGACCAGCGCGCGGCCGAAGAACATCAGGTTGGCCGGCCGCTCGGCCAGGCGACGCATCAGGTAGCCGTACCACTGCTCGCCATAGGGAACGTAGGTGCGCACGGTGTAACCCTCGCCGACCAGCCGCTGCTGCTCCTCCGGGCGGATGCCGTAGAGCATCTGGAACTCGAAACGGTCCGGGCCACGGTCGAACCAGCGGGCCCGGTCCTCGCCAATGGCAATCAGGCGCGGGTCGTGGGTGGCCAGCATCGGGTAGCCGTCGCCGGACATCAGCACGTTCATGCAGCGCACGTACGACTTGTCGACGTCGCTGGCGGACTGATACGCCACCGACTCCGGCTCCTTGTACGCGCCCTTGCAGAGCCGTACCCGGGACCCGGCGGCGGACAGCTCCCGGCAGTCCGACTCGGTGCGCCGCAGGTACGCCTGGAGCACCGCGCCCGTCGACGGGTGGTCCTTGCGCAGCTTGACGAGGATGTCCAGCGTCGAGTCGGTGGTGGTGTGGTCCTCCATGTCCAGGGTGACCGTGGTGCCCGCCGTGTCCGCCGCCACGCAGATCGCCCGAGCGTTGTCGTACGCGAGCTGCTCGTCGAACAGCTGGCCGAGGGCAGAGAGCTTCACGCTGACCTCGGCGGCCGGGGTGAGCTCTGCGGCGGAGAGCAGTCGCAACAGCTTGAGGTATTCGTCCCGGGTGGCGTTCGCCTGCTCCGGGGTGACGGTGTCCTCACCGAGGTTGTCGAGGGTGACCGCGAGGCCGTCGGCGACGAGCGCGCGGGTCGCGCGCAGCGCGTCGTCGGTGCCGGCGCCGGCGACGAACCGGCGGACGACGTCCCGGGTGAACGGGGCCGTCGCGACGAGCCGCTCGACCTGGGATGACCGGGCGGCAGCGAGGATGACGGAACGGAGCATGAGGCGAGCGTAACGCCCCCCGTGGGTCCCCGCCGGGGGGCGGGTGAGGCTGGTCCGGGTCCGCTAGAAACGATCGCATGGAACCACGCCCCCGACGCCGGCTCCGGTCGGCCACCGTGCACCTCGGCGCCCTGACCGCGCTGGCGCTGACCCTCTCCGGCTGCAACAACGACGATGACGACTGCGGCCGGCGACCGGCCGGGGGCGGTGGCGGTGGCGGTGGCGACAAAGTCGCGCAGGCCCTCCGGGTCTCCGGTCCGCCCGTCGCCCCGGACACGCCCACGCCGGTCGCCGCCACGCTGCCCGATCGGGGCGGCTTCGGCACCCACCTCGCCTCGTGCGGCGGCTGACGTGCGGCGCGAGGCGAGTACTCCGCGTCCCGACTGGGACGCCACCATCCGCGCGCAGGGCCTGGTGTACGTCGACACCGAGCTGCCCGACGGCGGGATCATGTCGTACTGGGACGAGACCGCCGCGTACGCCTTCGACCTGGCCGAGGTGCTCCGGCTGGAGGAGGCGACCGAGGAGCTGCACCGGATGGCGGTGGCCGCCGCCGAGCACGTGGTGGCCCGTAACCGGTACGCGGAGTTCGGCATCCCGACCTGGGCCGCCGAGGCGGTCGCCCGGTCGCTGCGGGAGGCACCGCCGACCCTCTACGGTCGCTTCGACCTCTGGTACGACGGCAGCTGGCCACCGAAGCTGCTGGAATACAACGCCGACACCCCGACCGCGCTGGTCGAGGCGAGCATCGTGCAGTGGTACTGGCTGGAACACACGCGCGCCGAGGCGGACCAGTGGAACAGCCTGCACGAGCGGCTGGTGGGGGCGTGGGCGAAGATCACCGCCGGGCTGCACGACCCACGGCTGCACGTGGTCTGGTCCGACGAGGAGGAGTCGGGCGAGGACCTCATCACCGCCGGCTATCTGGCCGAGACGGCCCGCCAGGCCGGGCTGGACGTCACGCTCATGCCGATCCAGGGGATCGGCTGGGACGGGCGGCGCTTCGTGGACGCCGACGACGAGCCGATCACCACCTGCTTCAAGCTCTACCCCTGGGAGTGGATGCTGACCGAGCCGTACGGGCCGCCGGCGCTGGAACCGGGCACCCCGACCACCTGGATCGAGCCGGCCTGGAAGCTGCTGCTGTCGAACAAGGCGCTGCTCGCGGTGCTCTGGGAGCTCTACCCGGGCCACGACTACCTGCTGCCGGCATACCTGGGCTCGCCGCGCGGGATGACCGAGTACGTGGCGAAGCCGTTGCTGGGCCGGGAGGGCGCTTCGGTACGCATCGTCTCCGCAGGAACCGAGATCACCAATCCGGGGACCTACGGCGACGAGGGCTTCTGTTATCAGGAGTTCCGGGCGTTGCCCGAGTTCGCCGGCAACCGCACGGTGTTGGGGAGCTGGACCGTCGACGGCGAGTCCGCCGGCGCCGGGGTGCGCGAAAGCGCAAGCCTCATCACGGATGGTTACGCGCGGTTCCTCCCCCACTACATCGACGCGCCGCAGAGCGCGTGAGTCGTCTACCGTTGGTCGCGTGAACTTCGACGCGTACGCCCGGACCGGAGTTGATCTCGTCAACGCCCGCCTGGACGACCTCGACGACCTGCGGGCCATCTTCCCCGACGAGAACGGGTGGATGCGCGACGAGGTCGCGGACCGGGACCTGGCGATTTTCCGGCGGGCGCAGAAGCGCCTTCGCGACGTCTTCGAATACGGCACCTCGGGCCGGGACGCCGAGGCGGTGGCGGAGCTGAACGCGCTGCTGGAGGCCTTCCCGGTGCAGCCGCGCATCTCCGGCCACGACTCCAGCGACTGGCACATGCACGTGACCGGCCGGGGTGCCTCGGTGTCGTCGGAATACCTGGCCGGCGCGGTCTGGGGCCTGTCGGTCTGGCTCTGCGAGTACGGCAGCGCCCGGTTCGGCGTCTGCGCCGACGAGCGCTGCGGCAACGTCTACCTGGACACGTCCTCGAACTGCTGCCGGCGGTTCTGCTCGGAGCGCTGCGCCACCCGCTCGCACGTGGCCGCGCACCGGGCCCGCAAGCGCGCCGCCGGCGGCGACCAGCTGCCGGTCCCCGCCCAACCCGAACCCCTCACCCCGGTGCGCTAGGTCAGGCGTCGACCGGGGAGGGTGCGGTGAGGTTGGCGCGGGCGAACGCCAGCGCCTCGCGGAGGTCGGCCTCGCGGACCGCGCGGCTCTTCGCGCCCCGGGTGGTGACCTCCACCGCTACCGAGCCGGTGAAGCCCCGGCCGGCCAGCGAGCGGAGCAGCTCCCCGCAGGGCTGGCCGCCGCGCCCGGGCACCAGGTGCTCGTCGCGCCCCTCGCCGGTGCCGTCGCCCAGGTGCACGTGGGCCAGGCCGGCACCCATCCGGTCGGCCATCGCCAGCGCGCCGGTGTGCGAGGCCGCACAGTGCGACAAATCCAGCGTGTACGAGGCGTAGCCGGTGTCGGTCGGGTCCCAGCCGGGGGCGTACGGGACGAACTGCCGGCCGGCCATCCGCACCGGGTACATGTTCTCCACCGCGAAGCGCAGCCCACCGAACTGCCCGGCGATCTGGTCGAGGCCGTCGGCGAAGTTACGGGCGTAGTCCCGCTGCCAGGTGAACGGTGGGTGCACCACCACCGTCGGGGCCTCCAACGTCTCGGCCAGCTCGGCCGCCTTGCGCAGCCGCTCCCACGGGTCGGAGCTCCACACCCGCTGAGTGACCAGCAGGCAGGGCGCGTGCACCGAGAGGACCGGTACGCCGTAGTGGTCGGCCAGGCCGCGTAGCGCGCCCGGATCCTGGCTCACCACGTCGGTCCAGACCATCACCTCGACGCCGTCGTAACCGAGCGACGAGGCCAGCTGGAACGCCGCCGCGGTCCGTTCAGGGAAGACCGAGGAACTGGACAGGAGCACCGGGACGCGGGAAGTCACACCCCTCAGGGTAGCTGCCTGGGTCACGGAGCATCGGGACGAGCATCCGCAAAACGTGCAAACCGTCGGGCATGCTCACATCGGCGTAAGCTGATCAAGCCGACGTAGGATGACCCCCTCCCGCAGCGCCCACGGGCAGATGTCCAGGCGGTCCACGTCGAGCCGGCGCAGCACCGTTTCGGCCACCACCGCGCCGGCGAGCAGCTGGTGGGCCCGCCCGGTGCTCACCCCCTCCAGCTCGTGCAGCTGACCGGGCGGGATGTGCCGGATGAAGCCGAGCACCTGCCGCAGGCCGGTCCGGGTCAGGCTGCGCGGGGCCCAGAGCCCGGCACCGGACGGCGCCGCGCCGGCCAGCCGGGCCAGCATCCGGAACGTCTTCGAGGTGGCCACCGGGCGCTCCCAGCCCACGTCGGCAAGCTGCTTCACCACCGGCTCGACCAGCGTGTCGACGTACTCCCGCAGCTCGTCGACGGCCGCCGCGGACGGCGGCACCGCGCCGACCGGGTCGACCCGCAGCCGCTCGCGGCTCAACCGGCCGGCACCCAGCGGCAGCGAGATCGCCACGTCCGGGTCCTCGTCGATGCCGGCGGCCAGCTCCAGCGAGCCGCCGCCGATGTCCATGACCAGCAACCGGCCGGCCGACCACCCGAACCATCGCCGCACGGCGAGGAAGGTCATCCGCGCCTCGTCCGCGCCGGAGAGCACCTCCAGGCGTACGCCGGTCTCGTCCCGGACCCGGGCCAGCACCTCGCCGGCGTTGGTGGCCTCGCGGACCGCGCTGGTGGCGAAGGGGAGCAGGTCGTCGACGTCCAGCCCGTCCGCCGCCGCGCGAGCCATGCTGACCGCCTTGACGAGGCTGTCCGCGCCCGTCTCGGTGAGCGCGCCGTCCGGGCCGATCTGCTCGGCCAACCGGAGCACCACCTTCTCGGAGTGCGCCGGCCACGGGTGGGCGCCATGGTGGGCATCGACCACCAGCAGGTGCACCGTGTTGGAACCGACGTCGAGGACACCCAGTCGCATGCTGGCGAGCCTAGGGCCAACACGTTTCACCGGCTCGCCGGCCGGCCCGGCTCACCCCGCGTACGCTGGTCCGGGTGACAAGCCAGATCGAGCTGCAGGTGCTGGTGGACGACCCCGACGACCCGCGCAGCCGGGAGGTGGAGCTGGACTTCCCCCGGGAGTGGATCGAGTTCGTCGACCCGGCGGACGAAAAGCACGTGATCCGCGCCGACCTGACCTGGCTGCTCTCCCGGTGGACCTGCGTCTTCGGCAAGGGCTGCCACGGCATCATCGCCGGCCGGGCCGCCGACGGCTGCTGCTCGCACGGGGCGTTCTTCACCGACTCGGACGACGAGAAGCGGGTCCGCGCCGCAGTCAAGCGGCTCACCCCGGAGACCTGGCAGCACTTCCGCAAAGGCTTCAAGAACTGGACCGAGAACGACACCGTCGACGGCAAGAACCCGGCCCGGCGTACGGCCACCCGGGACGCCGATTCGCCGTGCGTCTTCCTCAACGACGCCGACTTTCCCGGCGGGGGCGGCTGCGCGCTGCACGCCCAGGCGCTGCGCGACGGGGTGCACCCGCTGGAGTACAAGCCGGACGTCTGCTGGCAGTTGCCGATCCGCCGGGACCAGGACTGGCACAAGCGGCCGGACAACACCAAGGTGCTGATCTCCACGATCGCGGAGTTCGACCGGCGGGGCTGGGGCGCGGGCGGGCACGACCTCGACTGGTGGTGCACCTCCTCGATCGACGCGCACGTCGGCGCCGAGCCGATGTACCTCTCGTACGCCCCGGAGCTGACCGCGCTGATCGGCGCCTCCGCGTACGCGAAGCTGGCCGAGCTGTGCGCCGCCCGCCTGCGCCAGGGCCAGATCGCCCCGCACCCGGCGACCGAGGACTCGGGTACCGCCGATCTTGGATAGTTGCCGTTCGCCCCGAACAGTAACTATCCAAGATTCGAAAGACGCGCTGGCCGGCACCCGTGTATCGGGTGCCGGCCAGCGGCTGTTCGTGCTTGTGTCAGCTGTTCCAGTACTGGGCGACCAGGTCGGCGGCCTGCTGCTCCCACTGGGCGTAGGCATCCGGGTACGCCGACACCTGCACCGTCTGCGCGGCCTTGGTCAGCGGCATGTCCTGCCACCCGTCAACCTGCTTCAAACCCTTCAGGAACGCGGTCGTCGCATACTCCGGATCGGTGATCTGCTCCGGGCTACCCCAACCCGAGCTCGGGCGCTGCTGGAACAGACCCAGCGAGTCATGGTCATTCCGGTCACCCAGGTGACCCAGGTTCTCCAGCTTCGACTCCTGCAGACTCGTGGCGATCGAGATCACCGCCGCCCGCTCCGGCAGGCCGGCCTTCTTCGTCGCCGCGATGATCGCCTTCACACTCGCGACCTGCTCACCGTTCAGATCGATCTTCGACTGAGCACCCTGCACACCATGCGGAATCAACGCGCTCATGTCCGGCTTCGCGGCCTGCACCGCCACCGGGGCGGCCTGCGTCGGCTCAGCAGCGTGCGCGGCGATCGGACCGGCGAACACACCACCGGTGAAAGCCAGACCAGCAACACCAAGAATGCTCTTACGCAGCATCGAGTTCATAACCAGAAGCTCCATTCGGGGGTTGGCACGCGACCCGACCGGGGGATCAGGGCACGTGCAAGCACCACGTCAGGCGCTCAAAACAAGGGGGAAAGTCTTCAACCGGCCAGCTCGCCGGGCGGGGCCTCACCACGGGCGCCGGGACCATGTACAACGACCGCCGGCCCGCCAACATTCCGGGCCCACACACCCCGCCTGGCGGGGGGGCGCCTTCCTCGGCCGTGCACCCGTGTTCAACCACCGACCGCCACCCGCCATTCCAGCCCCGCGACGCCGCCCACCACACCCCACAAACCGGACATCCCGCCCACGCCGCCTCAGGCAGCTCACCGGTCGCACCGGCAAGATCCGGGCAACTTCCCTGAAAGTGGCCCCTCGCGGCGGCGGGAGGCAGCACTTTCCGGGAAACTGCGCGGATCATGGCGGCGGCGCGCGGCGTACCGCCGGGGGCGGGACACGCAGGCCGCGCACGGCGGACGGCGAGGGCGCACGACGCGGTGTGACCCGGGCGGGACTGATCAGGCGGCCGTATGACAAAGGGGGCCCTCCCCGACGGGAAGGGCCCCTTTCGCCGACGAACTCAGCGACTGCCGGCCGGCTGCGACGCCTCGACGAACTCCTCGCGCGGGTCGTGCAGCTGGCCGAGCGCGACCACCTCACGCTTGAGGAAGAACGCCAGCGTCCAGTCGACCACGACCCGGACCTTGCGGTTGAAGGACGGAATCCGCGACATGTGGTACGTGCGGTGCATGAACCAGGCCGGCCAGCCGGTCATCTTCACGCCGTAGACCTGCGCCACGCCCTTGTGCAGGCCGAGGCTGGCCACGCTGCCCGCGTGCTTGTGCTTGTAGTTGACCGGCTCCCGCCCGCGGATCACGTTGACGATGTTGTCGGCCATCCGGGCGGCCTGCCGCACCGCGTGCTGCGCGCTCGGCGAGCAGAAGTTGCCCGGCTCCTTGGTCAGGTCCGGCACTGCGGCGCAGTCGCCCGCGCTCCAGGCGCCCTCGACCACCCGGTCGCCGTCCACGATCTGCAGGGTGGGCAGGCAGGTGACCCGCCGCCGCTCGTCGCGCGGGAAGCCGGTCGCGTCCAACATCGGCGACGGCTTCACGCCGGCCGTCCAGACGATGGTGTCGGTGACGAAGCTGTCCCCGTCGGAGAGCTTGACGACCCCGTCGACGCAGGATTCGAGCCGGGTGTCCAGGCGGACGTCCATGTTCCGCTTGAGCAGCTGCTGCACCGTGTAGGCGCCCATGTCCCGATCGACCTCGGGCAGCACCCGCTGGGTGGCCTCGACCAGGACCCAGCGCATCTGCTCCGGCTTGAGCTCCGGGTAGTAGCGCAGCGCGTCCCGCGCCATGTCCTCCATCTCGGCGAGCGCCTCAATGCCGGCGTAGCCACCGCCGACGAAGACGAAGGTCAGCGCGCGCCGGCGTACCTCCGGGTCGGTCGTGGCCGCCGCCACGTCGAGCCGGTCCAGCACGTGGTTACGCAGGAAAATCGCCTCGCCGATGGTCTTGAACCCGATACCGTGCTCATGCAGGCCGGGAATCGGCAGCGTGCGGGAAACCGAGCCGGGGGCGACCACCACGTGGTCGTACTCGACCTCCCGGGCCGGGCCGCTGATGGGCTGCACGATCGCGGTCTTCCGGTCGTGGTCGATCCGGGTGACCGTGCCGGCCAGGACCTTGCACCGGCGCAACTCCCGCCGCAGCGGCACCACGGCGTGCCGGGGCGAGATGTTGCCACCGGCAGCCTCGGGGAGGAACGGCTGGTAGGTCATGTGCGGCTGCGGGTCGACGACGATGACCTCAGCCTCACGAGAGCCCAGCTTCTTGGACAGGCGCAGAGCGGTGTACAGGCCAACGTGCCCGGCACCCACGACAAGGATCCGCTTCGGGTTCACGTCATCTATCTTTCCCCGAGGGGCTCACCTCATCCCTTTCGAGACCCCCGTCTGTGACGGAGCACAACCCCTGTGACCTGGGCAACGTTCCGCGACGTGACCGTTATCGGCGGCGCAGGAGCCAGCCGAGCAGCGCGCTGAGCGCCACCGCGACGAGCAGACCGGCGAGGGTCGCCGCCTGGAAGCCCCGGCTCCCGCCGACCCCGCCGAGCCAGGCCAACACGATGCCGAGCACCGCGCTGGCCAGCACCACCCCACCGGCCCGGGCCAGCCACCGGCGCACCAGGTCCGGGTCAACCACCGCGTCGAACGGCAGCAGCGCGGCCAGCGCGCAGAGGGTGTGCGTCAGGTAGAGCAGGGTGGCCACGGCGAGCAGCCGCCACAGTGCCGGCGGCCGGCCGAAGCCCATCGTGGCGAGCAGCCAACCGCCGACCGTGGCCAGCGCCACGAAGGTCGGCCAGACCCGCCGCGGCCCGACCGCCGGCAGCACCGCCGCCACCGCGAAGGCCAGCAGCAACCGGGGGTGGAACGCCTGCACCGGGTACGCGAGCAGGAAACCGACCAGCACGGTGAGGAAGATGCCGACGCGGACCAGCAGCGGCGTGAGGCTGATCCGGTTGACCGTGCGCCACATGCCACGGACCCGCTCGTTCAGCCCCTCGACCAGCTCGTTCATGCCCGCCAGCCCTCGCTCGCGCTCACCGGCCACCGACCCTCGGCGCGGTGGCCAGGCGGGCCACGTCCCGCAACACCTGGTCGAGGCTGCCGGCGCCGGCCCAACGCACCACCGGCACGCCGTGCTCACGGAGCTGGCCGATCATCGCCTCCCGGTCCAGCCGCCACAGCCGGTAGGCCACCTCGGCCCAGCCCCGGTCCTTGGGCGCGGACAACTCGGCGGGCAGGGTGTCCACCGCCACCACGAACCGCCCACTCCGGGCCATCCGAGCCAGCATCTGGGCGGACCGCTCGTCCAACAGCGGGGTGAGCACCACCACCAACGCGTCCGGGGAGAGCAGCTGGGGGCCGAACACCTGGTCGTACGGCTCGTGCAGGGAGGACTCGGCCTGCACGTCGAGCAGCCATTCCAGCACGGTCAGGTACTGCCGGCGACCACTCGCCGGGCGGAGCCGGCGGGCGAACGGTCCGTACTCCAGCAGGGCCACCCGGTCGCCACGGTGCAGGTAGTGCTCGGCGATCGCGGCGGCGGCCCGGACCGTGGTGTCCAACACCGAGGCCGGGCCGCCGATGCCACCGGAGCGGCCCGCCTCCGCGAGCACGTCGAGCAGCACCACCACCTCGGCGTCCCGGTCGGAGAGGGTGGCGGCCACGTGCAGCTGCCGCGCCCGCAGCGACACCCGCCAGTCGATCCGGCGCAGCCGATCCCCCGGCCCGAAGACCCGCACCCCGGCCAGTTCGCCGCCCTCTCCCGGCCGACGCGAGTGGTGCGCGCCGACCAGCCCGGCGGCCCGAGGCATCGCCTCCACCGCCTCGAACGGCTCGGTCATCGGATAGACCCGCATCCGGGCCGGTTCGGTGAGCACGGCCCGGGAAACCAGCAGCCCGTCGGCGGCGGCGACCCGCACCCCGGCCGGCCCAGCCGGGTGCCGGCCCCAGCGCAGCGCCCTCCCGGTCAGCTCTAGGTCGACGGCGGTGCCGGACGGCACCGCCGTGACGAAGGGCCGGTCGACGCCGCCGGACCGGCTCACGTCCAACCCGGTCCCGCCGAAGCCGGCCTTCTCGACGCGCAGCCAGCGCGACATCCGGGTCCGGACGAGCGCCATGTCGTACGAGACGGTGTCCGGGTTGGCGACGACGACCGTGGCCGTCATCGGCGCGCCTTCGACCAGTTGCGCCTCCCCGGTGACGATCTCCAGCTCGGGCAGCGCGCTGGGCCGACGGCGCAGCCCGTACGCGGTGCCCAGGGCGAACGGTGTGGCCAGCACGACCAGGTCGATCCGACCGAGCAGGACGGCCGCGATCAGCAGGAGCCCGGTGAGCAGCACGGCCCGGCCGAGCGCCCGGGTGGGCTCCCAGCCGCTCACCGGCTCGCGACGGTCGATCATCAGCGCCCGGCGGGCACGGCCGCGTAGCTGGGCAGCGCGCCGCTGGCCGGCGCGGGCGTGTTCGCCAGCACCTCACCGACCACGAAGGACGGGTCGACCCGGCGCAGCCACATCTCCGGACGCAAAGTGATCCGGTGGGCCAGGGCGGGCGCCGCCACCGCCTTGACGTCCTCCGGCACCACGTAGTCGCGGTTGGCGAGCACCGCCCGGACGCGGGACAGCAGCAACAGTGCCAGCGAGCCGCGCGGCGAGGCGCCGACCAGCACCGACGGGTGCTCCCGGGTGGCCGCGGTCAGGGCCACGATGTACCGGCCGATCGAGTCCTCGACGACCACGTCCTCCAGCGCGGCCTGCATGGCGCGCAGCGTGCCGGCGTCCACCACCGGCTTGATCTCCGCCTCCTCCCGGCGGCGGGCGAGCCGCCGGCGCAGCACGTCCCACTCCTCGTCGTGGTCGGGATAGCCGAACGACACCCGGAGCAGGAACCGGTCGAGCTGCGCCTCGGGCAGCGGGTACGTCCCCTCGTACTCGATCGGGTTGGCGGTGGCGAGCACGTGGAACGGCTCGTCCAGCCGGTACGTCACGCCCTCGACCGAGACCTGCTTCTCCTGCATTGCCTCCAGCAGCGCGGACTGGGTCTTCGGCGGGGTCCGGTTGATCTCGTCGGCGAGCAGCAGGTTGGTGAAGACCGGGCCGGCGCGGAACGAGAAGTCGCCGCTGCGCTGGTCGTACAGGAAGGAGCCGGTGACGTCGGCGGGCAGCAGGTCCGGGGTGAACTGGAGGCGGCGGAAGTCCAGCCCGAGGGCCTGCGCGAACGAGCGCGCGGTCAGCGTCTTGCCCAGGCCGGGCAGATCCTCCAGCAGCACGTGGCCGCCGGCCAGGATGCCCGCGAGAACCAACTCCAGGGCGTCCCGCTTGCCGACCACGACCGTGCCCACCGCGTCCAGCACCGCGCGGGCCAGCCCGCCCACCTCGGCGGGGAGCAGGCTCCGGTCCACGTCGTTCATCACAGCTTCTCCAGTTGGGCGACGATCGCCGCGAGGTCGCGCGGCGACGGGGGGCGACGGACGGGCGTATCGAGGAACGTGCACAGTGGCTCGCCCAGCAGGGCACGGGCGCGGGCCGGGTCGGACTCGCGGGTGACGCCGTGCTTCTGGCGCAGCCGTTCGTCGGCCAGCTCACCGAGGCGGGGCAGGATCCGGGTGTTGAACCGGTCCCGGTCACCGCTGCACCAGTCCAGCGGACGTTGCCAGCCGTTGAAGCCGCGCAGCGCGTCCCGGGCGGCCCAGTTCCAGGCGCCCGGCTCCTCGCCGGCGGGAGCCCGGTCACCGGCCCGGGGCGGCGGCGGAGGCGACAGCGCGGCGGTGACCCGGCGTACGGTGAGCAGGGCGAGCACGCCCGCCACGATGGTCCAGAGTGAGACCTGCAGGCCCACCGTGCGTAGGCCGACCACGACCACCACCACGGCCGTCGCGGCGACCGCGAGCGTACGCGGCACCCAGCGCAGCCGGCCGGGCCGCGCATCGGGCAACTCGCGGGCGGGTTCCTCGGACGACAGCAGGTCGTCGATGCTGGTGCCGCTCACGATGGCACCTCCCCGGCAACGGCCAGGCTGGTCAGTTCCCCGCGCAACCGGCGCAGCGCGGCCCGGGCCTGGTCGCGCATCCGCTCGTCGACCGTGTGGGTGGCGTACCGGGCCTCCCGGTAGACGCGCGCGAAACCGTCCAGCACGTCGGCGCTGGCGATCGCCGGGACACCGGCCGCCGGGTCGCCGCGCAGCAGCCGGCTGACCAGGTCGGTGGAGGTGTCCCCGGCGAGCCGGGGCACCCCGGCCTCCTCGGCGGCTTCCTCCAGCCGGACCCAGCAGGCGATCACCGCGGTCCGCGGGTCGGTGGACCGGTCGTCCAGCTCCACCAGGCCGGCGTCCAGGGCGGCCACCACCTCCCGCGCGGTGCCTCCGGCGGTGCGCCGGGTCCGCTGGGTCGGGATGGCCCGGGCGGTCCGCCGCAGCGCCCCGCCGACCAGCGTCCACAGCACATAGCCGACGGCGACCAGCACGGCCAGGCCGAGCACGACCAGCGCGGCGGTGAAGATCCACTGAGGAATCCCGCTCGACACGGGCTGACCCACGTCGCGGGGCTCGGCCGGAATCGAGGGCGTGGGCTCGGCGGTCGGATATTCCGGCACGTACGGAAGAGTGTCCACAGCGGGCGGAATCCGGCTCGCGCCGATCCTGGCGTGCCCGGCGGCGAACGCGGCGGCGGCGAGCAGCACGGTCACCGCGGCGATCGGCCACCACCTGCGCAGCACGCCGAGGTCCATGTCACCGCCCTACGCGTCCTCAGTCCACCCCGGCCAACTGCTTCGCCCGGGCGAACACGTCGTCCAACATCGCTGGTGTCAGCCGCCCCGTGAAGGTGTTCTGCTGGCTGACGTGGTAGCAGCCGAGCAGCGCCGGTGCGGACGTGCCGGACCAGTGTGCCCCATGACCGAAGGCGGGGCGAGGCGTGGGCGGTCGCTGACCGTACACGTCGCGCAGGACCGGCCACCACGCGGCCCAGGCGAACGCGCCCAGCGCGACCACGACCCGCAGGGTGGGCCGGATCAGCGCGACCTCGCGGTGCAGCCAGGGCGCGCAGGCGTCCCGCTCGACCGGGGTGGGCTTGTTGTCCGGCGGCGCGCAGCGTACGGCGGCGAAGATGCGGGTCTCGCGCAGACTCAGACCGTCGTCGGCGGCGACGCTGGTCGGCTGGTTGGCGAGCCCGGCACGGTGCAGCGCCGCGAACAGCACGTCCCCTGAGCGGTCACCGGTGAAGATCCGACCGGTGCGGTTGCCGCCGTGCGCGGCCGGCGCCAGGCCGAGAATGGCGATCCGGGCGTCGGGCGCGCCGAAGCCCGGCACCGGCCGCCCCCAGTATTCCTGGTCGCGGAAGGCCGCCCGCTTCGTGCGGGCGACCTCCTCCCGCCAGGAGACCAGGCGCGGGCAGGCGAAGCAGTTGCTCACCGCGCCGTCGAGGTCGGCCAGGTCGGTCGCCCGCGCGGCGCGGGCGACCACCTCCTGAGGGGTACGCGGCTCAGCCAAGCCGGGTCCGGAAGAGTTCCAGCGTGCGGGCCCAGGCCGTGGCGGCGGCCCGCTGGTCGAAGTGCTCCGGGCGGTCCTCGTTGAAGAACGCGTGCGCGGTGCCCGGGTAGTCGTACGTCTGGCAGGCGCCTCCGGCGGTCTCGATGGCCCGGCGTACGCTCTGCACCCCGTCGGCCGTGGAGGTGCCGTCCGCTTCGGAACAGTGGATGAGCGCCGCCTTGCCGGCGTAGTCGGCCCAGTCCGTCCGCATGCCGTCCCAGGGCAGCCGGGGGTAGAAGCCCGCGGTGGCGACGATCCGCTCGGAGTACGTCCCCGACCAGAGGGCCAGGCTGGCCCCGGCGCAGAACCCGGCGCACCCGATCCCGCCGGCCACCTCGGGGCGGTCGGCCAGGTAAGCCGCGGCGGCGGCGATGTCCGTCGCCGCCTCGTCCATCTGCGCGCTGTTCAACATCTGTCGAGGCTCACTCGGCCGGCTGGCCGGCCCGCCGTGCCGGAAGTCTGGCGCGAGGGCGACGAAGCCGGCCTCCGCGAAGCGGTCCACCACGGCCCGGACGTGGGGCACCAGGCCCCACCAGTCCTGGATGACGATGACCGCCGGGCTGGCCGCACCGTCGGAGGGTATCGCGAGATACCCCGCGCTCGTCCCCCCGTTGCCGGTGAAGCTCACCATCTCGCCCATGGACCCGTCCTCCTAGCGGTCAGTCATCGTTGGCTGGTCGCGCTGTGTTACGTGCGGGTAGCCTGCCACGGCCTCACCGACTCGGGGAAGACACAGAAATAGTGGCATTCACCTCCCCATCGCCTCGCGGACGAGACAGAGCAGGTAGCCGTCGCGGACCTTGGCTCCGGCCGTAGCGTCACCCACCTCGTTGGCCCACGATGGACGAGTGAGGGGCGCCCGCCAGCCGACGGACGCCCCTCGGGCGAGCTTCAGCGGGTCGGCTCCGGCCCTGGCCGGGGCGACTCCGACGCCTCGGTCGACGTGCCCTCGGTCGGCGCCGCCGCCGTGGGCGACGTGCTGGCGGTCGGCGCGGCCGGGTCTGGAGCGGCCGCGGACGGGGCCGGAAGGGGCGCGGGCGGGGCCGGAAGGGGCGCGGGCGGGGCCGGCAGGGGCGCGGGCGGCCCGAAGGGGGCCAGGTCGGGGCAGTAGGGGTAGTAGCGGGGGTAGCCGTTCGTCGGCTCGGGCCGGTCTCCGCTCTGCTCACAGGTCGGACTGCCGAGCTCGATCGGCGTGCCGTGCTGGTCGAAGAGCTGGGCGTTGGGTATCAGCCGTCCCTGCTCGTCGTAGACGAAGACGTCCTGGACCGACTCGTACGGGTCGTACACCGAGACGAGCTGCACGTTGGCGCGCTGGTCCAGGTTGAACAGCGTGGGGACGGTGAAGAGCAGCAGGGCGGCCGTGCCGAGGCGCAGCAGCCATCGCGGCCAGCCGCGGAAGCCTGCCGAGCGGTGGCCCAGCCAGACCGACGCCAGCACAGCCCCGGCGAGCAGGAACAGACCGGCCAGCACGCTGCCGTCGAACCGGGGCAGCAGCCCCGGCGACTCGCCGTGCAGCGCGGAGACCAGCAGCGCGACCAGCCAGCCACGGAGCAGCCACCACGCCGGGCGCAGCGGCCGGAGGAACTCGCTCACCGAGGCGTACCCGAGCAGCGGGCCGAGCTGGGTGTCGAGGGCGCGCAGCTGGGTGCTGACCCGGTTGTGCGCGGCGGCCAGCCGACGGTCGAGCGACGACCGCTCGGGGTGGCCGTCCGCGCCTGCGGCGCCCCGCAGCTCGGCCGCGTACGCCTCCGGGGTGCCCAGCCGGTCGACCAGGGTGCCGTCGGCCTCGGCGGCCACCTCGGCCAGGTGCTCCGGCAGGTCCTCGGTCAACTCGTCGCGGACCTTCGGTGACAGGTCGGCGAGAGCGGCCCGCACCCGGTCGACGTAGTCCGCGATCTCCTGCCCACTGACAGTCACGCTGCCATCCCCCGATCGTCGAGCAGTGCGTTCATGGTGGTGGCGAACGAGCGCCAGGTCTTGCCGGAGCGGGCGAGCTGGTCACGGCCGGCGGCGTTGAGCGCGTAGTACTTGCGGTGCGGGCCGGACTCGCTCGGCACCACGTACGTGGTCAACAGGCCGGCGGCGAAGAGCCGGCGCAGGGTGCCGTAGACCGAGGCGTCGCCGACATCCTCCAGGCCGGCCTCGCGCAGCCGGCGGAGGATGTCGTAGCCGTAGCCGTCCTGGTCTCTGAGCACGGCGAGCACGGCCAGGTCGAGCACGCCCTTGAGGAGCTGTGTCGTATCCACGCTTGGCACGGTACTGTGGATAGCGAAGTACCGTCAAGAGAACAATAGTGTGGCGCGGGTCGGGTTCTAAATTTCCTGCATGTCGTGGAGCAGCTATGCCTCATTCCTGGTCTTCGCCCTGGTGCTGGTCCTGATCCCGGGGCCGGACTTCGCCGTGGTCACCCGCAACACCCTGGCCGCCGGCCGTCGCCGGGGCAGGTGGAGCGCGATCGGCGTCACCGCCTCGAACGCCGTGCAGGGCAGCATCGCAGCGGCCGGCCTGGGCGCACTCATCACCCGCTCCCAGCCGCTGTTCGAGATGATCCGCTGGGCCGGCGTGGCGTATCTGGTCTACCTCGGGGTTCAGGCCGGCCGCTCGGCCTGGCGCGGTAGCTATCCCCCGTTGGCGGGCGCGCCGGCCAGCACGCCGGGGCAGGCGCTCACCGGCTTCCGGCAGGGGTTCCTGTCCAACATCACCAACCCGAAGGTGCTGGCCTTCTACCTGGCCGTGCTGCCACAGTTCCTCGGCCCGTCGGCATCAGTGGGAATGCTGCTCGCCTTCGCGCTGAGCCACGCGGTACTCAGCCTGGCGTACCTGATTGTGCTGGTCGGAGCGCTGAACCGGATGCGCGTGCTGCTGTCCAGGCGCCGGGTGCGCCGCTGGCTGGACGGGCTGACCGGGGTGGCACTGCTCGGCTTCGGCGCCCGCCTCGCCGCCGAAAGCGCCTGACCCGGCGTCGACACGCCCTAGTTGGTCACTCCGCCAGCCGTCGCAGCAGTTCAGCGTCGCGCTCGACAACCTCTCGAGCAGGATCTCGCACGCGGACACGGTCACTGCGGGTCGCGGTGTACTCCTCGACGACGACAGCGATAGTGGCGTTCATCGACCGGTGCTCCTGCTCGGCGAGCTGCTTCAGGGCTACCCGGTCCCGCTGGTACTCCATCAACAGCAGCAACCGGGCTGGCTGGCACGGCCAGCCCGGCGGCGCACACCCGACACAGCCACAACGGGCGCATCGGTAGGTGCGGGCGGACGGCGCGGCGTTGGCGACCATGCGCGGCCGAGACGTTGAGGTCGGCCATTACCTCAGGGTGCTGGAACGATACCCCCTAGTCAAGACCCTAGTAGGGTATTGCCCAACTAGGGCCTTGACTAGTTGGGTGGTGTCTAGCCTCCCGACCATGGGCCGACGACTCATGGGCGCGTACGAGATTCGTACGCGGCTGGGCGTGAGCAGGCAGCGCGTAGAACAGTTGATGAAGCGCGCCGACTGGCCGGAGCCCTACGAGACGCTTGCCACGGGACGCGTGTGGCGTACCGAGGACATCGAGGCGTGGATACGCGAACACCGGCCGCACCTGGACAGCGAAGAGTGAGCTTCCCAGGCAGGTAAACCCTGGGGATATTTGTCGCTACGCGAGGCTCCACGCGATGCCGTCGAGGATGTCGTGCTCGGAGGCGACCACCGACGGCATGCCGGCGCGTTCCATGATGATCCGCAGCACCAGTGCGCCCGCGCCGATCACGTCGGCCCGCCCGGGGTGCATCACCGGAATCGCCAGCCGCTGCTCGCGGGTCTTCGCCAGCAGGTCGGCGGTGACCTCCGCGACCTGGTCGTACGACACCCGGGCGTGGTGGATGCGCTCCGGGTCGTACCCCTCAAGGCCCTGAGCGATGGCGACGACGGTGGTGACCGACCCGGCGAGCCCGATCAGCGTGGCGGCCTCGCGCCCCGGCACCACATCGAGCGCCCGGTCGACGGCGGCGGCGATGTCGGCCTGGGCGGCGGCGATCTCGTCGCGGCTCGGCGGGTCGCCGTGCAGGTGCCGCTCGGTCATCCGGACACAGCCGATGTCCATCGAGACGGCCGCCTGGACCCCGCCGTCGCTGCTGCCAACCACGAACTCGGTCGACCCGCCGCCGATGTCGACCACCAGAAACGGCGCCTTGGCCTGCAGGCCGCGCACCGCGCCGGTGAACGAGAGCCGAGCCTCCTCGTCGCCGGTGACCACCTCGGGCGCCACGCCGAGGGTCTGTTGCACCATGCTGCGGAAGTCGGCGGCGTTGGACGCGTCGCGGGTCGCCGAGGTGGCGCACATCCGTACCCGCTCGGCACCCAGCTTCTCGATCTCCGCCGCGTAGTCGGCGAGCGCCAGCCGGGTCCGCTCGATCGCTTCGGGCGCGAGCCGGCCGGTCTGGTCGACGCCCTGGCCCAGCCGGACGATCTCCATGCGGCGGCTCACATCCGCCAGCGGCGCCTCCGGCCCGGCAGCCGGGTCGGGCAGGTCGGCGACCAGCAGTCGGATCGAGTTGGTGCCGCAGTCGATGGCGGCCACGCGCGTCGTCACGGCAGCAACCCTACGGCAGCTGGCGGCCCGCGCTCGGTCGGAACTCACAGCCGCAGCAGCATCCGCGTGTTGCCCAGGGTGTTCGGCTTGACCCGTTCCAGGTCGAGGAACTCGGCCACGCCCTCGTCGTACGAGCGGAGCAACTGCTCGTAGACCGGCTGCGGCACCGGCGCGCCGTCGATCTCCTGAAAGCCGAACGAGGCGAAGAACCGAGTCTCGAAGGTCAGCACGAAGATCCGGGCCACGCCCAGCTCACGCGCCGCGTCGATCAGCTCGCCGACGATCCGCTGCCCGAGCCGGTGCCCCCGGCAGGCCGGATCCACCGCCACCGTGCGGATCTCGGCCAGGTCCTCCCACATCACGTGCAGCGCGCCGCAGCCGACCACCGTGCCGTCCGGCGTGGCCGCCACCCGGAACTCCTGCACGTCCTCGTAGAGGGTGACGGTGGCCTTGCTGAGCAGCCGCCGATCGTCGGTGTAGGTGTCGACCAGCCGCCGGATCCCGCGCACGTCGCGGGTGCGGGCCCGGCGGACCACGATCTCGTCGGCGGCGATGGTCATCTCACTCGGCCGTCGGGACGTCCACACACGGGCCGGTGGCCCACCACTTCTCCACCAGCGCCAGGGTCTCGTCGCCGAACGGGTTGACTCCCGGCCCGGCGGCGAGCGCGTGCCCGAGGTGGACGTGCAGGCACTTCACCCGGCCGGGCATGCCGCCGGCCGAGATGCCGGCGATCTCGGGCACCTCGCCGATCGCCTCCCGCCGGGCCAGGTAGTCCTCATGCGCGGCCCGGTAGCGGGCGGCCAACTCCGGATCCTCGGCGAGCCGCTCGGCCATCTCCTTCATCAGCCCGGCCGACTCCAACCGACTGCACGCCGCCGTCGCGCGCGGGCAGGTCAGGTAGAACAACGTCGGGAAGGGGGTGCCGTCGGCCAGCCGTGGCGTCGTCTCCACCACGTCGGGCAGGCCGCACGGGCAGCGGTGCGCCACCGCCCGGGTGCCCCGGGGTGGGCGGCCGAGCTGCGCGGCCACCGCGGCCAGGTCGGCCTCGGTGGCCGGTTGCCGTTCCGGCGGGGGTACGGAACCCGCCGCCGGTTCCTGCGGTGGTACGACGCTCACGGTGCCTGTCTCTCGTTCGGTTGCTCGGGTGGGACTCACTTGTTCGGGCGCTCGGCGTTGGCCGCCTGCACGCTCGACCACAGCGTGTCGTACCACGGGTCGGGCCGCTTCGGCGACCCCGACGGCCGGCCCTGGCCGGCGTCCTTCGCGGCCCTCTGCGGGTAGAGCACCACCAGCGGCGTCTCGCCCGGCCGGACCATGAAGAAGCGCTCCCGGGCTTGCGCCTCGATGTACCTCGGGTCCCGCCACTTGGCCGCCTTGGCGGTGAGCTCCTCGATCTCCGCGCGCTGTGCGGCCTGGGACGCCTCCATCCGCGCGATGTCCGCCTGCTGGTCCAGGTAGACCCGGACCGGATAGGTGTACGCCAGCGCGAGCGCGATGAGTACCGCGAAGAGCACGGTGGCGCGCCCGGTGAAGCGCCGGGGTTGGGGTGCGGTGAGCCGCTTGACGGCACCGCCGGCCGCCGTACGCCGAGCGGCCGCGGGACGGCTCGCGGAGCGTACGCCGTCGACGGCCCGGACGGCGCCGGGCGACCGGCCGGCGGCGCGCTGGTCGGTGCGGACACCGGCGTCACGGACCGCCGACCGGACCCGGGCCGCGCCCGGCCGGCCGGGCTGACCCGGCCGGCGGGCGGGACGCTGGCCCCCCGGTGTGCGGCGCTGCTGCATCGTCACACCCCTCCCCCGGAGCTCGTGGCTCAGGCCGAACGGTAACGCGGGAACGCGCCCGCGCCGGCATACCGCGCCGCGTCGGCGAGCTCCTCCTCGATCCGCAGGAGCTGGTTGTACTTGGCGACCCGGTCGGACCGGGCCGGTGCGCCGGTCTTGATCTGGCCGCAGCCGGTGGCGACGGCCAGGTCGGCGATGGTGGTGTCCTCGGTCTCACCGGAGCGGTGGCTCATCATGCACGTGAAGCCGGCCCGGTGGGCGAGGTCGACCGCGTCCAGGGTCTCGGTGAGCGAGCCGATCTGGTTGACCTTCACCAGCACCGCGTTGGCGGACTTCTCGGCGATGCCCCGGGCGATCCGCTGCGGGTTGGTGACGAACAGGTCGTCGCCGACGATCTGGACCCGGTCGCCGAGCGCCGCGGTCAGGGTGGCCCAGCCGCTCCAGTCGTCCTCGGACAGCGGGTCCTCGATGGACACGATCGGGTAGTCGCCGGCGAGCTTGGTGTAGTAGTTGCTCATCTCCTCGGCGGTCTTCGGGCTGCCCTCGAAGGTGTAGGTGCCGTTGTCGAAGAACTCGGTGGCGGCCACGTCGAGGGCGAAGACGATGTCGGTGCCGAGCCGGTAGCCGGCCTTCTCCACAGCCTCGGCGATCAGGTCGAGCGCGGCGGCGTTCGTCGGCAGGTTCGGGGCGAAGCCGCCCTCGTCGCCGAGACCGGTCGACAGGTCCTTCTTCTTCAGCACCGACTTGAGCGCGTGGTAGACCTCGGCACCCGAGCGCAGCGCGTCGCGGAAGGTGGGCGCGCCGATCGGCGCGATCATGAACTCCTGGATGTCGACGTTCGAGTCGGCGTGCGCGCCACCATTGAGGATGTTCATCATCGGCACCGGCAGCAGGTGCGCGTTCGGGCCGCCCAGGTAGCGGAAGAGGCTCAGCTCGGCGCTGCCCGCGGCGGCCTTCGCCACGGCCAGCGAGACGCCGAGGATCGCGTTGGCACCCAGCTCGGCCTTGTTGTCGGTGCCGTCGAGGTCGAGCATCTTCTGATCGATCAGTCGCTGCTCGCTGGCCTCGTAGCCGATGAGCTGGTCGACGATCTTGTCCTCGATGTTGGCGACCGCCTTCTCGACACCCTTGCCCTGGTAGCGGTCGCCGTCACCGTCGCGCAGCTCGATCGCCTCGAAGGCGCCGGTGGAGGCGCCGGACGGCACCGCGGCGCGGGCGATCGTGCCGTCGTCGAGCCCGACCTCGACCTCGACCGTCGGGTTGCCCCGCGAATCCAGGATCTCCCGGGCGACGATTCCCTCGATGGTTGCCACTGAGTCGCTCCTCGTATGTGTGTTCCGGTCCGGTGTGGGCCGCGACGGTGCGGCTGAGGCAGGTGTTACACGCAGCGTATCCCCCCTCGGGGTCGGGCCAGCCCAGGGGTGAGACGGACATTCCCGGATTCTCGGGCCTCAACCGGCATTGGGTTTGCGAGAGGTTGCCCCGATCGACAAGGCTGGGCACCATGCCCGCCGCCTCGAGGATTCTCCGCGCGCTCGCCGCCTCGATCATCGCGTCGCTCACGGTCACTGGCTGTCAAGCCCTCGATGACGCAGGAGTCGCGCTCGGGCGGGCGGATCTGGTCAACGATCTCGTGGCCCGGATGGACCGGGCCTTGGAGCAGACCTGGGCCGCCGACTATCAGCTGCCCGGCGGCCGGACCGCCTCGATCGCCCAGACGATGAAACCACTCCGATCCGCGTACACCTGGCCGGACGGCAAGATCACAGTGACGCAGGAGGCCGTGACGCACTGCGAGAACAGCGGGGGGCACACCTCCTGCGAAGTGTCGCCGCCGGTAGCGACCTCCGGGAAGCCGTCGGTGGCGGTCTACACCGAGGCCCGCAGGTACGGCCTGGTCACCCCGCCGGCGGTGATCCGGCTGCTGACCGATGCCGCCGTCGACCCCGCAGCGGCCATTGAGCAGACCGACACCACCCTGGCGGGGCACCACGCCACCTGCGTCAACGTCACCCACAACGGGGAGCGGTTCACCGCCTGCGTCACCACCGAGGGGGTGCTGGCCAGCTTCACCGGAACCCTGGACGGCAGATCGGCAGAGATCACGCTGAGCCGGTACACCGACACGGTCGAGTCGACCGCCTTCGACATGCCGGCCGGCGCGGGCGTGGTGGACCACCGCCCGACGACCTCGTGACCTCCACCGCGCCGACCGGCCGTGACGGGCCTGTCCCCGACGCCGACCGACGCGGGTTCGCCCCCGGCGCCGACCAGGGTGGGTTCGTCCCCGGCGCTGACCGGAGTCGGCCGCCCGCGCCCGACGATTTGGCCCTGCCGGTCGCCGGGCGCACGCTGCTGACCGGGCCGGACGGCCGCTTCTCGCGGATCGGCGAGCTGCCGGCCGGCCTCGACTGGGTGCCGCTCGGGACGCTGGACGGCGTGCCCGCCTGGGCGGCCGAGGTGGCCGACGCCGAGGCGCTTCCCGGGCGTTGGCGCGACTGGCGGGGCATCGCCACCGAGCTGCCGGAACCGCTGGCCACCCTGGCCGGGCGGGCCCTCGCGGTGGTCACCTGGCGGCGTACGCACCGGTGGTGCGGGGCGTGCCGGGCAGAGCTGGCCGACGTGCCGGGCGAAACCGCACGGCGCTGCCCCGACTGCGGTCTGACCCGGTTCGTGCCACTCTCCGTCGCGGTGCTGGTGGCGATCACCCGCCCCGGCCGGGCCGGCGGCCCCGACGAGCTGCTGCTGGTGCGGCATGCGTACGGGCCGACGCAGCTGTGGGCGCTGGTGGCCGGGTTCGTCGAAGCGGGCGAGTCGCTGGAGGCGGCCGCGCATCGGGAGATCGACGAGGAGGTCGGGCTGGCCATCGGGCGGCCCGCCTACGTCGACAGCCAGCCCTGGGCAGTGTCCGGCCCCGGCAGCCTGCTCGCCGGTTTCACCGCCACCGTCACCGACCCGAACGCCGAGCCGGTCATCGACCCGACGGAGCTGACCGAGGCACGCTGGTTCCCGGTGGACGCGCTGCCGGCGGAGCTGCCCCCGGCGTACTCCATCTCGCGGTGGCTGATCGACGGCGTCGCCGCTCGCGCGGGGCTGAATGCCGGGCACAGGCGTTAAGAAGGGGCCCTTCCTTACACGTTCAGCAGGGTGCGGAGGTGGCGCGGGGGCGGGCAGCCGTGCGCCAGCATCGCGTCGTGCCAGTCGCGGACCGACACCTCGTCGGGGCGGGCGCGGGCGATGTCGGCCAACTCGCTGTAGCCGACGAAGTAGGTGGAGAGCTGGGTGGAGGTGAGCAGGGCCCGCCGCCACTTGCCGGCCGCCTCGCCCTCCTCCTGGAAGCCGCGCCCGGTCAGCAGTGCCATCGCCTCCGCCTCGGGCATCCCCTCGCAGTGCACGAGCTGGTCAAGCAGCGCGTTGATGGTCATCCGCAGCTGCATCTTGAGCTGCTGGAGCCGGACCGGCAGGCCACCGAAGCCGAGGTCGGCCATCAACTGCTCGGCGTAGACCGCCCAGCCCTCGACGAACACCCCGGACTCGGTGAGCGCCCGGACCCGGGTCGGGCTGGTGTACCGGCGGGCGTGGGCGAGCTGAAGGAAATGACCGGGCATCGCCTCGTGCACGGTCAGGTTGCGGATCATGTGGTCGTTGTATTCCCGGTAGAACGACTCGACCCGCTGCGCGGGCCAGTCGACCGGGGTGGGCGCGATGCAGTAGAAGGTCGGCACATTCGCCGTCTCCAGCGGGCCGGGCGAGTCGCAGTAGGCCACCGCCACGCCCCGGGCGAACTCCGGCATCTCCTGGATCACGCACGGGTCGTCGACGAGGCTGATCACGCCGTGCGCGCGGACGAAGTCGGTCGCCTCGTCGAGCGTCACCGAGGCGAGGTCCACGATGGTGGCGTCGTCGGGGTGCACGGCGGCGAGCAGGTCCAGCGCCCGGCGTACCGTCGCGTCGTCGGCCGGTCCGCCGACCAGCTCCACGGCCGCCTCCCGGATCTGCGCGGTCACCTGGTCCAGGTTGTCCCAGGCGCGGCGCTGGATCTCGGCGGCGCTCAGCTCGGTGTCCAGGGTGTGCCAGAGCCGCGCCTCCCAGCGTCGCCGACCCAGCCGGGGGTCGCGCCCCGGGCCGGCGTCGGCGGCCAGCCCGATCCGCAGCCAGGCCACGAACTCCTCCAGCGCGGCGATCGCCGCGGTCGCCGCCGGTTCCACCCGGTCGTACAGCGCCGGTGCCTGGGCGAGCAGCGCCGGCACCTCGTCGCGGATCAGCGCCGCCGTGCCGGTGAACTGCCCGACCGCCGTCTCCGCGTGGATCCGCGGCATGTCGCGCAGCGTCGCGCGCGCGGTCGCGAGGGCGTCCGGTACGGCCGCGAGCCGCCCGGACAGGTGGGTCAGCCGCTCCTCGACGGGCGCGTACGGGCGGGCCAGCAGGGCGTGCAGCAGCGGACCCGGGTTGTGCCGCAGCGGATCCCACTCGTGGGCGCGGATCTCGGTCGCCTCGAACAGCTCCCGGTCGACCAGGCTGCTCAGCAGCGCGTGGTCGACCCGCTCCTCGATCTCCAGCGAGTCCGGGTCGATCTCGGCGAGCGCGTCCGCGGCGTCCCGCAGCATCCCCTGATCGGCGGCGAGGGCGCCGGCGGACAGGTCGGGCAGCCGATCGTCATACCGATGGTCCCCGGCAGTGGTCGCCACCCCCGGCCGACTCTCCAGCAACGCCTCAACAACCCGCTCCGCCAGCCCCCCAAATTCCTCCATGCCGACGACCCTACCGACCTCCCGCCCTCGCCTCGTTGATCATGAGGTTAGCGGTGCGGACATGCCGCACTGCCAACCTTATGATCAACTTGGCTTGGCGGCGCGTTCGGCGGCGCGGACGGCTTCGGCGTAGGACAGGGTGGCGCGGCGGAGGGCGGCCTCGGGGTCTATTCCTGCCTGCCTTGCGGCGGCGACGGTGGTGAGGAGGCTGGCGCCTAGTCTGGCCTCAGGGTCCACCTGGGACTCGGCCAGCGGCGGTGGCACCGCCAGGCCGATCCGGCCGGCCCGGTCCAGGATCTTCGCCGCGAGGGCCAGCGCGGGCTGGCTCAGCGCGATGCCGTCCAGCACCGACTTTCGGGTCTTCTCGGCTCGCTTGATCCGCTCCCAGTTCGCCTCGATCTCCTCGATCGAGCCGGCCTGCTCGCCGGAGAAGACGTGCGGGTTACGCCGAATCATCTTGTCGACCAGGCCGCCGGCCACGTCGTCGACCGTCCAGCGCTTCCCCTCCGGCAGCTCCTCGGCGAGGCGGGCGTGCAGCAGCACCTGCAGCAGCACGTCGCCCAACTCCTCGCGGAGCGCGTCGGTGTCGTCGGCGCTGATCGCGTCGTACGCCTCGTAGCACTCCTCCAGCAGAAAGCTGGCGAGGCTGCGGTGCGTCTGCGCCCGCTTCCACGGATCACCGCCCGGCGAGGCGAGCCGGTCCATCACCTCGACCGCGTCGAGCAGCCGGGCACCCGGCGGGTCCCACGAGCCGTACATCAACTCCAGCTCGGCCAGGCCCGGCTCGCGGGCCAACCGCAGCCCCAACTCCCGCGCGAGGGTCTCGTCACCGGCCGGCCCGGCCAGCCAGACCGCCGTGCCGTGGGCCGCCACCGCGTCGAGCAACGCCTGGGTGGCGCCCTCGGCCACCACCGTGACCTCGGCGCCCGCCGCCCGGACCGCCCCAACCAGCTCGCTCTCCGCGCCGGCCAGCACGGGCGCTTCGCGTACGACGTCCCAGGCGGCCGCGGTGAGCAGGCCGGCCGGCAGCCGCGGCGAGGTGACCAGCAGGACGATCCGGGCGGTCATGCTCAGGAGGCGTCCGGGCCGGTCGGATCGGTGGCCTCCGGCTCCGGCGTGGAGATGTCGGTCACCGCGTCGGAACCGGACTCACCCAGCGGCACGCTCAGCGCGGCGTGCCCGGCCGCGAAGTTGAGCAGCGGAATCTCCAGCGGACGGTAGCGGGGATTGATCGTGACCCCGTACCCGTCGAACGCCTCACGCAGCAGCTTCTTGTGGCCCAGCGCCTCGCGCAGCTGGTCGCCGTCGAGCTTGGCGGTGGCCTCCTGCACGGTCATCTCGGCCGGGATCACCCCGGCCGCCTTGCCGGCGACGAGCAGATCCGCGAGCTCCTGCTCGGTGGGCGCGACCGGCTCGGCGGGCAGGCCGGCCCGACAGGTGATCAGCTCGGCCACCCGCTGGGTGTACGCGGTGTCGGCCGGGAGGTTGTACTGCGCGGCGACGTCGTCCGCCGTGACCCGCTGCGACGACTGGTAGCCCTTGTCCGCGGCGAGCCGCTGGCAGACGTCGAGCAGCACCAGATCGGTGACCACCTCGCTGCGGGCCGGCAGCTGCAGCCCGCTCGGCCTGGCCTGATCGGGGTTGTCGCTCGACTCCGGGCTCGGGGACAGCTTGGCCCGCAGCTCGTCGAGCAGGCTGGTCACCGCGCTCTCGGTGATGCGGTGATCACCGACGTAGGCGGCGACCCCCGGCTCGGAACGGCAACCGGAGAGGGCGACGAGGCCGGCCGCGACGCTGGCGACGGCGATGAGACGGCGAGCACGCATGACGGCCACTCTCTCATGCCCGCGAAGCCGTTGTGACGTCACCCACCGCCCCGGCCGGCTCAGCCCGTCACCGCCCCGGCCGGCCGGGCCGTAGCCGGCTCGCCCAGCACATCGGAGAGCAACTGGGCGCACCACTCCAGCAGCGCCTGGTCGCGCAACGACTCGCCGCCGACCCGCCGGGTGCTCGGTCGGGGCACGCTGACCTGGTCGAGCGCCTGCTTGTAGACCGAATCCGGGTGGTAACGCTTGAGCCGCAACTGCTTCGAGTCGGGCAGCGGCAGCGGCCCGAACCGGATGTGCTTGCCCTGCATCGAGACGTCGGTGAGGCCGTACCGGCGGGCCAGCAGCCGGAACCGGGCCACCGCGACCAGGTTCTGCACCGGCGCGGGCGGCTCGCCGTAGCGGTCGGTCATCTCGGCGACCACCTCGCGCAGCCGCTCCTCGTCGCGAGCCTCGGCGAGCTTGCGGTACATCTCCAGGCGCAGCCGCTCCACGCCGACGTAGTCGTGCGGCAGGTGCGCGTCGATCGGCAGGTCCACCTTGACCTCAGCCTCTTCCTCCGGCTGCTCGCCCTTGAAGGCGGCAACCGCCTCGCCGACCATGCGGACGTAGAGGTCGAAGCCGACGCCCTCGATGTGGCCGGACTGCTCGCCGCCGAGCAGGTTGCCCGCGCCCCGGATCTCCAGGTCCTTCATCGCCACGTACATGCCGGCGCCCAGCTCGGTGTGCTGGGCGATGGTGGCCAGCCGCTCGTGCGCGTTCTCCGTCAGCGGCTTGTCGGACGGGTAGAGGAAATAGGCGTACGCCCGCTCCCGGCCCCGGCCGACCCGGCCCCGGATCTGGTGCAGCTGAGCCAGGCCGAGCAGGTCGGCCCGCTCCACGATCAGCGTGTTGGCGTTGGGGATGTCGATCCCGGACTCCACGATCGTCGTGCAGACCAGAACGTCGAACTCTTTCTCCCAGAAGCCGACCATCACCTTCTCGAGCGCTTCCTCGCCCATCTGGCCGTGCGCCACCGCGACCCGGGCCTCGGGCACCAGCTCACGGATCCGGCGGGCCGCCTTTTCAATCGACTCCACCCGGTTGTGCAGGTAGAAGACCTGCCCGTCACGGAGCAGCTCACGGTGGATCGAGGCGGCCACCTGCTTGTCGTCGTACGCCCCGACGAAGGTGAGCACCGGGTGCCGCTCCTCCGGCGGGGTGGCGATGGTGGACATCTCCCGGATTCCGGTGATCGCCATCTCCAGCGTGCGCGGGATCGGGGTGGCCGACATGGCCAGCACGTCGACCGAGGCGCGCAAGGTCTTCAGGTGCTCCTTGTGCTCGACGCCGAAGCGCTGCTCCTCGTCGATGATGACCAGGCCGAGCTGCTTGAACCGGGTGGCCGCCTGGAGCAGCCGGTGGGTGCCGATGACAATGTCGGCGGTGCCGTCGGCGACCATCGCGAGGGTCTGCTCGGCCTCCTTCGGCGTCTGAAAGCGGGAGAGCTGCCGGATGGTGATCGGGAACTGGCTCATCCGCTCGGCGAAGGTGTTGTAGTGCTGCTGCACCAGCAGCGTGGTGGGCACCAGCACGCCCACCTGCTTGCCGTCCTGCACCGCCTTGAACGCGGCCCGAACCGCGATCTCGGTCTTGCCGTACCCGACGTCGCCGCAGATCAGCCGGTCCATCGGGACGGTCTGCTCCATGTCCCGCTTGACCTCTTCGATCGCGGCGAGCTGGTCCGGCGTCTCCTGCCAGGGGAAGGCGTCCTCCAGCTCCCGCTGCCAGGGACTGTCCGGTGCGAACGAGTGCCCCTTGGACGCCTTGCGAGCGGCATAGAGCTGGATGAGCTGGGCGGCAATCTCGCGGACCGCCTTACGGGCCCGGGCCTTCGACTTCTGCCAGTCCGAGCCGCCCATCTTGTGCAGGGTGGGCTGTTCGCCGCCGACGTAGCGGGAGAGCTGGTCGAGCTGGTCGGTGGGGACGAAGAGCCGGTCGCCGGGCTGACCGCGCTTGCTCGGGGCGTACTCGATGACCAGGTATTCCCGGCTGGCGCCGTTGACGGTGCGCTGCACCAGCTCGACGTACCGGCCGATGCCGTGCTGCTCGTGCACCACGTGGTCGCCCGCCTTCAGCTCCAGCGGGTCGATGGTGTTGCGCCGCCGGCTGGGCATCTTGCGCATGTCCCGGGTGGAGGTGCCCCGGCCACCGGTGACGTCGTTGCCGGTGAGCAGCACGAACCGGGACGCTTCATCGACGAACCCGGCGGTCAGGCAGCCGCAGGAGACCAGCAGCTCGCCGGAGGCGGGCGCGGCCGGCACCTCCTCGGTGAGCCGGGCACCGAGGCCGGCGTCGCGGAGCACCTCGACGGCCCGTTGGGCAGGCCCGTGCCCCTCGAAGACCAGCGCGATCGACCAGCCCTCGCCGGCCCAACGCTTGAGGTCGTCGACCAGCCGGGCGGTCTCACCGTGATAGAGCGGGGCCGGCTGCGCGCCCAGGGTCACCGCGACCGCGTCGTCGGGGGTGATGTCGACCTCGGTCGGCTCGTCCTCCCAGGGCTGGCGAGCGGGGGCAGCGTCGGCTTCTAGCAGGCCGAACGGCGCGAGCGTCCACCAGGGCTGGCGCAGGGCGCGAGCGGCGGTGCGTACGTCGGCCAGGGTGCGGAAGGCGGCGGCGCCGAGGTCGACCGGGGCCTGACCCCCGACGGCGGCCGCGGCCCAGCTGGCCTGGAGAAACTCCTCCGAGGTACGCACCAGGTCGTGCGCCCGGGTGCGGATCCGCTCCGGGTCGCAGAGCAGGACGTGGGTGCCGGCCGGCATGCAGTCCAGCAGCAGCTCCATCGAGTCGGCGCCGATCAGCGCCGGGGCGAGCGACTCCATGCCCTCGACCGGGATACCCTCGGCCAGCTTGTCGAGGATCTCGGCCAGTTCCGGATGCTCCTGCGCGAGCGCGGCGGCCCGCGCGCGCACCGCCGGGGTGAGCAGCAGCTCGCGGCAGGGCGGCGCCCAGAGCTGGGCGACCTGCTCAATAGTGCGCTGGTCGGCGACGGCGAAGGTGCGGATCTCCTCCACCTCGTCGCCCCAGAACTCGACCCGCGACGGGTGCTCGTCGGTGGGCGGAAAGACGTCGAGAATGCCGCCGCGCACGGCGAACTCGCCCCGCTTGGTGACCAGGTCCACCCGGGCGTACGCCATGTCGGTGAGCCGGCGGGCGATCTCTTCCAGGTCCGCCTCCTCGCCAGCGGCGAGCTGCACCGGCTCCAGGTCGCCGAGCCCCTTGAGCTGCGGCTGGAGCAGCGACCGGACGGGGGCCACGACCACCCGCAGCGGCCCGGTGCGCCCGTGCGCGTCGGCGGACTCCGGATGCGCCAGCCGGCGCAACACGGCCAGTCGCCGCCCGACCGTGTCGGAACGGGGCGAAAGCCGCTCGTGCGGCAGCGTCTCCCAGGACGGGAAGACGGCCACCTGCTCCGGCGGCAGCAGGCTGCCCAGCGCGGTGGCCAGGTCGTCGGCCTCGCGGGTGGTCGCCGTCACCGCGAGCACGGGACGCCCGGCGCCTTGTTCGTCGGCGGCGACCGCCGCGACGGCGAACGGACGCAGCGCGGCCGGGGCGGTGATGTCGAGGCCGTCGACCTGCGCGGCACCGGAGCGCGCCAGGTCACGGGCCCGGGCCAGCCCCGGGTCGGCCAGCGCGGCGGAGAAGATTCCGGTGAGCATCAGTGATCACTTCCAGGAAGGTCGACGCACGGCGACAACCCCGCGTCCGGCCGGACGGGGGGTTGAACCCTCCGAGCCTATCCCCCGCCCCGGACATTCCGGGTGCTCCCCGACGCTCCCCTGCTGGGCGGTTCTTGACGGTGGGAGGCGGGGCGTGGTGCGGTGGAGGCGTGACTGGCGAGTATCGGGCGCAGTTCGACGCAGTGGTCAGTTTCGCCAACGGTGGCGGGCTGCGGGTTGACGATTTCCGGCTGGACATCCCGGGTCGGGAGATCTCCGACGAGGATCTTGGCGCGCTGTTCGTCCGGCATCTCGGACTGCTGATGGTCGCCGAGGTGCGGATCACCAACCGGACGGTCGTCGAGGAGCCGCACAAGGGCGGCCGGGGAGTCGCCGTCCCGCCGGGTGACGGCGGCCGACGACTTGTCGAGCTGAGTCACGTGATCAGCGACGGGATGATCACGCTGCCCGGGTGGCCGGCGCCCCGGATCACCGACTGGCTGACCCGCGAGGCGTCCCGGGCGAGCTACGCGCCGGGGGTCGAGTTCCACGTCGGCCGGATCGACATGATCGCCAACACCGGCACGTACGTCGACACGCCCGCGCACCGCTGGGTGGACGGGGTCGACCTCGCCGGAACCCCGCTCGGCCGACTCGCGGACCTGCCCGGGATCGTGGTCCGGGTGCCCGCCGGCATGCGCGCGGTGGACCGACTGATGCTCGCCCCGTACGACGTGGCCGGGCGGGCGGTGCTGCTGCACACCGGCTGGGCCGCGCACTTCGGCACCGACCGGTACGCCGACCCCGACGCGCCCTACCTGACCGGGGACGGTGCCGACTGGCTGGTCGAGGCGGGGGCGGCCCTGGTCGGCATCGACTCGGTCAACATCGACGACATGAGCCCGGCGGCGGCCGGCGAGCGCCCGGCGCACAGTTCTCTGCTCGCCGCTGGCATTCCGATCGTGGAGCACCTGACCGGCCTGGGCGACCTGCCACCGGAGGGGTTCCGGTTCAACGCCGCGCCGCCGATGGTGGCCGGCATGGGCACCTTCCCGGTCCGCGCCTTCGCCGTCGTCGAAACCTGATCCGCCCGGCCAGCCCCCGCCCCGCCTGACCGCCTGGCTACCAAGATCAACGCCAGTTACGCGACATTGGGGTATCCAAGGCCACTCGATACCGCAATGTCGCGCGTCTGGAGTCGATCTTCGGGGCTGGTGAGCCCTCAGGCGGCCCGGGCCGAGCCCGATCCAAGCTGGCGTACCAGCCGCTGCGACAGGTGGGCCAGCGAACGGGACTGGGCCAGGTCGATCGGCCAGCGGTCGACCTCCGAGCCGGCGGAGAGAAGCAACGTCTCATTGACGCCCTGACTGAGCGCATCGAGTCCGGCGAGTACCCACCGGGAGTGAAGCTGCCCTCCGGCACCGAACTCTGCGCAGAGTTCGACGTGTCCCGCCAAGTGGTGCGCTCCGCCATCGACTGGCTCAAGGCACGCGGGCTCGTCGAAGGCGCACCCGGCGCCGGGGGCTTCGTCCGCCCCCACTGATTCGTGCGCTTGCCTTTTCGGAATCTTGGAGAGTTGTCGTTCGCCTGGAACGGCAAGTCTCCAAGATTCCGGCTCGTTGACGAGGAGGGTCAGTAGCGCACCGAAATGCCCCGCACGGCGGCGTCGACTCGAATTTCGCCGCCGTACGGGATGATCACCTGCGGGTCGGTGTGGCCGAGGTCGACGTCGAAGACCACCACCGGGTCGTCGGCGTACGGGGCCAGCGCCGCCAGGATCGCCTCCCGCTGCGCCTCGGCCCAGGCCCGCCGCTGCTCCGGCGTGTGCGGCTTGTCGAAGTCCCACGCCTTGGGCCGGCCGACCACGATCGCCGGGAAGCCGGCCAGCAGCCCGCGCTCCCCCAGGTTGCGCACGATGCGGAAGACCTCGGCGGCCGAAGGCAGCTCCTCCGACGTCTCCAAGACCAGCACCGACCCGGCCAGTTCCGCCGCCGACGGCACCCGATCGGCGGCCATCAGCCAGTGCAGGATCTCCAGGTTCCCACCCCAGGTGCGGCCCTGCACCACGGACGCCGGCCCGTGCCACCGCCAGCCCTCGCCGGGAAACATCACCGGCTCGTACGCCAGCGTCGCCGGGTCCCGCCAGTCGTTCGGCTGGTCGCCCCACTCAGCGGCCGGGGTCAGCTCGTACCAGCCGGAGGTGAACAGGGCGGCGCGCAGCGAGTCGAAGGTCAGCGGGTGCGGCTTGCCCGACCGGCCAAGGTGGACCAGCACCGATCCGCCGTGGTAGGACACCATCCCCAGCCCGTACAGGTGGTTGAGGATGTTGGTGTTGTCCGAGTAGCCGTAGTACGGCTTCGGGTTGGCCCGCAGCACCTCGTCGTCCAGATGCGGGGTGACCGTGATCAGGTCGTCCCCGCCGACGGTGGCGAGCACGGCGGTGATCGTCGGATCGGCAAAAGCCGCGGTCAGATCGCGCGCCCGGTCCCGCGGGTCGGCGCCCAACTGCCGGGTGGTCGGATACTCCACCGGCTCCAGCCCGAACTCCTCGCGCAGCCGGCGCAGCCCCAGCTCGTACACGTGCGGAAAGAGGCCGGGCAGGCCGGCGGAGGGTGAGACGACCGCGACCCGGTCGCCCGGCCGGGGCTTCGGCGGATAGCTGGGGTTGCTCATGATCGGACGGTATCGGGCCGGGCCAGCGATTTCCGCCCCAAAAACCCCCACGGGACCGTCCCAGAGTGTAGATCATCACGCCGTCCCCCTCCTGTCAGCCGACCGAACGCGGATACGATCCAGGGAGTCGGACAGCGCTGTCCTTCGTACTCTCGTAAGGAGCGCACCCGTGACCGACCAGCACGACCACGACGGCCCCGACGCCGCGCTGCGCGCCGACATCCGCCGCCTCGGCACACTGCTCGGCCAGACCCTCGCCCGGCAGGAGGGCCGACCGCTCCTCGACCTGGTCGAGGAGATCCGCACCCAGGTCCGCTCCGACGCCCCCGCCGCCGCACAGCGCCTCGCCGGGCTCGACGTCACCACCGGCACCAAGTTGGCCCGGGCCTTCTCCACCTACTTCCACCTGGCCAACATCACCGAGCAGGTGCACCGGGCCCGCGACCTGCGCCGGCGCCGGGCGATTCACGGTGGCTGGCTGGACCAGGCGGCCCGGATGATCGCCGAGCGCGGGGTGCCGGCCGAGGAGATCGCCGCGGTGGCCCGCCGGCTCGCGGTACGCCCCGTCTTCACCGCCCACCCGACCGAGGCGGCTCGCCGGTCGATCCTCTCCAAGCTGCGCGCCGTCGCCGACGAGCTGGACGCCGAGACCGCCAACGCCATCCTCTACGGGGCCAGCGACGAGGGCCCGGCCAACCGGCGCCTGGCCGAGCTGCTGGACCTGATGTGGCAGACCGACGAGCTGCGGTTGGACCGGCCCGACCCGACCGACGAGGCCCGCAACGCCATCTACTACCTGCGCGACCTCTACGCCGACGCCGCCCCGCAGGTCCTCGACGACCTGGCGGACACGCTGCGCACCCTGGGCGTGGAGACCTCACCGACCGCCCGCCCGCTGACCTTCGGCACCTGGATCGGCGGCGACCGCGACGGCAATCCCTTCGTCACCCCGGCGGTCACCCGTGAGGTGCTGCGGATCCAGCACGAGCACGGCATCGCGGCCACCGAGAAGGCGATGGACGCGCTCATCAGCGAGGTCTCCGTCTCCCGCCGCCTGCGGGCGGTCTCGCTGGACCTGTCCGCCAGCCTCGCCGCCGACCTGGACGCGCTGCCCGAGGTGGCACCCCGGTTCCGTCGGGTCAACGCCGAGGAGCCCTACCGGCTCAAGGCGCGCTGCGTGAAGGCGAAGCTGGCCAACACCCGGGAGCGGCTGCGCACCGGCACCGTGCACATGCCGGGGCGCGACTACCGCGGCTCGGCCGAGCTGATCGCCGACCTGGAGTTGCTGCGCGCCTCGCTGGCCCGCAACTCCGGGCAGCTGACCGCGGTGGGCCGGCTCGCCTCGACGATCCGTACGGTTTCCGCGTTCGGGCTGCACCTGGCGACCATGGACGTCCGTGAGCACGCCGAGGCCCACCACGCGGTCCTGGCCCAGCTCTACGCGGCGGTCGGGGAGGTCTCCGACTACCCGTCGCTGAGCCGGCTGGAACGCACCAAGCTGCTCGCCGACGAGCTGACCGGCCGCCGGCCGCTCTCCACCCTGGACACCCCGCTCACCGAGCCGGCGCGCAAGACGTTCGACGTGTTCGGGGCGATCCGCGAGGCGCAGGACCGATTCGGCGCCGAGGTGATCGAGTCGTACATCATCTCGATGACCCTCGGCGTGGACGACGTGCTCGCCGCGGTGGTGCTGGCCCGCGAGGCCGGTCTGATCGACGTGCACAGCGGTCGAGCCCGGATCGGCATCGTGCCGCTGCTGGAGACCCCGGCGGAGCTGAACGCCGGCGGCGAACTGCTGGACGAGCTGCTGTCCCTGCCGGCCTACCGGGCGCTCGTCGCGGCCCGTGGTGACGTGCAGGAGGTGATGCTGGGCTACTCCGACTCCAACAAGGAGGCCGGCATCACCACCAGCCAGTGGTCGATCCACCGGGCGCAGCGCGCGCTGCGCGACGTGGCCGCCCGGCACGGCGTGCACCTGCGGCTGTTCCACGGCCGGGGTGGCACGGTGGGCCGGGGCGGCGGGCCCACCCACGACGCGATCCTGGCCCAGCCCTACGGCACGCTGGACGGCGCGATCAAGGTGACCGAGCAGGGCGAGGTCATCTCCGACAAGTACACGCTGCCCGCGCTGGCCCGGGAGAACCTGGAGCTGACCGTGGCGGCGGTGCTCCAGGCGACGCTGCTGCACACCGCGCCCCGGCAGCCGGCCGAGATGCTGGAACGCTGGGACGCCACCATGGACGTGGTCTCCGAGGCGGCGTTCCGGTCGTACCGGTCGCTGGTCGAGGACCCGGACCTGCCGGCCTACTTCTGGGCCTCCACCCCGACGGAGCTGCTTGGGGCGCTGAACATCGGCTCTCGGCCGGCGAAGCGGCCGAACACCGGCGCCGGTTTGTCCGGGCTGCGGGCCATCCCGTGGGTGTTCGGCTGGACCCAGACCCGGCAGATCGTCCCCGGCTGGTTCGGGGTGGGCTCCGGCCTGGCCGCGGCGCGGGCCGCCGGCCTGGCGGACGTGCTCGCCGAGATGCACCGCAACTGGCACTTCTTCCGCACGTTCCTGTCGAACGTGGAGATGATGCTGACCAAGACCGACCTGCACATCGCCCACCGGTACGTGGAGACGCTGGTCCCGAAGAAACTGCACCCGATCTTCGACCAGATCCGGCAGGAGTATGAGCTGACCAAGCAGGAGGTGCTGGCGGTCACCGCCTCGCCGGCCCTGCTGGACGGCTCGCCCGTCCTGCAGCGGACCCTGGCCGTGCGGGACACCTACCTGGAGCCGCTGCACCACCTCCAGGTGGCGCTGCTGCAGCAGTACCGCGACTCCGGCGCCGCCGGCCGCTCGGTGTCCACCGCGCCCGGCGGACGCCGCGGCCCCAACGACGGTACGGCCGTGCTGGAGCGGGCACTGTTGACCACGGTGAACGGCATCGCCGCCGGCATGCGTAACACCGGCTGAATGTAAGGAAGGGCCCCCTGTTAACGCCTGGCGTATAGCAGGGGGCCCTTATTAACGCTGGTGCCAGAGGTCGGCCGCGGTCACCAGTCGCCGCCGCCGAAGTCACCCCCGCCGAAGTCGCTCCCGCCGCCGAAGTCGCCCCCACCAAAGCCGCCGAAGCCGCTGCCGTAGTCACCACCACCGCTGCCAGAGTCACCGCCGCCGGCACCCGGGTTGTCGCCCTGGTAATCGGCGAACTGGTTGCCGCCGAAGTCGTTGCCGCCCTGGTCGCCGTAGCCCTGGCCGTCGCCGAAGCCGTCCTGGAAACCCTCCTGATAGCCGGCCTCGTAACCGCCCCCGTGGCCGTGGCCCGGATCGGCGAAGGCGGGCGAGAAGAGCGCGTCGGCGATGAGCATGCCGCCGACCACGCCGACGCCGGCACCGAGCGCGGTCTTCCACCACGGCGTTGAATACCAGCCGGCCGGCACCGGCCGTCCCTGCAGGTTGCCGCCGGGGTAGTAGTAGGGCGTCTGGTTCCCCGGCTGCGGGCCAGCCCGGTAGGTCTGTCCCTCCACAGTGACCTCGCGCTCCTTGGTGAGCATCCCGGCATTCCGGGCGGCGGCCAGCTGCGGCAGCTCCGGCCCCGGGTCGATGCCCATCGCGGTCCGCGCCGCCCGGATGTACGCCAGCCCCTCCAACGCGGTCTCCCGGGCCAACGTGCACTGGTGCGGGGTGCGCGCCTGCTCCAGCTGAGAGCCGGCCGCGTTGTACCGCTCGCCCGCGTCGGCCAGCGCCTGGCGTACCGCCGGGGCGTCGCCGTGCAGGTTCATCAACTGCCCACCGAGACGCTCGTACCAGCGTTGCGCCTCGGCCCGGGCGTCGGCCAGCTCGCTGGCTTGCCGGGATTTGCTTCCCCCACGCCAGAACACCAACGCACCTCCAAGCATCAACACCAGGACGAGGCACAGCATGTTTCTCATGACTCGACCGTACCTATGAAGGTCACGTCGCACCCATTTGGCAAGCTTCCGAATGTGACGACCTTCGCGACGCTGGCCGTGGTGATCATTTGTCTCGCCGCCGGCGGTGCGGTGGGCTGGCTGGCCGCGCGGGCCCGGTCGGCGGCCGAGGTCGCTCGGCTGGAGGCGACGCTCGCCGCCACTCGCGAGGGCGAGGGGCGGCTGGAGCAGTCGATGCGGGCGCTCAGCTACGAAGCGACCGCGCAGTCCCAGGAGGCCGTCGCACGGGCGGTGGCGCCCCTGCACGACACCCTCCGGCGCTACGAGCAGCGCGTCGCCGAGCTGGAACGCGACCGGGTCGACGCGTACGCGGAGCTGCGTGAGCAGGTGCGGTCGATGAGCACGGTCTCCGGCGAGCTGCGTACCGAGACCAAGCAGCTGGTCGCCGCGCTGCGTGCCCCGCAGGTCCGCGGCCGGTGGGGCGAGCACCAGCTCCGCCGGATCGTCGAGGCTGCCGGGCTGCTGGAGCACTGCGACTTCAACGAGCAGGTCACCGCCGCCACCGACCACCAGGGGGTACGCCCCGACCTGGTGGTCCGGCTGCACGGCGGCCGGACGGTGGTGGTCGACGCCAAGGCGCCCTTCGACGCGTACCTGACCGCGATGGAGGCGCGCGACGAGCGGGGGCGGGACACCCACCTCGACGCGCACGCGCGGCACCTGCGGGCCCACGTGGACGCGCTGGCCGCCAAGTCCTACTGGGCCGCGTTCGATCAGTCCCCGGAGTTCGTAGTGCTCTTCGTACCGGCCGATCCGTTCCTCGACGTGGCGTTGCAGCGCGACCCGATGTTGCTGGAGCACGCCTTCGCCCGCAACGTGGTGCTGGCCACGCCGGCCACCCTGGTGGCGCTGCTGCGCACCGTGGCCTACTCCTGGCGACAGGAGGCGCTGGCCCGCAACGCCGCCACCGTGCACACGCTGGCCCGCGAGCTGTACGGGCGGCTGTCCACCCTGGGCGACCACGTCGGCAAGCTGGGCGCGTCGCTGGGCGGGGCGGTGACCGCGTACAACCGGGCGGTCGGCTCGCTGGAGGCGCGGGTGCTGGTCAGCGCCCGCAAGCTCGCCGAGCTGGGCGTCTCCGACCAGGAGCTGGCCGCCCCGGCGCAGGTGGAGGTGGCGCCCCGCCAGCCGCAGGCCCCCGAGTTGCAGCCGGGGGACGGTGACCCGGCGTCCACACCGATCGATTGACCACCGGACATCGACAGGAGCCCCACTCCCGGGGGTGGGGCTCCTGCCCCTCGGGTCAGGCGGGTTTGACGGCCTCCACGACGAAGGGGGTGCCCTGCTGACAGGTGGTCATCAGATCCGGCTGGGCATGGCCGGTGACGGTCACCCGGGCACCCGGCTTCAGCGCCTCACGCGGGCCACCGACCAGCAGGTTGCCGTCCAGCAGCAGGCAGCTCGGCTCCACGCCGGCCTGCACGGTGCCGGTGAGCGTGGTGGTGCCGGGTGACGCCGATGCCGGGCCGGTGGGGGCCGTCGGGTCACTCGGGGTGGCACTGGGATTGGGGCTGGACGCGCTGGCCGCCGGGCCTCCCGTCGAGCCGGGGCTGGCGCAGGCTGCCAGCGTGACGCAGGCGAAAAGGGCGACGAACACCCTCCGAGGAGTCTTCATGAGCGGTTGGACGTACCGGATGACGAATCCGTTCCGGCGGGTCAACGGCGGACCGCCGCGGCGGCCTTCATGTCCCGCTTGAGCTCCTGCGGCAGCGAGAAGGTCAACCGTTCGTTGGCGGTGACGATCTCCTCGACATCGGCGAAGCCCCGCTCCCCCAGGTGTGTGAGCACCTCCTGGACCAGGTCGTCGGGCACGCTGGCGCCGGAGGTGACGCCGACCGTACGGGCGTCGGCCAGCCAGGCGTCGTCGATCTCGTGGGCGAAGTCGACCAGGTGCCCGGCGCGGGCGCCCGCGTCCAGGGCCACCTCGACCAGGCGTACGGAGTTGGACGAGTTGCGCGAGCCGACGACGATCACCACGTCGCAGTCCGGGGCGATCTCCTTCACCACGTGCTGCCGGTTGGAGGTGGCGTAGCAGATGTCGTCGCTGGGCGGCGACTGGAGCAGCGGCAGCCGCTGCTTGAGCCGGGCCACGGTCTCCAGGGTCTCGTCGACCGAGAGGGTGGTCTGGGAGAGCCACACGACCTTGTTCGGGTCGCGCACGGTGACCTGGTCGACGCTGTCCGGGCCGTCCACGAGCTGGATGTGCGCGGGTGCCTCCCCGGCGGTGCCGATGACCTCCTCGTGCCCCTCATGGCCGATCAGCAGGATGTCGTAGTCCTCGGCGGCGAACCGGCGGGCCTCCTGGTGCACCTTGGTGACCAGCGGGCAGGTCGCGTCGATCGCCTTGAGCGAACGCGCCTTCGCCTGCTCGTAGACCTCGGGGGCCACGCCGTGCGCGGAGAAGATGACGGTGGCGCCCTCGGGCACCTCCTCGTTCTCCTCCACGAAGATCGCGCCCTTGGCCTCCAGCGTCTGCACCACGTGCTTGTTGTGCACGATCTGCTTCCGCACGTAGATCGGGGCACCGTAGAGCTTCAACGCCTCCTCGACGGTCTGCACCGCCCGATCCACCCCCGCGCAGTAACCGCGGGGCTTGGCCAGGAGCACACGCTTACCGGTCCGGGGAGTCGTCTCAACCTCAGTCACCCAACCATCGTACGTGCCCAGCCTTCCCCTTCCTCCCGCCCGAGCCCCGTCGATCATGAAGTCGGCGGCGGCACGGGAGATCGACATCGCCGCCAACCTCATGATCAACGGGGTCGGGTCGGGGGTGGGCCGTAGGGTGGGCGGGTGAGTGTGGGTGGGGTGGGGCGGAGCACGTCGGAGGAGCCGTGGCCGGTCCGGGTGGTCAGCCAGAAGATCGGCGCCTGGATCGCACGGCTGGGCTGGGTCTGGGTGGACGGGCAGGTGGCGCAGATCAGCCGCCGCCCCGGCGCGACCACGGTTTTCCTCACCCTGCGTGACCCGTCGGCCGATCTCAGCCTGACCGTCACCACCAACCGGGACGTGCTCGACGCGGGCGCGCCGGAGCTGCGTGAAGGCGCCCGGGTGGTGCTGCACGCCAAGCCCGAGTTCTACGCCGCCCGGGGCACGCTCAGCCTGCGCGCGGACGAGATCCGCCAGGTCGGGCTCGGCGAGCTGCTGGCCCGGCTGGAGAAGCTCAAGAAGCTGCTCGCCGCGGAGGGGCTCTTCGACCGGGCTCGCAAGCGCCGGCCGCCGTTCCTGCCCGGGCGGATCGGGCTGATCACCGGCCGCGCGTCGGCCGCCGAGCGGGACGTGCTGACCAACGCCCGGCGGCGCTGGCCGGCGGTCGAGTTCCGCACGGTCAACGTCGCGGTGCAGGGGCCGAGCGCGGTGCCGCAGATCGTCGACGCGCTGAAGGTGCTCGACGCCGACCCGACCATTGACGTGATCATCATCGCCCGGGGCGGCGGCGGCATCGAGGACCTGCTGCCCTTCTCCGACGAGGCGCTCTGCCGGGCGGTGTTCGCCTGCCGTACGCCGGTGGTCAGCGCGATCGGCCACGAGACGGACACACCGCTGCTGGACTACGTGGCCGACGTGCGGGCGTCGACGCCGACCGACGCGGCGAAGCGGATCGTGCCCGACCTCACCGAGGAGGTACGACTGATCGGCCAGGCCCGGTCCCGGCTGGAGCGGGCGGTACGCAACCTGGTCGACCGGGAGCAGCACCGTCTCGACCTGCTCCGCTCCCGGCCGGTGCTGGCCCGTCCCCAGGTGATGATCGACCAGCGGGCCGCCGAGGTGGCCGCGCTGCGCGACCGGGCGGGCCGCTGCCTCGGCCACCGGCTCGGCGCCGCCGCCGACGACCTGCGACACACCCTGGCCCGGCTGCGCGCTCTCTCCCCCGCGGCGACGCTCGACCGGGGATACGCGATCGTCCAGCGTGCCGACGGCCAGGTGGTCCGCGCCGCGGCCGAGGTGGCCAAGGGGGACCCGCTGCGGGTACGCCTCGCCGAGGGCGAGCTGACCGCGACGGTCGACGGCTGAGGACCCTGCAACGAGGATGGATGCGATGAGTGACGAGAAGAAGGACGAGCAGCTCGGCTACGAGCCGGCCCGCGCCGAGCTGGCCGCCGTGGTCGAGCGGCTGGAGGCCGGCGGCATCTCGCTGGCGGAGTCGTTGGCGCTCTGGGAGCGCGGCGAGCAGCTCGCCGAGATCTGCCAGCGCTGGCTGGACGGCGCCCGAGCCCGGATCGACGCCGCCCGCGAGCGCGCCGACGCCTGACCTGGGGCGTTCGGGCAGTCCCCCGTTGGTTCCGGACGAATGGCCCGCGTCGGGTGGGGAAGGCGGAAGCCGTCCCCACCCGCGCCGGATCAGCCCTTGAACATCTCGTAGACCTGGTCGGACGCCTCGACGACCTGGGCGGCCGGCGGCGCCTGGATGGCGGCGGCGGAGCCGTACTCGTACGTGACGGTCAGGGTCTGCGCCTCGGTGCCGCCGGCGGCGGGCACCTGGACGGCCAGCTCGGTCAGCCGGCCCTGCGCGTCGACCTTCGCGGTGAACGGCACGGCGCTGGCCTGGTCGCCGAGGGCCTTGATGGTGTCGGCGTCGAGCAGGTCGGCGTCGGTCGCCTTGGTGGTGTCGATCGTGCCCTCGTACGTGCCCTCACCGGTCTGCTTGACGTCGGTGATCGCCTTGATCATCTTCTCGGCGCCGGCCGGGTCGACGTCGGAGAAGTCGAAGTTGAGCTCCTTGGCGGTGCCCTTGAGCTTGCTCCGGTCCAGGTGCTGGTACTTGCCCTTCATCGCCTTGAAGCCCGGAACGACGTCGGCCATCGGCCCCGCGAGCTCCAGCTTGACCCAGCTGTCGCCGTCGATGAAGACCAGGTCCATGGTCATCGACAGCTCGTCGGCGGCGGTCTCCACCTTCATCTCGGCGCTCTTCGACGGCAGGTGCACGGTGCCGCCGCCGTTGATCTCGCCGCCCTTGATCGTGAAGGCGAATTCGCCCTTCTGCAGCTCCTTGGTGGAAGCGGCCAGCGCCTCCTTCGGGTCCGCCGGCTTCTCTGCAGCGGCGGAGGTGCTGGCGGCGGTCGGCGAGCCGGTCTCGTCCTTGCAGGCGGCCAGACCGGGGACGAACAGGGCAGCGGCGAGAACGCCGGCGCTCCACCGTCGAATGTTCACGTTTTTTACCTTTTTTCCGTCGCTGTCCGGACACGTCACACGCGCCCTCGGGCCGGGGCAGCCTAGCGGACCGGTCTGACTATTCGGGCCTTCGGGAGTAAAGCCGCTCAGCGCAGCGCGGTGGCCAGCTGGCGCAGCTCGTCCTCCCGAGCATCACCGATCACGATCACGGTACGGTTCGCCTCCAGCAGGACGAGAGCATGCTCGTTGCTCCGGGCGGTGTACTGCTGCCAGGTCCCGCCGGGCAGGTCGGCCGGACCCTGCGGCTGGCCGCCGGCCAGTTCGGCCGGCAGCAGCTTGTCGGCGGGCACGTTGCTCTCCACGAGCTGCGCCCCACGCCCCTGCGGGGTCAGATAGCCGATCCGCAGCGTCGCGCCGCCCTCCTCGGCCCGGTAGCGGGCGCTCACCGTACGCCAGTCCGAGCCCAACCCATCCGGCTGACTGACCGGGAAGGCCCCCTCCGACCGGGCCAACTCGACCGCGGACGCCGGGTCGACGGTGGTCGGCTGCTCGCCGTTGAGGAAGCCTCGATAGAAGGCGAGCAGCAGGGCGATCGGAACCAGCAGCACCAGCAGCGACAGCGCCATGTCCTTCAGCGAGCGCTCCGAGCGCGCCCGGGCGCTGCTGGCGGGCGACGCCGGCCGGTCGCCGGAGGCGGCCGGGCGGCCGTCGGTCGGGGTGGCGTCGGTCGGTACGCGGTCGGCAGGCTGTACGGCTTCCACCTGCCCATTGTCGCAGCCGTCCGGGTGACCTGATCCGGGCCTCCTCCGCCCCGCCCCGGCGCGGGACCCGCCATCGTGTGAGGATCAACGGCGAAGCCGGCGGCGGCGACGCCGCATCCCGCCGGTCCACCCCGCAACGCCGCGAGGAGGAGCCGCCATGACAACACCCAGCACGCGGACGCCCCAGAACCTCGACCGCAACCTCGCTTTGGACCTGGTCCGGGTCACCGAGGCCGCGGCGATGGCCGCCGGCCGCTGGGTCGGCCGGGGCGACAAGGAGGGCGGCGACGGTGCCGCCGTCGACGCCATGCGCAAGCTGATCAACTCGATCCCGATGCGGGGCGTCGTGGTGATCGGCGAGGGCGAGAAGGACAACGCCCCGATGCTCTTCAACGGCGAGGAGGTCGGTGACGGGACCGGTCCCGAGGTGGACGTGGCGGTCGACCCGATCGACGGCACCACGCTGATGAGCAAGGGCATGCCCAACGCCCTCGCGGTGCTCGCGGTCGCCGAGCGCGGCGCGATGTTCGACCCGAGCGCCGTCTTCTACATGGAGAAGCTCGCCGTCGGCCCGGCGTACGCCGACGTGGTCGACATCAACGCCGGGGTGGCCGAGAACATCCGGCGGATCGCCAAGGTCAAAGGGGCCGACGCGGCCGAGGTTACGGTCTGCGTGCTGGACCGGCCCCGGCACGACGACCTGGTGAAGCAGATCCGGCGGACCGGGGCGGGCATCCGGTTCATCTCCGACGGCGACATCGCCGGCGCCATCGCGGCGGCTCGCGGCGAGTCGGACGTCGACGTGCTGATGGGCATCGGCGGCACCCCGGAGGGCATCACCGCCGCCTGCGCCCTGAAGTGCATGGGCGGCATGATGCAGGCCAAGCTCTGGCCGAAGGACGCGCAGGAGCGGGAGAAGGCGCTCGCCGCCGGGCACGACCTGGACCGGGTGCTGTTCACCGACGACCTGGTCACCGGGGACAACTGCTTCTTCGTAGCCACCGGCGTCACCTCCGGCGACCTGCTGCGCGGCGTGCGCTACCGGGCCGGCGGGGCGTACACCCAGTCGATCGTGATGCGCTCCAAGAGCGGCACGATCCGGGTGATCGACTCGTACCACCGCTTGGAGAAACTTGCCCTCTATTCGGCGGTCGACTTCGACGGCCGCCCCCTCGCCGAACAGGAGTGAAGGAGGGGCCCCTGTTAACGCCCCGGCCGCTCGCGCAGGGCCGCCACCGTCTCCTTGATCGCCTGGTCCAGCGGGGTCGGCTCGATCCCAAGGGTGGCGGTGGCGGCCGTGGAGTCCATCACGAACGGCCGGTCGAACTGGTAGGCGGTCTCCCGCAGCTCGCGGGCCATCGGGTCGGCGAGGCCGCCGAGCCAGAGCACCGGGTAGGGCATCCGGGTCAGCTTCGGTGCCGGCGCGCCGACCAGGGCCGCCGCGCGGGCGGCCAGGTCCCGCATCGGCACGGCCGGCGCGCTGGGCACGTGCCAGGCGCGTCCCCAGGCCCGCTCGTCGGTCGCGGCGGCGACCAGGGTACGCGCGACGTCCGGGATGTACGTCCAGGTGTGCGGGGCGTCCCAGTTGACCGGCAGGAAGGCCCGCCGCCCGGCGAGCACCCGGGGCAGCACCATCATCGCCAGCGAGGTGCCGCCGACGCCGAAGTAGTCGGAGCCGCGTACCTCGGTGACCCGGGCCCGGCCGGCCTGGTGCGCGGCGAGCGCGTCGGCCCACATCCGGATCCGCACCCGCCCCTTGGTGCCGGTCGCGGCCAGCGGCGTCGCCTCGGTCATCGGGGCGTCGACCGGCCCGTACCCGTAGAGATTGCCCACGGTCGCGAGCACCGCGCCGGTCCGCTCGGCGGCGGTGAGCAGCGCGGCGGCCAGCGGCGGCCAGTCGATCGGCCACCGGTGGTACGCCGGGTTGGCGCAGTTGTGCAGGGCGACCGCGCCCTCGGTCAGCGTGGTGAGCCGGGCGGCGTCGGCGGCGTCGGCGGCGATCCGCTCGACGGCGGGATGGTCGGGTCCGGTGCCGCGGCGGGTCACCACCCGCACCCGGTCGCCGCGCTCGGCGAGGAGGCGGGCGGTGGCGGTGCCGACGGGTCCGGCGCCGACGATCACGTGTAGGGCCATGGGGAGCCATCCTTCAAAGCGGGAATCCATTCCGAGAGCACCGCTCTCGCAGAGCAAGCATGCGCCCTTGACCACCCTGTCGTCAAGAGCGATGCTCTCGGTTTGGATCGGCGCACTCATTCGTGGCAGAGTGGGGACATGGTCGCTCCCTCACTCCGCGCCCGGGTCCGCGCCGGGATGATCGACGAGATCAAGGCGGTGGCCCGTCGCCACCTGGCCAACGACGGCGCGAACCTGTCGCTGCGCGCGGTCGCCCGCGACATGGGCATGGTCTCCTCCGCGATCTACCGCTACTTCCCCAGCCGGGATGACCTGCTCACCGCGCTGATCCTCGAGGCGTACAACGCGCTCGGCGACGCGGTGGAGGCGGCCGACGCCGCCGTCGACCGGGCCGACCTGCGCGGACGCTGGCACGCCACGTGCCGGGCCACCCGGTCCTGGGCGCTGGCCCACCCCGCCGAGTACGCGCTGCTCTACGGCAGCCCCGTCCCCGGCTACGCGGCCCCGGACGACACGGTCGCGCCGGCGCAGCGCCCCCCGCTGACCCTGGTCGGAATCCTCCGCGACGGCGTCGCCGACGGCCGGCTCCAACCGCCCGCCGACGAGCTGCCCGAGCCGCTACGGGCGGACGTCGCCGAACTCGGCGCGCTGCTATCGGTCGACCTGCCGCCGGCCCTGCTGGCCCGGGGCATGGCCGGCTGGACCCAACTCTTCGGGCTGATCAGCTTCGAGCTGTTCGGCCGGATCAACCGGATGCTGCCGCACCGGGACGAGTACTTCGACCACCAGACCGCCCTGATGGCCGATCTCATCGGCCTGTCCAGCGCCGGATAGCACGTATTGCCGCACACCGCCAGTCGCCCGTCCGGTCCGCGCACCGCGAAGCCGTCCCGGCCGTTCGCGACCGGGGATCGGGTCTCAACTGCCGTCGGAGGAGTGCCCGGGGAAGAGGTGAGCGGTCGGGTCGATCGCCACGGCCGCGTTGTTCACCGCCGTGGCGGCCTCACCGAAACCGGTGGCGATCAGCCGGACCTTGCCCGGATATTCGGTGATGTCCCCGGCCGCGAAGACCCGGGGCAGGTTGGTGGCCATGCTGCTGTCGACCACGATGTGCCGACGGTCCAGGGTCAGCCCCCACTCGGCGAGCGGCCCGAGGTCGGCGGTGAAGCCGAGCGCGGCGACCACAATGGTTGCCGGCACCTCCTCCACCACCCCACCGCGTACGGTGAGCTCGGCGCCGGTGATCTGGCTGTCGCCGTACAGCCGGGTCACCTCGGCGTTGACGACCACGCGGACGGGCAGCGCGCCCACCCGGGCGACGGTCGAGGCGTGGGCACGGAACCGGTCCCGCCGGTGCACCAGGGTCACCGACCGGGCGATCGGCTGGAGCGTCACCGCCCAGTCGAAGGCCGAGTCTCCGCCGCCCACGATGAGCACGTCCTGGCCGGTCAGCTCGGCCGGCTGGGGTACGAAATAGACGATCCCGGTGCCCAGGAAGCCGTCGGCCACCGGCAGTGGCCGGGGCGTGAAGCTGCCCAGCCCGCCGGTCACCACCACCGCGCCGCAGCGCAACTGCTCGCCGCCGGCCAGGCCGAGCACCGGCCGCCCGTCGAGGTGGGTGAGCTTCTCCGCCCGGGTGCCGAGCAGATATTCCGGGTGGAACGGGGCCGCCTGGGCGACCAGGTTCGCCACCAGCTCCCGCCCTTTGATCGCGGGGAATCCGGCGACGTCGAGGATGAGCTTCTCCGGGTACATGGCGGTCACCTGACCGCCCGGCTCGGGCAACGCGTCGACCACCGCCACCGAGAGGCCCCGGAACCCGGCGTAGTACGCGGCGAAGAGCCCAGCCGGACCGGCCCCGATCACGGCGACATCGACCTCGCGCATGGCGTACCGTCACTTTCGCCTTGATTCACGCGTGCTGATGCCGACGGTAGGCGGGCCAAGGCCGCTGGGCAAGCACGTCCCGCGGACGCGCCGACGCGCGGTCAGCCCAGGGGGACCGTCGGCGCCCCGGGCCGCTCCGGTGCCGGCAGGCCCACCCGGCGGCGGCGGAACACGATCGCCGCCACGATCCCGCCGAGCAGCCCGAACAGGTGCCCCTGCCAGGAGACGCGCTCGTCGCTCGGCAGGATGCCGATCAGTTGCCAGCCGTAGAGCAGGCCGACCAGCAGCACCACGCCGAAGTTCCACCAACTCCGTTCGACGATGCCCCGGGTGAGCAGCATGCCGAGGTAGCCGAAGATGACCCCGCTGGCACCGACCACCACCGAGTTGGGCGAACCGGTGAACCACACCCCGAGGCCGCTGACCAGGATGATGACCAGGGTCGACCAGAGGAAACGGCGGGTGCCGGCGGCCAGGACGAAGGTGCCGAGCAGAATCAACGGGATGCTGTTGCTGTAGAGGTGGTTGAAGTCGGCGTGCAGGAACGGCGAGAAGATCACGCCGTCGAGCCCCTGGATACGGTGCGGGATGATGCCGGCGTTCACGGCCAGGTTGGCGTTCAGGCCGACATCGAGCGCCTCGATGAGGAACAGCACCGGCACGACCGCGCACATCGCGACGAAGGCCCGGCCCAGTGCGGCGTAGAACGCCTCGGTGCCGAACCGGTGAGGATCGCCGCCCGTCGGGCCATCGCGCCAGGTCACCTGTCAACAGCTACCAGCAATCCGGGCCGGCCGCCACTCGTGTCCCGGCCGGATCGCCGCATCCGATGGTGGGGCGTGCGGATTTCCGCCCGCCCCACCGCCGTCAGCGTCCGATCAGTACCAACCGGTGTTCTGCGAGTGTTGCCAGGCACCGCACGGGTTGCCGTAGCGGCCCTTGATGTAGCCGAGACCCCACTTGATCTGCGTGGCGGGGTTGATCTTCCAGTCGTCCGCGACCGAGGCCATCTTGTTGCCGGGCCGGGCCTGCGGGATTCCGTACGCCCCGGACGGGTTGGCGGCCTTGTGGTTCCAGCCGCTCTCCCTGTTCCAGAGCAGGTTCAGGCAGGGGAACTGGTCGATGCCGAAGCCCTGGTCCATCATGACCGCGCAACCGATCTTCCGGTTGCCGCTGTACTGATTGCAGGAGGACGGGATCGGCCCGTCGTACGGCTTGGCCGCGGCCTCGGCCGCCAACCGCTCCTTCTTGCGTGTGGCGGCCGCCGCCTCGGCCTTGCGGGCCCGCTCAGCGGCCTCCTTGGCCGCCGCCGCCGCGCGCAGCTTCGCCTGGTATTCGGCGGCCCGCTGCCGGGCCGACTCCACCTGGTGACTGGCCTGCCGGTCGCGCTGGTACGCGTACTCGGCCCGGTCGACCTGCAGCCCGAACTGAGCGGTCAGGCCCTGTTGCTGGGTCTGTCGGTCTTCGCCCAGGTAGAAACCGCCGGCAACGCCCACGGAGAGCAGCGCGACAGCGGCCGTACGGGCGCCGAACCGGCTCCACAGCCGACTCACGAAGTGGTCCCTTCGTCGGGGTCAAGGACACGACGCGACGTCGGCCGTCCGGGGCCGCGCCGACGCCGTGAGCGCCCCGGCCCTCACCGTCGCACCGGCGCCCGTGGCCCTCGGCCCGCAGGTGGCGAACGATGCTCGACGATGTTCCTGGTGCTGAGGTGCTCGATGGACACGATTGCGCACAGTGAGGCGGATGGGAAACCAAGGGAGCCAATTGTGACCTGCACCACAGCCCAAAAGGCTATGAAGAGGGACAAAACTGGCGTCAGAGCGGTGCGTCCTCCAACAGGTCAGTGACCATCGCGGCGATCGGAGAACGCTCCGAACGGCTGAGGGTGACGTGCGCGAAGAGAGGATGACCCTTCAACGCCTCGATCACTGCGGTCACCCCGTCATGCCGCCCCACCCGCAGATTGTCCCGCTGCGCCACATCGTGGGTGAGCACCACCCGCGACCCCTGCCCGATCCGGGACAGCACGGTGAGCAGGACGCCCCGTTCCAGCGACTGCGCCTCGTCCACGATGACGAAGGCGTCGTGCAGACTCCGACCGCGGATGTGGGTCAGCGGCAGAACCTCCAGCAGGCCGCGGGACGTGACCTCCTCCAGGACGTTCTCGTGCACCACCGCGCCGAGGGTGTCGAAGACCGCCTGTGCCCAGGGGGACATTTTCTCCGACTCCGAGCCGGGCAGGTAGCCGAGTTCCTGGCCGCCGACGGCGTAGAGCGGGCGGAAGACGATCACCCGCTTGTGCCGGCGGCGCTCCATCACCGCCTCCAGGCCGGCGCAGAGCGCCAGGGCCGACTTCCCGGTGCCGGCCCGGCCACCCAGCGAGACGATGCCGATCGACTCGTCCAGCAACAGGTCCAGCGCGATCCGTTGCTCCGCCGAGCGACCGCGCACACCGAACGCCTCCCGGTCGCCGCGGACCAGCCGTACGGTCTTGTCGGGCTGCACCCGGCCGAGCGCCGAACCGCGCGCCGAGTGCAGCACCAACCCGGTGTGGCAGGGCAGGCCGGCGGCGGCGTCGAGGTCCAGCGACTCCCCCGCGTACAGCCGGGCGATCTCCTCGTCGGCCAGCTCCAGCTCGGCCATGCCGGTCCAGGTCGGGTCGCTGGCCTGACCGTGCCGGTACTCGTCGGCCCGCAGGCCGACCGACGCCGCCTTCACCCGCAGCGGCATGTCCTTGCTGACCAGGGTGACGTCGCGCCCGTCGGCGGCCAGGTTGAGCGCCACGGACAGAATCCGGGCGTCGTTCGAGTCGGTGCGGAAGCCGGGCGGCAGCACCCCGTCGTCGGTGTGGTTCAGCTCGACCCGCAGGGTGCCGCCCTGGTCGTTGGCGGGCACCGGTCGGTCCAGCCGGCCGTGTTTCACCCGCAGCTCGTCCAGGATGCGTAGCGACTGGCGGGCGAACCAGCCCAGCTCGGGGTGGTGCCGCTTTCCTTCGAGCTCGGTGATGACCACCAGCGGCAGCACCACCTCATGCTCGGCGAAGCGGTGGAACGCCGCCGGGTCGGAGAGGAGAACCGACGTGTCCAGCACGTAGGCCGGGCCGGCTGGTCGGGGCTCCTCGGTGCCGGCGGCCGCGGCGCGGCGGCTGCGGGGGGTCCGGCGGGTCGTGGCAGTCGCGGCCGGGGTCTGGTCGGCACCAGCTTGGGTACGGCGAGTCGTCACAGGCCTGCTCCGCGGGTGGGCACCCGGCCACCCGTGTTCCGCCTCGTCCGGTGCCCGGTTGGACACGGGGTCGGATGCGGGCCCCGTGCGCGAGGTCGCAGGTCCGGGCTCTCCGGTTGGCTCGGGAAAACCCCGTGCCATGCCTAGACGCTAGTGCCCCGAAGCCCCGTCGACTAGTGGCGGGCGTGGATCTCACCTGACCGGGAGATGAACGGCGCGGCGAAACCGGCCGGGATGCATGCCCCCTGCGCGCATCCCGGCCGGCGGAGCCACCGTCACCGGTCTGACGTGGCTCCGACGGTGCGCGTCCGCCGCGGACGACACACCGTGTCCTGGGTGGGCGTCAGCCCGGCCACCGGACCAGGGTCCCGGCCTGCGGCCCGCCCGCCGCGTGGGTGGCTGCGCCGAACGAGGACCCGGTGTACGTGGTGCCTTGCCTGGTGGCGAGCCCGCCGAGCTGTGCGGTCGCGATGGCCCGCGAGGCCGGGCCGGACACCGGCCGGGCGGTCACCGCGGCGGGGGCGGCCGTACCGGCGAACGGGACCGTGGCGCGAGCAGCCGGGGCGGGGCGGGTGAACGCCGAGGCGATCACGGCCTGCGCGTCGCGTCGCCGTCGGTTCCAGGCGCCGCGGTCGCCGTCGAAGTATCCCTGTCGGTAGCCGAAGCGGTAGCCGATCCGGTAGCTGAGCTGCCCGTGCAGCCGGCCCGCCGCATAACAGCCGGAGCCGAGCATGAGCACGAGCAGGACGGCGAGGAGAGGGCTCATCCGGTTGCTCCCGCCGGCGTCGAGAAGGTCGTCGTGGCCCGCCGGGTCATCGCTCCTCCGGCTCGGCCAGGGGATCGACGACCAGCAGCTGGTCCAGGTCGGCGGTGCTGACCTCCTCGACCAGCTCGACGCTGATCCGGCAGCCGTCCAGGATCACCTCGGCGACCGAGGAGCGCCGGATCTCGCCGCCGACGTCGTAGACCCGCACGCTCAGCTCCGGGCAGCCGAGGTGGGTACGCCAGGCGTTCCACTCGGCCCGGTCGCCAACGCTCAGCGAGAGGTACCGGCAGCCCCGGGCCAGGTAGAGGCGCCACGGGGCGCTCAGCCCGGCGGCTACCCCCTCGGCGATCAGGCCGAAGGCCTGGGCGCGGGTCGCGAGCTCGGTCACGAGACCCCCTCGACGCCCGCAGCGTGACGCATGTGAGCACTTGTCGTCTCATGCACGTGACACAACGTAAGTTGTCTCATGGGCGTGACAGTATCAGCTTTTAGTCCGCGCACCGCCGTCCTTGCGTCCATCCAATCTGCCCAGGTGACACCCCTCATGAACAGTGCCGGATCGGTTGCCGACGATCCAGGGAAGCCGTCCCGTAAGCGTGACAGCAGCGTGCCGGGACGCCCCGGCGCGGCCGACTTCTCGTACGGTCACCGAGTGACCGAGACCGCCAACGCACGGAAGATTGCCTTCGCCACCTTCGTCCGGCACGCCCTGGCCGACGCGCGTGCCACCCGGGCCTGGAGCGGCACGGAGGTCTCCCGGCGCACCGGCGTCTCACGCCAGACCATCAACCGCTGGGTACGCGGCGACTGGTCCAGCGACCCGGAGGCGGAGCGGGTGGTCGCCTTCTGCGAGGGCCTGGGCCTCAACCCGGCGGCGGCGTTCAGCGCCCTGGGCTGGGATCGTGCCACCACCTCACGCACCGCCCCCGCCGCACCGCCGATGGACCCGGACGTCGAGGCGCTGCTACGCCGCCTGGTGGACCCGAACGTGTCGGACGCGGAGAAGTTCCACATCCGGGAAACCATCCGGTACCTCGCCTATCGCCCATCCCTTCCGGTTGACGCACGAAACAACACCAAAGAGGCGGGGTAGTTCCTCAGATAGCGAAAGAACGCGGGGGCAGACCCAATCGTTTCGCTTCGGGGCCGGAACGGGCACGCTAGCGTCCATTCGTACTGCTTGGGCTCGTCATCGGCGGGGGGACGGGACAAGGCCGAACCAAGCCCTGCGGGACAGAAGGAGGGTCTGTCCATGACCCTGAAATGGTCAGCAGTCGTGGTCGCGGTGGTGTCGGTGACATCGTGCGTGACCGGCAACGTGGTGGTCGGCGTGCTGGACGGGGGCCAGCTTCCCCTGGTCGTCAACCTCTTCGCGCTCATCACGGCCGGCACCGCGGTGGTCCTCGCCGTCACCGCCGAGCTGCACGACCGGCTCAACGACCGGGTCAGCGCGCTCACCGAGTTCCTGGTGGCGCGCCTCAACGAGATCGAGGCGAAGACCGGCGACCGGAACGCCGGTTTCGTGGAGGGCTACCTGCTCAACCACGGGCCGGAGGCGGCCGTCGTGCCGTTCGGGCGACGGGGCCGGGGAGCCGCCGAACGCTGACATCACGACGCCCGGGACAGCGCAATCTCGGCCACGAATACGCCCTCGTGTCCGGGGTACGCTGACGCGCGTGCCGCCGTTGAATCTGGGCAACCCGCAGCCGCAGACCCCGTTGAACGCCGAGCACGCGTGGCGCGCCACCGCGCCCCGCGCGGCCGACGTGGTGCTCTTCTTCGACTTCGACGGCACCCTCGCGCCCGTCGGCGACGACCCCACCACGGTCCGGCCCGCCCCGAAGGTGCTCGCCGCGCTGGAGGCGCTCGCCCCGCGCGTACGCCGGATCGCCATCGTCTCCGCGCGCCCGGTGGAGTTCCTCCGCGATCGTTTCGCCAGCCTTGCCGGCATCGACCTGTACGGGCTCTACGGTCTGGAGCACAGCCACTCCGGCGGCGAGATCGTCACTGAGCCGGCCGCCCTGCCCTGGATGCCCACCATGTCCGAGCTGGCCGAGCAGGCCCGCGCCGAACTACCACCCGGCGCGCTGGTGGAGTTCAAGCGGCTCTCCGTCGCCCTGCACTGGCGGACCGCCCCGCACCTCGGCGACCTGGTTCAGGAGTGGGGCCGGGCCCGGGCCGCGCGGCTGGGGCTGCGCTGCCAGGCGGGGCGCATGGTGCTGGAGCTGAAACCCCCGGTCGACCGAGACAAGGGGATGGTCATCGGCGAGGTGGTACGGGACACCGGCGGCGCCTGGTACTTCGGCGACGACGTCTCCGACATCAAGGCGTTCGCCGCCGTACGCGCCCGGTGCGCCGCCGACCCGGACTTCGTCGGCGTCTGCGTCGCCGTGGCCAACCCGGAGACCGGCCACGAGGTTGCCGAAGCCGCCGACCTCACCCTGGCCTCCCCCGCCGCCCTAGCCGACTTCCTCACCACGGCCCTCTCCCACCTCGGCGCCGATCATGGAGTTCCGGCACCCGGCAAAGGCTCCTGATACCGGCAAAATGGGCGCCACAGGTCCATGATCGACGTCACCGGGGTAGGCGGTCAGCTGCCGAAGCGGCGGTGGCGGGTGGCGTAGGAGCGCAGGGCGCGGAGGAAGTCGACCCGACGGAAGTCGGGCCAGTTGAGCTCGCAGAAGTAGAACTCGGAGTGCGCGCTCTGCCAGAGCATGAAGCCGGAGAGGCGCTGCTCGCCGCTGGTCCGGATGATCAGATCCGGGTCCGGCAGGCCCTTGGTGTAAAGGTGCTCGGAGATGTCGTCGACGTCGATCGTGTTGGCCAGGTCCTCGATGGTGCCGCCGGTCGCGGCGTGCTCCAGCAGCAGCGAGCGGACGGCGTCGGCTATCTCGCGCCGGCCTCCGTACCCGACGGCGATGTTGACCTGGGCACCGCCGCTGCGGTCCCGGGTGCGCTCCTCGGCGGCCTTGAGCGCCGCCGCGTGGTGCGCGGGCAGCACGTCGAGCGCGCCCACCATGCGCAGCCGCCAGGGGTTGCCCGCCTCGGCCAGCTCGGTGGTGAGGTCCTCGATGATCTGAAGCAGTGGATCGAGCTCGGCGGCCGGCCGGGAGAGGTTGTCGGTGGAGAGCAGCCAGAGCGTCACGTGGCCGACGCCCGCAGCGTCGCACCAGCGCAGCAGCTCCTTGATCCGCTCGGCGCCCATCCGGTGGCCGTCGTTCGGATCGACGAAGCCCATGTCCCGGGCCCATCTGCGGTTGCCGTCACACATGACGCCAACGTGCCGGGGCACCGGCTTACCGGCGAGCTTCGCAGTCAGCCGGCGCTCGTACACGGAGTAGAGGATTTTCCGCAGAGTCATCACTTGCAGGGTAACGACCCACGTTGAAGATCAGCGCCCCGGTGGCTGATGACACGACGGCGCCCGGTCGCGGCGCGACGTCAGACCCATTCCGATCATGCCGAGGCTACGCGCGTCGAGACGCCCGTCACCCAGTCCCAGCTCCACCAGGCTCCGGTAGACCCGCTCGTCCCCGCGTGCCGCGCGGATCGCCGCGTCCACCACCGTCCGCCGCCGGGCCAGCCAGGCGGCTGCCGAGCTGTGTCGCAGGTGCGTGCCGAGCCGGCGACGGAGCGTGTCGGCGTACCGGCGGGCCGCCTGGGCCGGCGCGTCGGCCGCCGCCGCGCCGGCCAGCGCTCCCGACCGCAGGGCGTAGAAGATGCCCTCACCGGTGAACGGATTGATCAACGAGAGCGCGTCGCCGGCCAGCACCACCCGCCCCCGCCCGGGCGTCGGCCGGTGTGTCGACAGCGGCAGGTGGTGGGCCCGCAGGTCGGTGACCGCGGCCGGGTCGGTGCCGGGCAGCAGGGCGGCCAGCCGGTCCAGCAGGTGTGCCCGGGTCAGCGGCTCACCCCGCAGCACCTCCCCGTACCCGACGTTCGCCCGGCCGTCGCCGATCGGGAACGACCAGGCGTACGCCGGCCAGCGCGGCGCCGAGGTGATGATGAGCTGCTCCGGCGGGCCGGGCGGTGCCGGGGCGTAGCCGCGGATGGCGAGCGCGAGGTGACGGTCCGGGTTCACCGAGTGGCCGAGCGCCCGGCGGAGCACCGAGCCGGCGCCGTCCGCCCCCACCACCGCCCGGGCGGCCAGCTCCCCGTCGAGCACCACCCGGTCGGTGCGCAGCTCCACCCGGCGTACGGTGTGCCGGCGCAGCTCCGCGCCGGCCGCGACGGCCGCCGTCACCAGCCGGGCGTCGAAAACCCGCCGGGGCACCGTGTACGCGGGCCGGGGCAGTGCCCGCGCTACCGTGCCGCCGCCCGGGGCCACGAGGCGCAGCGCGGGCAGCGGGGCATAGCCGTCGACCGCGCCGGCCACGCCCAGCTCGGCGAGGACGTCCAGCGCGTGCGCGGCGATCCCGTCCCCACACGCCTTGTCCCGGGGAAAGTCGTGCCGGTCCACCAGCAGCACCCGGGCTCCACCCCGCCGTGCGGCCAGCGCCGCCGCCGCCCCCGCCGGCCCCGCCCCCACCACCACCACATCCCACTCGTCCCCCACACCCCGCATCCTCCCCCACTCACCTCCTCCACCCCACCCGATCCGCATCGGTGATCATGAGGTTGGCGGCGATGTCGATCTCCACGACTGCGACCAACCTCATGATCAACACGGCGCTGGCTCGGGGCTGGCCGGCGAACGGCCGCCGAAGGCGGACGGCCGCCGGACCTGGGGGGTCGGCGGCCGTCCGGGAGGGGTCTGGGGCTACTTCTGCGGTTCCGCGTCCAAGCGGGCGCGGAGGGCGTCCAGTTCGGCCCAGAGGACGCCGGGGAGCTTGTCCCCGAACTTCTCGAACCACTCGGTGACCAGCGGCAGCTCGCTACGCCACTCCTCCGGGTCGACCTTGAGGGCGATCCGGACGTCCTCCGGGGTCATGTCCAGGCCCTCGACGTCCAGCGCGTCCTGGGCCGGGACCATCCCGATCGGCGTTTCGACGGCCTCGCCGCGGCCCTCGATCCGCTCAATGATCCACTTGAGCACCCGCGAGTTCTCGCCGAAGCCCGGCCAGAGGAAGTTGCCCTCCGGGTCCTTACGGAACCAGTTGACGTAGTAAATCTTGGGCAGCTTGGACTCGTCGCCGTCGACGCCCTTGCCCATCTCGATCCAGTGCCGGAAGTAGTCCCCGCCGTGGTAGCCGATGAACGGCAGCATGGCCATCGGGTCGCGCCGGACCACGCCGACCGCGCCGGAGGCGGCGGCGGTGGTCTCCGAGGAGAGCGTGGCACCCATGTAGACGCCGTGCACCCAGTCGCGGGCCTCGGTGACCAGCGGGACGGTGTCCCGACGCCGGCCGCCGAACAGGATCGCGTCGATCGGCACGCCGTTGGGGTCGTAGTAGTCGTCGGCCAGGATCGGGCACTGCGTGATCGGGGTGCAGAACCGGCTGTTCGCGTGCGAGGAGAGGCTGTCACTCTCCGGCGTCCAGTCGTTGCCCTTCCAGTCGATCAGGTGGGCCGGCGGCTCGCCCATGCCCTCCCACCAGATGTCGCCGTCGTCGGTGAGGGCCACGTTGGTGAAGACGGAGTTGCCGCGGTCCAGCGTCCGCATCGCGTTGGCGTTGGTCTTCCAGTCGGTGCCCGGCGCGACGCCGAAGAGACCGTACTCGGGGTTGACGGCGTAGAGGCGGCCGTCCGGGCCGAACCGCATCCAGGCGATGTCGTCGCCGATGGTCTCGACCTTCCAGCCGGGGATGGTCGGCTCCAGCATGGCGAGGTTGGTCTTGCCGCAGGCCGATGGGAAGGCGCCGGCGATGTGGTAGACCCGACCCTCCGGCGAGGTGATCTTGAGGATCAGCATGTGCTCGGCGAGCCAGCCCTCGTCGCGCCCCATCACGCTGGCGATCCGCAGCGAGTAGCACTTCTTGCCGAGCAGCGAGTTGCCGCCGTAGCCGGAGCCGTAGGACCAGATCTCCCGGGTCTCCGGGAAGTGGGAGATGTACTTGGTCTCGCTGCACGGCCAGGCCACGTCCTGCTGGCCGGCGGCGAGCGGGGCGCCGACCGAGTGCAGCGCGTGCACGAAGTCGGCGTCGTCACCCATCGCCGCCAGGATCTTCGACCCCATCCGGGTCATGATCCGCATCGAGGCGACCACGTACGGGCTGTCGGTGATCTCGACGCCGAACATGGGGTTCTTCGCCTCGACCGGGCCCATGCAGAACGGGATGACGTACATGGTGCGGCCCCGCATCGAACCCCGGTAGAGGTCCGTCATGGTGCGCTTCATCTCGGCCGGCGCCATCCAGTTGTTGGTGGGGCCGGCGTCCGCCTCGTCGACCGAGCAGATGAAGGTGCGCTCCTCGACTCGGGCGACGTCCGACGGGTCCGTCCGGGCGTAGAACGAGTTGGGCTTCTTCTCGGGGTTCAACCGGATCAGGGTGCCACTCTCGACGAGTTCGTCGGTGAGGCGACGCCACTCCTCATCGGACCCGTCCACCCAGACCACCCGGTCGGGGGTGGTCAGTTCCGCGACCTCACGTACCCAGGCGAGCAGTTTGGGGTGGGACGTCGGGGCCTGATCGATACCCCGAGCAGTAGCCGGAGCAACCATGTCACTTCTCCTTGTGGTCGACGCTGACCGATGTCTGGGAATGCACGAGTTCTGGCGAGCCAGTGCGTCGCCTTCGTGGAAACCTGGAATTGGGCTCAGCGTAAACCGGGCTGCCTCGCGAGTCAGTGGTACTGGTTGTGAAGAACTGCACAAGGTACGGCCACGCTGCGGCATCGCGATCTGATACCCGCTTTCGCGCGCAGTTTCACGCAAATCCTGTGGAAAACCTTCGACGATGCGGGCGCCAGCGCTGGCGGGCAGCTGCGCGATGTGCGGAAGCGCACCCGGTGTCCGAACCACGATTCCGCGATCGCCTCCATGTTCACACCGCAGCCGGTTACGCTCTGTTCACGGTCAGGTGGATCGGGTGCCGACGCGCCGACCCACACGCCCGTCGGGCGACCGCCCGGCAGGGACCCAATGCGGGGCTCGCTCGCGGTTGCTGCCGCCCCGAGGTACGGCCAACCGGTACTCTCGGCGGGTGGCTGCGACGATGACCGGTGAGCAACCGGGGGCTCCGCAGACCCAGCAGGGTCTGGTTGGCGCCCTGCTGGGCCGTTTCGGTCACCTCATCCGCGAGCTGAGCAAGTTCGCCACGGTCGGCGGGTTCGCGTTCGTCATAGACCTGGTGCTCTTCAACTACCTCGCCAGCGTCCAGCACACCTCGCCCGTGGTGGCGAAGACCGTCTCCACGGTGGTCGCGGCCACCATGGCGTTCCTGGGAAACCGGTTCTGGACCTGGCGGCACCGCTCGCGCTCGAACCCGGCCCGCGAGTACGCGCTGTTCTTCCTTCTCAACGGGGTGGGCCTGGGCATCGCCGTGGGCTGCCTCACGGTCAGTCGCTACGGGCTGGGTGCCATCTGGCCCCACGTGTTCCAGACCGCGTTGGCCGACAACGTGGCCAGCTTCATCGTCGGCACCGGCCTCGGGACGTTGTTCCGATTCTGGTCGTACCGACGGTTCGTTTTCGTCGAGCCGGGAACTCTGCCTGTTCTGGGAACGAGCCGCGACCGAGAGTCCAGGGCGTGAGTCACCGCCCATCCCGTCCCGCCGGGCCGAGCCGGCCCTGCCCGCTGCCCTAAGGTGTTTTCGCATGCCTGGAGTCCGTCTGCTGCCCGAGCGCTGGCAGAAGTTCATCCATGAGGCGCTGAAATTCGGCATCGTCGGCGGCATCAACACCGTCATCAATTACGCGGTGTTCAATGCGCTGGCCCTCACGCTTTTCCGAAACGGCCAGCTCAAGGCTGCCGTGGTCGCGACCATTGTGGCAACGATCACGTCATATCTCATGAATCGGCACTGGACGTACCGGGACCGCCCGAAATCGGCCCTTCGCCGGGAATACACCCTTTTCTTCCTGTTCAACGCGACCGGCCTGATCATCGAACTGGGCGTCCTGGCCGGCGCGAAGTACGGACTGGGCGTGACCAGCCTGCTGACGCTGAACGTGGCGAAGACCGGTGGCGTACTGCTGGCCACCGTGTTCCGTTTCTGGTCGTACCGGACATTCGTCTTCCAACCACCGCCGGAGCACGTCGCGGAGACCTGGCACAGCATCCCGCGTGACGAGTGGGACAACGTCGGGGAGTTGGACCCGGTGGCGGAGCTGGCCGAATCGGTCAGCGAACTGGAAGAGACCGAACCCCGACCGGGCGTACGGACCGACCACGCGCCACAGCAGGGGCGGCCCGCTCCGGCGGAAGGGGGCCTCGGCGGCACCCTCGGCGCGGGCCTGAACCCGGAGCTGGCCACCGATTTCCAGGCCCCCCGCAACGGTCCCCGCCACTGACCGTCGCCCACCCGCTCACACGGGTTCAGGACGAGGTATCGCGCAACGGTTTGCCGTCGCGCAGATCGGCGAGGATCTCGCGCATCTCGCCGTCGCCCAGGCTGTGCTTGTCGTGGTGGGCCTCGACCAGCTCGTAGAGCCGGGTCTGCACCCGGTCGACGTGCGGGACGTCGCGCAGCACCGACTGCCCCCGCTCACCGGCCGACTCGATGGTGAGCGTGCCGCAGCCGAGCAGCCGTTCGACGAACTGCTGGTGCATGGAGTGGTCGTTGATCCGGGTCAGCGGCAGGTCCCGCCGGTCACGGGAGAAAATGCCCTCCTGGAGCATCACCCGATCGTTGGTGAAGAGATAGTGGGTGGTGCGCCACACCAGGAGCGGCCACAGGCCCAGCCAGAGCACCAGCACCAGGCAGAGCCCGGCGAGCACGTAGAGCGCGATCGTGCCACCGCCGCCCTCGGGCAGCAGGACCCAGCCCGCCGCCACCGCCGCGACGGCGAGCAACAGCACCAGGACCGGCCGGATCAGCGCCTTCCAGTGCGGGTGCAGGTGCAGCACGACGTGCTCGTCTTTGGTGAGCACGTCTTCGGGGAACGCCACGACAACCTCCTCGCAGAACAGGACGCGCTGACCGTAACCGGTCGACGCTCGTAGCGGGAAGACCGTTCCATTCAGCGCAGGTGCAGGACGTCGCCGGCGGCCAGGCGGAGGGCTCCGGTCGGCGCGTCGACCATGAGCTGGCCGTCGGCGTCCACGCCGGTGGCGGTGCCGTGCACCTCCCGGCCGTCGGGCAGCAGCACCCGCACCTGGCGGCCGATGGTGGCGCAGGCCGCCTCGTACGCCTCCCGCAGGCCGCTGGCGAGGGCGTCACCACCGGCGTCGCGCCAACGGTCGTACCAGTCGGCGAGGGAGCGCAGCAGGGCGCGCAGCAGCGGGTCCCGGTCGGTGGCGGTGGCCCCGGCGAGTTGCAGCGAGGTGGCCGGCAGGCCGGTCGGGTTCTCCGGCAGCTCGTCGGCGCGGAGGGTGACGTTGAGGCCGATACCGACCACGATCGCGGGCGGCCGATCCGCGGACCCGCCGGGCACCGCCTCCGCGAGCACCCCGGCACACTTGGCGTCGTCGATCAGCAGGTCGTTCGGCCACTTCAGGCGAGCCTCCAGCTCGGCCAGCCGGGCCACCGCCTCGACCAGCGCGACCCCGGCGAGCAGCGGCAGCCAGCCGTACCCCGAGGGGGGCACGGGCGACCAGCCACGCTCCGGAACGGCCTCGCCGGGCCGCAGCAGGACGCTGGTCGCGATGCCGGCCCGTGGCGGCGACTGCCAGTTCCGGCCGCGCCGGCCCCGGCCGGCGGTCTGTCGCTCGGCGACCACCACCAGGCCCTCCGGCTCGCCGGCCTGGACGGCCTCGACCACGTCGGCGTTGGTCGAGGCGGTTTCCGCGCGCAAGTCCAGGCGACGCCACGGCCCGTGCGGGGCGACCAGCGCCTGTCGCAGCCGGGCCGCCGACAGCGGCGGGCGGTCCAGATCGGTGTACGGGGAGCCGGGCATCCCGCCAGCCTACGGCCTGCCGCGACGCGCGGTGGCCCGTAGCCGGTGAGGTGCACTGCCCAGCGGCACCCACCTGAACCATCGTTATATTTTCTGGGTGACTACCGAGACCGGGATCAACATCCACACCACCGCCGGCAAGCTGGCCGACCTGGCACGCCGGGTCGACGAGTCGGTGCACGCCGGGTCGGCGCGCGCGGTCGAGAAGCAGCACGCCCGGGGCAAGCAGACCGCGCGGGAGCGGATCGAGATGCTGCTCGACGAGGGCTCCTTCGTCGAGCTGGACGAGTTCGCCCGGCACCGGTCCACCAACTTCGGGCTGGAGAAGACCCGGCCGTACGGCGACGGCGTGGTGACCGGCTACGGCACGGTGGACGGCCGGCAGGTCTGCGTCTTCGCCCAGGACTTCACCGTCTTCGGCGGCTCCCTCGGTGAGGTTTTCGGCGAGAAGATCGTCAAGGTGATGGACCTGGCCATGAAGATCGGCTGCCCGGTCATTGGCATCAACGACTCGGGCGGCGCGCGGATCCAGGAGGGGGTCGCCTCGCTCGGCCTCTACGGTGAGATCTTCTTCCGTAACGTCCGGGCCAGCGGCGTCATCCCGCAGATTTCGCTGATCATGGGCCCGTGCGCGGGCGGCGCGGTCTACAGCCCGGCGGTCACCGACTTCACCGTGATGGTCGACCAGACCTCGCACATGTTCATCACCGGCCCCGACGTGATCAAGACAGTCACCGGCGAGGACGTCGGCATGGAGGAGCTGGGCGGCGCCCGGACCCACAACGCCCGCAGCGGCAACGCGCATTACCTCGGCGCCGACGAGGAGGACGCGATCGAGTACGTCAAGGCGCTGCTGTCGTACCTGCCGTCGAACAACCTGGACGAGCCGCCCGTCTTCGACGCACCCGCCATGCTGGAGGTGACCGACGACGACCGGGAGTTGGACACGCTGATCCCGGACTCGGCCAACCAGCCGTACGACATGCACCGGGTCATCGAGCACGTCCTCGACGACGGCGAGTTCCTCGAGGTCCAGCCGCTCTACGCGCAGAACATGCTGGTCGGTTTCGGCCGGGTCGAGGGCCGCCCGGTGGGCGTGGTGGCCAACCAGCCCATGCAGTTCGCCGGCACGCTTGACATCGCCGCGTCGGAGAAGGCGGCCCGGTTCGTGCGTACCTGCGACGCGTTCAACATCCCGGTGCTGACCTTCGTGGACGTGCCCGGCTTCCTCCCCGGCACCGGGCAGGAGTGGGACGGCATCATCCGCCGCGGCGCCAAGCTCATCTACGCGTACGCCGAGGCCACCGTCCCGAAGGTCACCGTCATCACCCGCAAGGCGTACGGCGGGGCGTACGACGTCATGGGCTCCAAGCACCTCGGCGCGGATTTGAACTTCGCCTGGCCGACCGCGCAGATCGCGGTGATGGGTGCCCAGGGCGCGGTGAACATCCTCTACCGGCAGGAGCTGGCCAACGCCGAGAACCCGGCGGCCGCCCGCGCCGAGAAGATCGCCGAGTACGAGGACACCCTGGCCAACCCGTACATCGCCGCCGAACGCGGTTACGTCGACAGCGTGATCCCGCCGCACGAGACGCGTACCCAGATCGTCCGGGCCCTGCGGGTGCTGCGCACCAAGCGCGAAACCCTGCCCCCCAAGAAGCACGGCAACATCCCGCTCTGACCTTTCGGTGGTCAGCAGCGGGGGTTCGCGGCGGCGCACATACGCGCCGCCGCGACGGCGGCCAGGCGGCGCAGGTCGGATTCGGTGTCGGTGGGGCCCACCTTGATGACCGAGACGAGGTCGCCGACCCGGACGACGGCGGTGCTGTCCGGCTTGGACTCCTCCTCCAGCGGCTGCCCGGTGTCCAGGTTCCGGGCCTCGACGACCGTGTGCCGCAGCAGCACGGATTCGTCGCCGGCGAAGTCGCGGTCGACCTCCTCCCAGGAGTGGACGACCTGCGCTCTAATCGTCATACCCTGCCACTGGGCCGGGCCGTCGGACCGCCACTCCCGGCACGGTGCCAGCGTCTTGGTCAACTCCGCGAAGATCCGGTCGGCCACGTCCGGCGCCACGCGGTAGACGTCCTGGCTGAGCAGGACATCGCTCGGTGGCTGCTCGGCGTCGCCCGGATTCCGGAGCAGGGTCATCGAGCGGGAAGGGCGGGACGGCTCCCACTCCACCTGCTGCCCCTGGCGGGTGCGGCAGTATCGCAGCATCTCGTCCAACTGAACCCCTTCGCCGAGACCCGCCTGGGTCAGCGGGGGCTCGGCCTTAGCCTTCACGTCAGCGGGTCGCAGCAGCACATCCGGCGGGATCTCGGCCGCGGGCGAGACGAGGGGCGAGCGCCGTGGGAGGGCCGGTTCGGACGCTCCGGTCGCTGACAGGGTGGACGCCAGCCCGGACGCGGACGACGGCCCGGCGATGATGGACGGTGCCCCGGACGAGCCGGGTCGGGCCGCCACCGCCACCGCGACCGCGGACGCCGAGGCAACAGTGAGCACGGCCATCGCCGCCACCACCACCGTGCGCCGGCTGCGTCGCCTAGCCCGGGCCCGGATCTCCATCGGCTCGGGCCAGCGGACGTTCCCCAACTCCCGCTCCAACAGTTCGACGAATTCCAGGTCGTCGTCACGCATCGGCGGCCTCCTCCAGATCCACCACCGCGAGCAGCCCGGCGAGCGCGGCGCGCCCCCGGGACAGCCGCGCCTTCACCGTGCCGACCGGGGCCGCGGTCTCCCGGGCGACCTCGGCGACCGGCATGCCGAGCAGGTAGTAAAGCGCGATCGCGGTGCGCTGCTCCTCGGGGAGCCGGCGCAGCGCAGCCACCACATCAACAGTGTCGGTGCTGGGCGGGGCGATGCTCTCCTCCGCCCCGTGCCGCAGGTATGCCCGGGCCCGGCTGCGCAGGCTGCGCCACCGGCTCACCGCGATCCGGCTGGCCACCACGCGTACCCAGGCTTCCGGGTCGTTGTACCCGCGCACCGTCGGCCAACGCTGCCAGGCCCGGATGTACGCCTCCTGCACGGCATCCTGCGCCTCGGCGAGGTTGCCGGTGAGCACGTAGACGAACCCGAGCAGCCGTTGTCGGCTGCCCCGGTAGAACTCGTCGAACCCGTCGGCGTCCGGCACCCTGTTACCTCCCCCGTGGCGGTCGCAGGGGAGACGCCTGACACCGGGGATGCGGTTGCAGATTCATCCGTCCGAATCTGCCACGAGCCGGGCGGCGCTGGGGACCGGATTTGAGTGCGGGGGCGCGGAGCAGCGGCCCTAGCCGAGAAGGCCCGCGTCGGTGAGGATCGGGCCGGCGAGCAGCAGCGCGCCGAGGGCCAGCGCGGCCAGGTTGACCACCATGAACACGGTTACCCAGAACAGGGCGGGGAACGGGGTGAGCCGGGCGAGCTGGTCGGCGTCGGACTCGGGCATCCGGCCCCGGCTGCGTACCCGTTGCAGCTCGACCACCGGACGCACGCCGGCGAAGAGTAGGAACCAGACCGACGTCCAGGCGAACGCCGCCTGCACGTCGGGGGACGCGTACCAGGAGACGGCCAGCACCACGCCGCCGGTGACCAGCAGTGAGAGCACGCCGAAGACGTTGCGGATCAGCAGCAGCATGGCCAGCAGCAGCGCGACCGCTACCCAGAGCAGCAGGGTGATCCGGTTGCCGGCGAGCAGCCACCCGCCGGCGAGACCGATCAGCGGCGGGGCGACGTACCCGGCGAGCAGGGTGACGATCATCCCCGGCCCGGTGGGCCGCCCGGCGGAGAGGGTGAGCCCGGAGGTGTCCGAGTGCAGCCGGATGCCGCGTAGCTTCCGGCCGGTCAGCAGGGCGGCCAGGGCGTGACCGCCCTCATGGGCGATGGTCACCGCGTTGCGGGCGATCCGCCACGGCACCCGGGCGACGACCACGGCCAGCGCGACGGCGGCGGTGATCAGCACCAGCAGCGGCGGCGGGGCGGGCTGCACGCCGAGCAGCTTGTCCCAGAGGGTGGTGAGGCCGTCGATCAGGGGCATGGGGCCGCAGCCTACCTCGCTGGTCAAGATGCAGCTCTACGCGATCGCGCAGATCCCGTGGTACCTGCTGGTCGAGCAGGACGGCGACAGTCACGCGCTGCGGCTGCACCGGCTCGACGGCGGCCACTACGTGGAGGACCGGCTGGCCAAGGCCGGCGAGACCCCGACCCTCACCGAGCCGTTCCGCTGGACACTGGACCCGGCCACCCTGCGCTGACCGGCCACCGGCCAGCGGTGGGGCGGCGCGGCCGTCGCGTGCCGGATTCGGTCAGGCCTCACGTCGCGTGCGGGCCATACGGCCCGTCCCGTCGGGGTGGTCCGCCACGCCAGTCGCCAGGTCGCCACCCCCGCGACGACGAGAGCCGCGACCGTCAGCACGGCAACCGGCGCGGGGAGGCCGGCGCTCACCAGCAGCAGGATGACGTCCCCGAGCGCGACCAGCATCCACAGTGCCAGCCGGGGCCCGATGTCGTTGTGTCGGTGGCCCATGTCGTACCTCCTTCCGTCGTCGCAAATTCCATACCCCGTGCGACGGAAGGCCATGCGGATCGCGTTCGCTGCGGCCGGAGAGCCGAGTCTCAGTCGTCCTGCCGGTCTGGGACGAAGCTCTCGGTGATGAGGGCGAAGTTGGCGAGGTTGGCGTCCCAGTCCTTCACCGGCACCTCCCAGCGCAGCGCGAAACCCCGGTTGCTGGCGGTCACGAAACCCCGGTTGCGGGTGTGGATCCGGACGCCGTCTCGCGTCTCCAACCAGTCCCAGTCGGCGCAGGTGCGGTAGTAGGGGTTGCAGCGCTCGATGCTCAGCTTCTTGTAGTTGTGGACGAAATTCTTGCGGTCCTTCTCCTTCGACTTCCAGTCGGCGTAGGCGTCAGTGCCCGGCGTATTGGTCCACTGCACGAGCAGCCGCCGCGGACTGTTGGGGTCGATGAGCAAGACCTGATCGGATTTCTCGTTGGTGGCCCGCCACCCGTCCTGGATCGGCACCTTGAAGCCGGTGCGTCCGGTGTAGTAGTGCCAACCGACGGGCAACCCGTCGGCGAGCTCGGAGGGGGTCGGCGACGGGGTGGGGCTCACGGTGGGCGCGGCGCTGGTCGGGGCGGCCGACGTGGGGGCGGCCGACGTCGGCGGCGCGGCGCTGGTCGGGGGCGGCGCCTCGGAGGCGACCCCGGTCGGCTTTCCGCCGTCGCCCTTGCCGTCGCCGCTGGTGAGCAGCATCGGTACGCCCACCCCGAGGCCGAGCAGCAGCACCAGGGCCAGCGCGCCGATCAGCAGGTTGCGCTGGTTGCGCGCCGGCTTCGTACCCGGAATGACCGCGGCGCGGCCGGTCGACGGCGCCGGACTCACCGGCGCGGCCGGAACGGAGGTGGACTTTCCCGGCGGGGCCGGCGGGGCGTCGACGACCGGCGACGCGTCGATCCGCGTCTCGCCAAGGGTGGGTTCGGAGCCGTCCACCACCGTCTCGCCGGCGTCAATCCTCGGGGCGGCGTCGAGCTTCGTGGTCGGTTCGGCAGCCGGCGGGTCCACCTTCGCGGTCGGCGCGGCGTCCGGGCCGTCGGGCAGCATGGCGGTGGCATCGGCGGCTGCGGCCGTACCCGTGTCGGGTTTGCGTGGAGCCGGGGTGACGGGCGGGCGCTCGGCGCGGTCGTCGGCCGGGCGCGGCGCCGGCACCACCGGCGGGCGCGGCTCGCGCGGGCCGTTCGGCCCCGGCCGGCGTACGCCATCCAGCAGCGAGATGCTCCGCGCGCGCCGCCCGGCGGCCTTGCGGAGCAGGCGCTCCGCCACCTCGGCCGTGATCCGCTCGGCCGGATCCTTACGCAGCAGGCCCTGCAGCACCGGCTTGAGCGGACCGGCGTTCTTCGGCTGCGGAAGCGGTTCGACGGCAAGCGCGGCCAGGGTGGCGATCGCCGACGGCCGGGCGTACGGGGACTTGCCCTCCACAGCGGCGTAGAGCGTCGCGCCGAGCGACCAGAGGTCGGCCTCCGGCCCCGCCGTGCCGTCGTGCGCCCGCTCCGGAGCGATGTACGCGGGCGAGCCGAGCACCAGGCCGGTGCGGGTGACGTTCGGGTCGCCGGGGATGGTGGCCAGGCCGAAGTCGGTGAGCACCACCCGGCCGTCGGTGCCGATCAGGACGTTGCCCGGCTTCACGTCGCGGTGCATGATGCCGGCCTTGTGGGCGGCCTTCAGCGCGCCCAGCACCCCGAGGCCGATCTGGATCGCCTGGGCCTGCGGCACCGGCCCGTCCTCGGCGAGGATGTCCTGCAACGACTTGGACGGCACATACTCCATGACGATCCACGGATCGCCGTCGGTGCTCAGCACGTCGAAGATGCGGACCACGTTGACGTTGTTCAGCCGGGCGATCGCCCGCGCCTCCCGCAGCGAGCGTTCCCGCATCTCGCGGCGCTCATCCGGGGTGAGGCCGGGCGGCGGAACGAGCTCCTTGATGGCCACGTCCCGGTGCAGCACCTCGTCGCGCGCCTTCCACACCCGACCCATGCCGCCCTGGCCGAGCGGCGAGATGAGCCGGTACCGGTCGGCGACGAGTTGGGGAAGCGCGTTAGACATCGCTGAAACCGTACCCGGCTGCCCCAACGGGCACATCGCCGGCACGCCACTGTGCGGCGAAGGTCAACTTCTGGGCGCGTACCCTGGCCTCATGCCTGCCGAAGAGCCGCTGTTCCGGATCGTCCGCGGGGTGCCCACCGCCGAGGAAGTGGCCGCCCTGGTCGGGGCGATCGTGGCGCGGACCCGACCGGCCACGGCCGCCGCGCCGGCCGCCGTGTCGCACTGGGCGCGCAGCGCCCGTCCAGCGGGCGCGGCGCTCGTCGCCGGCCCCGGCGCGTGGCGCGCCTCCGGCCTGCCCCGCTGAACCTTCCCGGGTACGCGGGGCTGCCAGGACCCCCGCCGAGCCGCTAGCCTCACTCTCGGAAACGGTGCGGTGACGGACAGGGAGGCCCGATGATCCCCGAGGAGGACCGGCCGGCGGGCTGGCTGCGAGGCTACGGCGGCATCGAGGCTGATATCCGACAGATGCGCGAATTCGCCGACAGACTCCAGGACGAGGTCACGCGCAACTACGCCGCGCATCTGTCGTACATCGCCGACGACATGAAAACACCGATCCCCAACCCTGCCGACGCGTTCGTCGAGCTGGTCCACTTCCTCCAGGCACATCACGAGACCCAGCAGGCCACCGTCCACATGGTCTGGGACCTCGCCCCCGCCACCGGCCACCTGGCCGACGCCGCGGGCCGGATCGCCGACCAGTACGTCCACACCGACGCGTTCGCTGCCGCCCGGGTGGTGGATGTCGAGCGGGCGCTCAGCCACTCTGAGGCGATCGGGGGACGCCCCGTGCCCAGGCTGCCCGGCCCAACCTCGCCCGCAGACGGGCCGGTGATGCTGCCATGATCGAACGGGGCGGCGGCCGCACGTCAAGCCTCACCGACTGGCACCTCATGAGCGTGCTCGGCATGTGGGCGTGCCTCCAGGACCAGGAGACCGCCGGGCACTGGAAGCAGGTCGCCGGGTGGCGCAAGATCTGCGACCTGTCCCGGACGCACCTCAGCCGGCTCAAGGAATACCGCCGAGGGCTCGCCGAAGCCTGGCCACCGGAGACCAGCGCCGCCGCGCGGGCGTACCTCGGCGAGCTGGACCAGCTCATCGACAAGGTGCAACGCACCCACGACACCGCCGCCGCGAACTACGACGCGCTCGCCGCCGCCGCCCGCGCCATCGCCAGCACCCGCACCGGCCTCAAACCGATCCACGACGAGTACGCGGCCAAACTCCAGCAGAAGCGGGCGTACGAGGCGATACTCGCCGACCCGAAGGCGGTTGCCGGCAGCCGCCTGCCCGACCAGCCGCCGGTGACGGACGCGGACCTGGAACGGCTGAACGTCCAGGCACGGGGGCTGATGACGGGGCTGAGCGGCGAACTCCAACAAGCCCAATTCATGCTCCGCCAACCCCCGCCGAGACCAGTTCCGAAAGTGGATGAGCCCGTTCACCCACCAAGCGCTGATGGGCCAGTGCCGGTCATTCCGCCTATCGTCGCTATACCGCTGACAGTCAGCCCCACCGCTTCTGGAACCCGACCCTCCACCGTGCTAACGCCAACACCTACATCCCAGGCTCCAACTGTCGGCCCGATCTTGGGCGGAGTAAGCCCCGGCTTGACCCCAGCGCCCTTGAGTCCCGGCGTTACACCCGGCCATCCCACTCCTCCGGCGCAACCTGGCCACAGTATTACTGGACCGCTACCCCCAACCGCTGGTCCGCAAAAACCCCTGCCCACTATTGGTTCGCCCTACAACAGAACTCCAGCGGGCGGACAGGGCACGGGCAGGATTGCTCCCCCTGGCTCGGCTGCACGTTCGATGCCTCCTAGCGGCCTTATCGGAAACGGTCCGCCCATGGGACTAACCCAGCCGAACGGAAGCATTCCGCCCCGCCGAGTCAATCCTGTCGGCGGAGTTATCGGGGGTGGAGCGGCTGGCACCGCACCCACCGGGGCGGCAGGCTCACGTCCCGGTGCCAGCCGATACGGCCAAAGCGGTATACACCCAATCGGTGGAAGCCCTGCAAGCACCAACTCCTCCCTCAGCCCGCTAAATCCTGATAGGAAGGCGAAGAAAGAGGGGGATTCCCGATCTTGGGATCCACAAGATCCATGGCAAACCGACAAGGGCGTTGACCCGGTCGTCAGCGCGCCGGAAGATGGCGGACCGATTGACCCTGGGCCAGCAATTGGCTTTAGTCGATGAAAGAGTCACATCGAACTGCCAATATTGCCGCTACAACGACGGCAATATTGGCACTAATGGTCACTCCCGCTAGAGCCGACTCAAGCCGAGACGCCCAGTGGCATCTGCAATACCTCAACCTAAGCAGGGCACATGCGATAAGCAAGGGCCATGGAGTTGTTGTTGCCGTGCCCGATAGCGGCGTGGATCCTCATCCAGACCTTCGCGACAACCTTCTATCGGGCGTCGACATCATCTCGGGCGGGAGAGGCAAGGGCCAAAAGGACTTAGATGGACACGGAACGGGCATGGCTGGACTCATCGCCGGCCACGGACATGGCGCGTTGAATGGGATTCTTGGCATCGCACCCGAAGCAAAGATCCTGCCCATATATGAGTCTCCACCCCACGGAGATGGAACCGAGGAGGCCCTGGCCGAGAGCATAGAATATGCCATTTCGCAGCACGTGGACGTTATAAGCATTTCAGCCGCAGGAGGAGCAAGCGCGCGGCTCCAGCGGGCAACAAGGTCGGCCATCCAAGCCAATATCATCATCGTAGCGGCCGCGGGAAATACAGATCGTTCGGCCACAGTGGGGTACCCCGCCAGCGAACCGGGCGTCATCGCTGTCGGCGGGGTTGACAAAAATGGAAAGCATGCTGCGTTTTCCATTTCGGGCCCGGAGATCGATGTCGTTGCGCCAGCAGTCGACATTTACAGCACCAGCATCAATGGCAAATACCGGGTCGGCACGGGGACATCAGACGCGACGGCGATCGTTGCGGGGGCTGCTGCGCTGATCCGGTCCAAGTACCCCAACCTGCCGGCTCAGGAGGTCAAGCATCGCCTGACGGCCACCGCCATCGACAAGGGACCGCCCGGCCGGGACGACGAGTACGGCTACGGAGTCATCGACCTGGTCGCCGCGCTCACCGCAGACGTACCCCCGTTGGGCTTCGAGTCAGCGGTCGCGACCGCAGCCGCCTCGACCCAGGCGGCGCAGCCGGAGGGCAACGCGGACGACGGCGCGACGGCGCGTGGGCTGGCGACGTTGGGCGTACTGGTGGCTGCGGGCGGGGGCTATCTGGTGTGGCGGCGTCGCCGCGCCGACCGGTAGCGCTCATCAAATCGGTTGTGCCGCCGCAGGCCGGTCAGGCGCGTCGCCGCCGCCGCGCAGGCGTCGCGGCTGGCCCCGGGTCGGCCATCGATCCGGCGCAGCCGGGCTCCTGGCACTGGCAGCGCCCGCCGTACGGCTGCAGCAGCTTGCCGCCGATGCAGTAGTGGGTGGTGACGGTGATGCCCGGGACGCAGCCCATGCACCGAATGATCTGTCCGGGTGGGACCGGCCACGGCTCGGGCGCTGGATTCTCGGTGGAACGCTCAGATCTCGCCATCACGGATCCTCATTCCGTCGGCCGCCTGGTCTGGCCGGTCGGCCGTGAGGGGTGGCCCGAGGTCGGTGGGCGGTCCGAGGTGGTACAGGCCATGAGCCACCAAGTCGCCGCGCGCTGATGCCCACGGCCAGCAGCAGCGCACCCGGCAGATCGGGCACGGCTGCCCCGCACCTGGGGGCCGGTGGGTGATCAGGGTGCGCCACCAACGCCGAACCGTCACCGGGGCAACGGCGGCGGTCACCGCAGCACCCTGATCACGACGGCCAGAGCGACGACGAACATGCACGCCAGCACCGTTACGCGAAGCCGGCGGGGCGGCGGGGGCGGGAGGGGTGGCACCGGCACGGCGTCCCCGTCAGCGAGACGGCCGGTGCCATGACGCAGGCTGACGGGCTGGGACAGGTCGTTGTGCCGCTCGACCATGCGGGGCTCCTCTGACCAGGAGTACGGGTGGACCGGGACGGGCCACAGTGGAGGCCCGCCCCTGCTGCAACGAACCCACAGCGCCAACCGGAGGGTCGTCCCACTCAACGTAAAATGGGTACCCATTGGAGGTCAAGGGTTACGCGCGGTAGTCCTTGATAGCGCGGGCGGTGCCGTGATCTACTCGGGGCGCCAACCGGGGAGTGTCAGCCATGCCCAGACAGCAGAGATATGAGCAGCTCGCAGACGATCTGACCGCCAAGATCCGCGCCGGACAGTACCCGGCCGGCAGTCAGCTACCGTCCCGCGCGCAACTATGCGAGATGTACGGCGTGTCGGCGAGCGTCGTCGAGAAGGCCATGATGTTGCTCCGGCGCGACGGGCTCACGGAGACGCTGGCCGGCGTCGGAGTGTTTGTCCGGGAGACCTGACCAGCTCCAGACGTCCGCACCTCTGCGGCATACCCGGAGTCGTTCCCATGCCTATACCCATGTCGTCGCGGCAGGTCACCGACGATCCGACCGCCCGCATCCGTAACGGGGAATACGCCCCCGGAAGAAGCTCCCGACGCTGCGGGAGCTCTCGACCTGTACTCGGTCAGCGTGTCCACCATTCAGCGCGCACTGGAGCTCACCCGGGAACGCGGGCTGACCGTCGGCCGTGCGGGTGCCGGCGTCTACGTGGCCGAGTAGAACGGTCGCCATGAATTACAAACACACCTACCAGCGCATCGTTGACGACGTCGTGGCTCGTATCGAGTCCGGTGACCTGTCGCCCGGGAGCAAGCTTCCGTCGTCACGGGAGCTGCAAGAGCAGTACAAAACCTCGCACATGACGGTCAGGACCGCCGTCACGATCCTGCGCGACCGGGGCCTGGTCGAATCCGTGTCCGGCGTCGGTGTGTTCGTCCGAGAGCGGCGTACGGACTAAACGCCCTACGCCGCCGAGCCGCTGACCCGCTACGACGGATCAGCCGGTAACGTCGCGCACGTGTCGACTTCCGTACCGCTGCGCCTTGTGCTCGCCTCGCAGAGTCCCGCCCGCCGCAAGCTGCTCCAGGCCGCCGGGATCGAACCCGACGTGCTGGTCAGCGGCGTTGACGAGTCGCAGGTGGTCAGCGACCGGGCGGAGGAACTGTGCCTGGAGTTGGCCCGGCTGAAGGCGCAGGCGGTGCTGGGCCGGCTACGGCCTGCGCCGGACGAGCGGACGCTGGTGCTCGGCTGCGACTCGGTGCTGGCGTTCGACGGGGAGATTCTGGGCAAGCCGGCGGACGCGGCGGACGCCACCCGGCGGTGGCAGCGGATGCGCGGGCGTAGCGGGGTGTTGCACACCGGGCACTGCCTGATCGACGTGGCCCACGAGTCACGGGCGGAGGCGGTGGCCTCGACGACCGTGCACTTCGCGGACATCAGCGACGAAGAAATCGGGGCGTACGTGGCGACGGGTGAGCCGCTGGCGGTGGCCGGGGCGTTCACCATCGACGGGCTGGGCGGGGCGTTTCTGACCGGCATCGAGGGTGACCCGGGCACGGTGGTGGGGTTGAGCCTGCCGCTGCTGCGCAGCCTCCTCGGCGAGCTGGGGCTGGGCATCACGGGCCTGTGGACGAAGGTCGCTCCCGGAGGCCAGGAAATCGAGCCGCTCGGGTAGTCGGCGGTCCGGGGCGCCGACACGCCAGCCAGCAACGGGTCGACGTCGACGGTCGGAAATATCGGCTAACGTGCCGATCATGAGCACGAAACCCTTGCCGCTGACCCCGGAACTGCACGCCTATCTCGTGGCGCACGGTTCCGCCCCCGATGAGATCGTCCGTGAGCTGGCGGAGGAGACGCTGGCCTCCCTTCCCGAGCAGGCGGACATGCAGGTCGCGCCGGAGCAGGCCGCGTTCCTGACCTTTCTCACCCGGCTGCTCGGGGTGCGGCAGGCGGTGGAGGTGGGCACCTTCACCGGGCTCTCCGCGCTGGCGATCGCCCGGGGCCTCGCCGACGGCGGCCAGCTGACCTGCTTCGACATCTCCGAGGAGTACACCAGCGTCGCCCGCCGCTACTGGACCCGCGCCGGCGTACAGGACCGCATCGACCTGCGCATCGGCCCGGCCGCCGACCGGCTGCGGGAGCTGCCGAGCGAGCGGTACCTGGACCTCGCGTTCATCGACGCCGACAAGGTCGGCTACCCGGCCTACTGGGACGAGTTGGTGCCCCGGATGCGACCGGGCGCGGTCATCGCGGTCGACAACACGCTGCGCGGCGGCCGGGTGATCGCCCCGCAGAACGCCGACGACCGGGCCATCGCCGCGTTCAACGACGAGATCATGTCCGACGTACGGGTGGACGTGATCATGCTCCCCATCGCCGACGGCGTCACCCTCGCCCGGGTGCGCTGAGGACCGGGCCGCCGGCAGGGGTGGTGGGGCGCGCCGCGCGCAGGGCGCGGGATAGGCGCAGGGTGAGGAGTGCGGAGGCGGCGAGGAAGCCGGGCAGCAGCAGGAAGGCCAGGTGCGGTCCGACGCCGTCGGCCACCCAGCCGAGCAGGACCGGCGCGATCCCGAAACCCACCCCCATCGAGTACGACGACCAGCCGGCCGCCTTGTCGGCGGCCGGCCCGGCGACGGTGAGCGCGATGGAGATGGCCAGCGGGTAGTGCAGGGCGTTGCCCAGCCCGAGCACGACCAGACCGGTGACGGCCAGCCAGCCGATCGGGGCGGTCCAGAAGAGCGCGAACCCGGCCAGGGAAACGGTCAGCGCGCCGAGCAGCAGCGGCACCGGCGGCCAGCGCAGCGCGAACCGGCCGCCGGCCAGTCGTCCCACGAACATGCCGCCGACGATCGCGGCGACCGCCGCCGAGGCGCTGCCCGCGCCCAGCCCGGCGTGGCTGCGCAGCACGTCGGCGGTCCAGAGGGACAGGCACACCTCGATCGAGCCGGTGGCCGACATGAGCACCCAGGCGATCCAGTACGCGCGGGGCAGCCGGTGCGCCGCGCGGGTGGCGGCCGACGCGGCGGCGGTCACCTCAGCGGGAGCGCCGGCAGCGGGGCCGCCGGCAGCCGCGGCAGCGGGGAAGGTCTTCGGCAGGCGTACCCGGAAGGCCAGGGCGGCGACGGCGACCAGCGCGATCAGCCCAACCTCGACGGCCATCACCGGCCGCCAGCCGTGGCCGGAGTTCACGGCGGCGCCGATGACCAGCGGGGCGAGGATGCCCATGCCGGCGCAGGCGGCGTTGGCCTCGGTGAGCGCGGCGGGCGCGGCAGGCCCGTGATGGGTGGTGAGCACCACGTTGACCCCGCTGACCACCAGCATGCCGAAAGTGGCGATCACCGCGACGGCGGCGAGGGTGGCGGGCAGCGGGCGGAGCAGCCCGAGGGCGGCGACGCCGGCGGCCACGCCGGCCAGACCGAGCCAGATGGTCGGGCCGCGGCCGAGGCGGCGGGCGACCGGCGCGAAGAGCGCCCCGCCGAGCAGCGCGCCGACCGCGATGCCCGTGCTGTGCAGGCCGGCGACGGCGGCGCTGGTGCCCTGTTCGTCGCGGAGCAGCGGTACGACGGGGCCGAACCCGTAGAGGAAGAAGCCCCACAGCCCGAGCTGGGCATAGGTGAACCAGGTCGTCTTGTCGTGGATGAGGCGGGGCACCGACCCACGCTACGCGCGCAGGATCGGTGTCCCGCCCTTGGTGAGAGGCAACTCTCGTCGGCTCAGCGGACGCTGCGGGCGAACTGCCGGGCGGCCCAGACCACGCCGGCGACGGCGAGCACCGCGATGATCGTCAACCCCTGCCAGACCTTGTCGTTGCTGAGGTCACCGGCGAAGAGCGCCCGGGTGCCCTCGACCGCCCAGGAGAACGGGTTGTAGTTGGCGATCCCCTGCAGCCAGCCGGGGGCCAGATAGAGCGGCAGCAGGATGCCGGAGAGCAGGAGCACCGGCTGGGCGACGGTGTTCATCACCGGGGCGAGGGCGTCCTCGCTCTTGACCTTCAGCGCGACGCCGTACGAGACGGCCGCGGTCATCAGGGAGATCAGGGCCAGCATCAGGTACGCCAGGAGCAGGTAGCCGATGAAGACGCGCAGGTCGAACAGGAGCGCCAGCAGGGTGATGATGATCGCCTGCACGATCAGCGAGACCACGTCCCGCAGCGCACGGCCGAGCAGCAGGGCGAGCCGGCTGATCGGGGTGACCCGGGACCGTTCGATGACTCCGGCGCGCAGCTCGGCGATCAGGCCGAAGCCCTGGAACAGACCGCCGAAGATGGCCAGCAGCACCAGCAGGCCGGGCACGAAGATCTTGTACGCCTCGGCCTGGGTCGGCACGTGCAGCGCCTTTGTGAGCAGCGGGGCGAACAGCAGCAGGTACATCACCGGCTGGAAGACGCCGACGAAGACCCAGACCGGGTTGCGCAGCAGGAGCTGGATCTGGCGCTGGAAGATCAGCCAGGTGTCGCGGGCGAGTTTCATGACAAATCTCCGGTTGGTCAGGACTCGCGCAGCGAGCGGCCGGTCTTGGTGAGGAAGACGTCGTCGAGGCTGGGACGGTGCAGCTCGATGGAGCGCAGGTGCAGCCCGGCGCCGTCGAGGCGGCGCAGCACCTGCGGGATGGCGGTGGCCCCGTCGTCGACGAAGAGGCGCAGGCCACCCTGCTCGACGGTCTCCAGCTTGTTGACGTACGCCTCGGTGTCGAGCAGCTCGGCGGCGCGCGGGGTGTTGGCGGCGTCGAGGCCGACCTGCACCACCTCGCCGGAAATCTCCCGCTTCAGCTCGGCCGGGGTGCCCTCGGCGACCAGCTCGCCGTGGTCCATGATCGCGATCCGGTCGCAGAGCGCGTCCGCCTCGTCCAGGTAGTGCGTGGTGATGAACACCGTCATCCCCTCGGCGCGCAGCCGGCGGATCTCGTCCCACATGTGCGCCCGGCTCTGCGGGTCGAGGCCGGTGGTCGGCTCGTCCAGGAAGACGATCTTCGGCTCGTGGATGATGCCGAGCGCGATCTCGACCCGCCGCCGCTGGCCGCCGGAGTAGGTCTTGCACTTACGGTCGGCGTACTCGGTGAGCTGGAAGGCGTCCAGGGCGCGGGCGGCGCGGCGTTGCGCCTCGGCCTTGCCGATGCCGTAGAGCCGGGCATGGAGCACCAGCTCCTCGCGGGCGGTGGACTCGTCCCAGGTGCTGCCGCCCTGGGCCACGTAGCCGATCCGGCGGCGCACCTCGGCCGGATTCTTGCGCAGGTCGGCTCCGGCGATGGTGGCGTGCCCGCCGTCGGGCTCGATGAGGGTGGCGAGCATCCGCAGGGTGGTGGTCTTGCCGGCGCCGTTGGGGCCGAGGAAGCCGAAGATCTCGCCCTCGGCGACGTCGAGGTTGACGCCCCGGACCGCGTCCACGGTCTTCGTCTCGCGACCGGCGCGGGAGCGGAACGACTTCCGCAGCCCTCTGGTCTCGATCATTTCTACTCCTGGTCGTCCGGGCCGGACGTGACCGGCCGCCGATCGTCCGCGAGGAGGGCACGCGGGGCCTCCTCGGTTCGCGCCGACACTAACGCGATATAGCTCTTTTGGTCAACGTTGATTATTCCGCGTTGTCGCTCCGACGGGCGGTCCCGTCCGTCCACCCGGACCAGCCCTCGGCCCGCTCCATCTCAACGGGCAGGTACGACACTCCCGACTCGATCCGCTCGGCGATCCGCCCGCACCAGGCCATCTCCGCCTCGGCCCGGGCCAGCCAGAGCTCGAACATCCACCCGACGTGCACCGGCTTCCGGTGGCGCACCCAGTCCGAGTCCAGCGACGCGCGCATCGACTCGATGCCGGCCCGCAGCAGGTTGGCCCGATTGCGCAGGGCCGCCGCCGCCTCGTCGCGCGGCATCGCGGGCAGGAAGGAGAACGCGGCCACGAACGGGTCGGGCGACTCGTGGAGCTGCCACCACTGCGCCCGCAGCAGCGTCTCGAACTCGTCCTCCCCCTTCGGGGTCACCTCATAGCTGGTACGGGCGGGGCGGGCCCCCACCTGCTCCGTGGACACCGCCCGGAGCAGGCCCTCGTCGGTGAGCTTGCGCAGCGCGTGGTAGATCGATCCCGGTTGCACGTTGGCCCACTTGTCCGCACTCCAGCTCAGCAGCTCACGGCGTACGTCGTAGCCGTGCACCGGTTGCATCCACCTGACCAGGCCGAGAATCATCATCCGTGTTGCCGACACCAGGCAAGCGTAATAGCCAAATTTGACTAAAGCGCGCCGGTGCCGTGCCGCATCCCACACTGAGCGATCGTTAGGGTCGCGGATTCCGGCCGATAAACTCCCGGAATCGACCTCCGGGGAGGAGCCACCAAGGTGCGCAAGGTACTCATCGCCAACCGCGGCGAGATCGCCGTCCGCGTCATCCGCGCCTGCCGCGACGCCGGCTTGGCCAGCGTCGCCGTCTATGCGGACTCGGACCGGGACGCCCTGCACGCCACCCTCGCCGACGAGGCGTACGCCCTGGGCGGCGACACCGCCGCCGAGAGCTACCTGCGGATCGACAAGCTGATCGACATCGCCGCCCGGTCGGGCGCCGACGCGGTGCACCCCGGCTACGGCTTCCTCTCCGAGAACGCCGACTTCGCGCAGGCGGTCATCGACGCCGGGTTGACCTGGATCGGCCCGACCCCGCAGGCGATCCGTGACCTCGGCGACAAGGTGACCGCCCGGCACATCGCCCAGCGCGCCGGCGCGCCCCTGGTCCCCGGCACCCCGGACCCGGTCGGCAACGCCGACGAGGTGATGGCCTTCGCCGTCGACCACGGCCTGCCGGTCGCCATCAAGGCGGCCTTCGGCGGCGGCGGGCGCGGCCTCAAGGTGGCCCGCACCATGGAGGAGATCCCACACCTGTTCGAGTCGGCCACCCGCGAGGCGGTCGCCGCGTTCGGCCGGGGCGAGTGCTTCGTCGAGCGCTACCTGGACCAGCCCCGACACGTCGAGGCGCAGATCCTCGCCGACCAGCACGGCAACGTGATCGTGGTGGGCACCCGGGACTGCTCGCTCCAGCGCCGGCACCAGAAACTGGTCGAGGAGGCACCCGCGCCGTTCCTCACCGACGCGCAGCGCGCCCAGATCCACAGCAGCGCCAAGGCGATCTGCCGGGAAGCCGGCTACCACGGCGCCGGCACGGTCGAATACCTGGTCGGTGCCGACGGCACCATCTCCTTCCTGGAGGTCAACACCCGGCTTCAGGTCGAGCACCCGGTCACCGAGGAGACCGCCGGCATCGACCTGGTCCGTGAGCAGTTCCGCATCGCCGACGGCGAGAAGCTGCGCTTCACCGAGGACCCGACCCCGCGCGGGCACGCCATCGAGTTCCGGATCAACGGCGAGGACCCGGGCCGCAACTTCCTGCCCGCCCCGGGCACCATCACCGCGCTGCGGCTGCCCAGCGGGCCAGGCGTCCGGGTCGACACCGGCATCTCGGCCGGCGACGTGATCGGCGGCAACTTCGACTCGCTGCTGGCCAAGGTGATCATCACCGGTGAGACGCGTACCGAGGCGCTGGAGCGGGCCCGCCGGGCGCTGGACGAGATGATCGTCGAGGGCATGGCTACCGCGCTGCCGTTCCACCGCCTGGTGGTCCGGGACGAGGCGTTCACCGCCGAGCCGTTCACCGTGCACACCCGGTGGATCGAGACCGAGTTCGACAACACCGTCCCGGCGTTCACCGCCCCGGCCGGCGCCGTCGAGGGCCCGGCCGAGCGCGAGACCGTCGTGGTCGAGGTGGGTGGCAAGCGGCTGGAGGTGGTCCTGCCCGCCGGACTCGGCTCGGGTACGGCCGCCGCCGCGCCCGCCACCCGGAAGCCGGCCCGCCGGGGTGGCGGTGCGAAGGCCGGCGCGGCGGTCAGCGGCGACACCCTCGCCTCCCCCATGCAGGGCACCATCGTCAAGATCGCCGTCGCCGACGGGGACACCGTCGCCGAGGGTGACCTGGTCGTCGTCCTGGAGGCGATGAAGATGGAGCAGCCGCTGCACGCCCACAAGGCGGGCACCGTGAGCGGCCTCGCCGCCGAGGTCGGTGCGGTCATCACCGCCGGCGCCCCCATCTGCACCATCGCGTAAGGAGGGGCCCCTTCTTAACGCCTCCGGTAGAGGAAGGGCCCCTTATTAACAGGGTGGGGTCAGCGGAGGGCGAGTGCCGCCTCGGCGCGGACGGCGTCGGTGAGGGCGGCGAGGAGCCGGGATTCCAGGCGCCAGTGCTGCCAGTAGAGAGGCGCGTCGACGTGCCGCCCCGGGTCGAGGTCGACACAGACGCCGACGGCCAGGTCCGGCTCGGCCAGCCGCTCCGGCACCAGCCCCCAGGCGAGACCGCACCGAATCGCCTCGCTGAACGCCGGCACGGACGGCACGTGGTGCACCGGCGGGTCGAGGTCCCGGCCGGTCACCGCCCGTACGAATCGGTGCTGGACCCGATCCTTCCGGTCGAAGACGAGCATCGGCGCGTCGGCCAACGCCTCGGCCGTCAGCCCGTCGGGAAACCAGCGGGCGACCAGCGCCGGAGCGGCGAGCGCCCGATAGCGCATCGTGCCGAGCGGGCGCACCCGGCAGCCCTGCACCGGCTCCCGCTGAGCGGTCACCGCCGCCAGCACCGCGCCGTCGCGCAGCAGCTCGGCGGTGTGGTCCTGGTCGTCCTGGCGTACGTCGAAACAGACGGCCAGCTCGGCCGGGACGCGGGCCAGCGCGGGCACGAACCAGGTGGCCAACGAGTCGGCGTTGACCACCACGGGCACTCGGGTCCGCCCGGCGGCCCCGTCCGCCGCCCCGCGCGCCTCGGCGAGCGCCTCCCGTTCGAGCAGCGTCAACTGGACGGCCAGGCGCAGCAGGGGCTGCCCCGCGTCGGTCGCCTGACAGGGGCGGTTGCGGCGGACCAGCACCTGCCCGACGACCTCCTCCAGCGCACGGATCCGCTGACTCACCGCCGACGGGGTGACGTGCAGGACGCGCGCCGCGCCCTCGAAGCTGCCCTCGCCGATCACGGCGGCCAGGGTGCGCAGCTGGGTGGCGTCGAGTCCTTCCATCAGCACAGCTTACGAAGCTTCAGAAAGATTAGTTGGACTGCATCCTGCGCCGGACCATAGCGTCCGACCCGTGCCACATCTGCTTCCCTCGGCCCTCGCCGGGTTCGGCGTCTCGCTCGCGCTGATCGTCGCCATCGGCGCGCAGAACGCCTTCGTGCTCCGCCAGGGGCTCCGCCGTGAGCACGTGCTAGCCGTCGTGGTCGCCTGCGCCGCCTCGGACGCCCTGCTCATCGCGGCCGGCATCGCCGGTCTCGGCACCGCCGTGGCGGACCGCCCGGGGCTGCTCACCACCATCCGCTGGTCCGGGGCCGCGTTCCTGCTCGGGTACGCCGTGCTCGCCGCCCGCCGGGCCCTGCGCCCAGGCGCCCTCACCCCCACCGAGCGGCCACCGGCCACCCTCCGCGCGACCGTGCTGGCCTGCCTGGCCTTCACCTACCTCAACCCGCACGTCTACCTCGACACCGTGCTGCTGCTCGGCGGCGTGGCCCAGCAGTATGAACAGCGCTGGGCGTTCGGCGCCGGGGCCACCCTGGCCAGCGCCGCCTGGTTCACCGCGCTCGGCGGTGGGGCGCACCGACTGGCGCCGCTGCTCGCCCGTACCGCCGCCTGGCGTGTGCTGGACGGCGCGGTCGCCGTCGTGATGACCGCAACCAGCGCGGCGCTGCTGCTCGGCTGAGACCCCTGCGAGGTGTTTTCCGTGACCATCGCCGGCACGAACGGGGGCCGCCGGGAATGATGTTCCGGTGCGGTTCCTTCATGACGCGCTTCCGGCGCACGACCTGACCTACAACGACGTCTTCATGGCGCCCAACCGCTCCGAGGTGGGTTCCCGGCTCGACGTCGACCTGGCCACCGGCGACGGCACCGGCACGACCGTCCCGCTGGTGGTGTCGAACATGACGGCGGTGAGCGGCCGGCGGATGGCCGAGACCGTGGCCCGCCGGGGCGCCATCGCGGTGATCCCCCAGGACATCCCGATCGAGGTGGTGGCCAACGTGGTCACCTGGGTCAAGCAGCGGCACCTGGTGCACGACACGGCGATCACCCTCGGCCCCACGGACACCGTCGGTGACGCGATCCACCTGCTGCCGAAGCGTGCGCACGGCGCGGTGATCGTGGTGGACGAGGCCGGTCGCCCGGTCGGTGTGGTCACCGAGGCGGACACCGTGGGCGTGGACCGGTTCGCCCAGCTCCGGCACGTCATGTCGACCGAACTGCACACCGTGCCGGCGGACGCGGATCCGCGTACCGGATTCGACCGGCTCTCCGCCGGACGGCGACGGCTCGCCCCGGTGGTGGACGCCGACGGGCGGCTGGTCGGGGTGCTGACCCGGCAGGGCGCGCTGCGCGCCACGCTCTACAAGCCGGCGGTGGACGACCGGGGTCGGCTGCGCATCGCCGCCGCGGTGGGCATCAACGGCGACGTGACCGGCAAGGCCGCCGCGCTGCTCGACGCCGGGGTGGACACGCTGGTCGTGGACACTGCGCACGGCCACCAAGAGCGGATGATCTCCGCGCTGCGGTCGGTCCGCGGGCTCGACCCGGCCGTCCCGATCGCGGCCGGCAACGTGGTCACCGCCGACGGCGTACGCGACCTGGTCGAGGCGGGCGCCGACATCGTCAAGGTCGGCATCGGGCCGGGTGCGATGTGCACCACCCGGATGATGACCGGCGTGGGCCGGCCGCAGTTCTCGGCGGTGCTCGACTGCGCCGCGGCGGCCCGGGCGCTGGGCCGGCACGTCTGGGCCGACGGCGGCGTACGCCACCCCCGGGACGTGGCGTTGGCCCTGGCTGCGGGCGCCTCGAACGTGATGATCGGATCATGGTTCGCCGGCACCTACGAGTCCCCCGGCGATCTGTACACCGATCCGGACGGCCGGCGTTACAAGGAGAGCTTCGGCATGGCGTCGTCCCGCGCGGTCAGCGCGCGTACGGCGGTGGACAGCACGTACGACCGGGCCCGAAAGGCGATCTTCGAGGAGGGCATCTCCTCGGCCCGGATGTATCTGGACCCGACCCGGCCGGGCGTGGAGGACCTGATCGACGAGATCATCTCCGGCGTACGCAGCGCCTTCACCTACGCGGGCGCCCGCAACCTGGAGCAGTTCCACGAGCAGGCGTTGATCGGCGTGCAGAGCGCTGCGGGCTACACCGAGGGGATGCCGCTGCCGACGAGCTGGTGACCCTTTCGAAAAACTAGTTTGGCCCCTGATAGTCGGGGGGCTAACCTGGTGCGCGTGAAGATGGAGCCGCTCGTCCACTTCCCCGACGCGCTGCACCACGCGCCCATCGGCCGGCTGGTCTCGATCGCCGGGCACCTGGTCGACCAGCACTGGGGGCGCTACCTTGCCGAGCACCACGGGCTCACCTCGGCCGGGATGCGGGTGCTGTTCATCCTGTCCCGCGTCGGCGACAGCACCCACCGGGAGGTCGCCGAGCGGTGCTTCGTCCGCCCGGCGACCCTGACCGGCATCGTCGACACCCTGGAACGCGACGGGTTCGTCGAACGCCGCCGGGACACCACCGACCGACGCAGCGTCCAGCTCACACTCACCGACAAGGGCCGCGAGCACGCCCAGGCCCTCATCGAAGTGATCCACAGCGACCGGCCGATCACCTCCGTCGACGCCGACCCGGCGAAGCGGGCGGTGATCCGTGAGTTCCTCACCGAACTCATCACCACGATGGCCGACGGGGACATCGGCCGGTTGAACCCAGACAAGGAATCCACCGACCTGACGACCCGGGGGGCCCGTCCGTGCTGATCCGCCTACTCCGAAATTCTCTACGCCCGTACCGGCGATTACTGGCCGCCGTGGTGGCGTTCCAGTTCGTCGGCACGATCGCCTCGCTCTACCTGCCGAGCCTCAACGCCAGAATCATCGACCGTGGCGTGGCCGTCGGCGACACCGGCCAGATCCTGCGTACGGGCGGCTGGATGCTGCTCGTCAGCCTGCTCCAGATCACCTGCTCGATCGTCGCCGTCTATCTCGGCGCGAAGACCGCGATGGGGTTCGGCCGGGACGTCCGGGCCGCCATCTTCAGCCACGTCAACCGCTTCTCCGCCCGCGAGGTGGCCCGCTTCGGGGCACCCTCGCTGATCACCCGAAACACCAACGACGTGCAGCAGGTGCAGATGCTCGTCCTGCTCAGCTGCACGATGCTGGTGGCCGCGCCCATCATGAGCGTCGGCGGTGTGGTGATGGCGCTGCGCGAGGACGTCGGGCTCTCCTGGCTGATGCTGGTGTGCGTGCCCGTCCTGGCGATCGCGCTGGGCCTGATCATCCGAAAGATGGTGCCGACCTTCCGGCTCATGCAGACCCGGATCGACACGGTCAACCGCGTGCTGCGCGAGCAGATCACCGGCATCCGGGTGGTCCGCGCCTTCGTCCGCGAGCCGTACGAGACGAAGCGCTTCGGGGTCGCGAACGCCGACCTGACCGCCACCGCGCTGCGGATCGGCCGGCTCCAGGCGCTGATCTTCCCGCTCGTGATGCTGGTGCTCAACATCTCCGGCGTCGCGGTGCTCTGGTTCGGCGCCGGCCGGATCGACTCCGGTCAGATCGAGATCGGCGCGCTGACCGCGTTCCTGCAATACCTGATGCAGATCCTGATGGCGGTCATGATGGCCACCTTCATGCTGATGATGGTGCCCCGGGCGGCGGTCTGCGCCGAGCGCATCGTCGAGGTGCTGGACACCGAGTCCTCGGTGGTGCCGGCGGCGCGACCGGTCACCGAGGTGTCCGGCCGGGGCGAGCTTGAGCTCCGCGACGTCGGCTTCCAGTACCCGGGGGCGACGGCTCCGGTGCTGCACGACATCACGTTCCGCGCCGAACCCGGGCGGACGACGGCGATCATCGGCTCCACCGGCGCCGGCAAGACGACCCTGCTCACCCTGATCCCGCGGCTGGTCGACCCGACCACCGGGGCGGTCCTCGTGGACGGGGTGGACGTACGCGAGCTGGCCCCGGATGAGCTGTGGCGGCGGATCGGGCTGGTGCCACAGCGGCCCTACCTGTTCAGCGGCACGGTCGCCAGCAACCTGCGGTACGGCAACCCGGACGCCACCGACGCCGAGCTCTGGGCGGCGCTGGAGATCGCCCAGGCTCGGGAGTTCGTCGCCGAGATGCCGGGCGGCCTGGACGCGCCGATCGCGCAGGGCGGCACGAACGTCTCCGGCGGCCAGCGGCAGCGGCTGGCGATCGCCCGCGCGCTGGTCCGCAAACCGGAGATCTACCTGTTCGACGACTCGTTCTCCGCGCTCGACCTCGGCACGGACGCCCGGCTGCGGGCGGCGCTGAAGCCGGTCACCGCGGAGGCGGCCGTGGTGATCGTCGCCCAGCGGGTCTCCACGATCATTGACGCTGATCAGATCATCGTGCTCGAGGACGGAGGCGTCGTCGGAATGGGACGGCACGGGGACCTGCTCCAGACCTGCCCGACGTACGCCGAGATCGTGGCGTCCCAGCAGACCGCGGAGGTGGCGGCGTGAGCGCGGTGCAGGAGAAGGCGACGCCGAAGCGGCTGCCACCGGCCGGGCAGCGCGCCGGCGGCCCGCCGCACATGAGCATGGGCATGCCCGCCGAGAAAGCGATGAACTTCGGGCCGTCCGCGCGGCGGCTGCTCGGGCGGCTTCGGCCGCACCGGTCGCAGCTGACCGCCGTGCTGGCGCTGGCCGTCGCGAGCGTCGGGCTCAGCGTCATCGGGCCGAAGGTGCTCGGTCACGCCACCGACCTGATCTTCAATGGGGTGATCGGTCGGAAGCTGCCCGCCGGCACCACCGCCGAGCAGGCGGCGGCCGCAGCCCGGGCATCCGGCAACGGCAACTTCGCCGACATGCTGGCCAAGATGCACGTGGTGCCCGGCGTCGGCATCGACTTCAACGCGCTGGGCCGGGTGCTGGCCCTGGCCCTGGCGCTCTACGTCGGGGCCGCCGTGCTGATGTGGGCGCAGGGCTGGCTGCTCAACGGCGTGGTGCAGCGGACGATCCTGCGGCTGCGCGCCGAGGTGGAGGAGAAACTCAACCGGCTGCCGCTGCCCTACTTCGACCGGCAGCCGCGCGGCGAGCTGCTGAGTCGGGTCACCAACGACATCGACAACATCTCGCAGACCCTTCAGCAGACGCTGAGCCAGCTGGTCACCTCGCTGCTCACCGTGGTCGGCGTACTGGCCATGATGGTCTGGATCTCGCCGCTGCTGGCGGTGGTGGCCCTGGTGGCGGTGCCGCTGTCGGTGGTGGTCACCGCTCAGATCGCCAAGCGCTCGCAGCGCAAGTTCATCGCTCAGTGGACGCACACCGGCGAGCTGAACGGGCAGATCGAGGAGGCGTACACCGGTCACGAGCTGGTCAAGGTCTTCGGCCGGCAGAAGGAGGTGGAGGCCGCCTTCCACGCCAAGAACGAGCAGCTGTTCCAGGCGAGCTTCGGCGCGCAGTTCGTCTCCGGGATCATCATGCCGGCGATGTTCTTCATCGGGAACCTCAGCTACGTGGCGATCGCCGTGGTCGGCGGCCTGCGGGTCGCCTCGGGCACGATGAGCCTCGGCGATGTGCAGGCGTTCATCCAGTACTCGCGGCAGTTCACCCAGCCGCTCACCCAGGTCGCCTCGATGGCCAACCTGCTCCAGTCCGGGGTGGCCTCGGCCGAGCGGGTCTTCGCGGTCCTCGACGCCGAGGAACAGAGCCCCGAGCCCGCGCAGCCGGCCCGGATCGCCGATCCGCACGGTCGCGTCGAGTTCGAGCACGCCTCCTTCCGGTACGACCCGGAAAAGCCGCTGATCGACGACCTGTCCCTGGTCGCCGAGCCCGGGCACACGGTGGCGATCGTCGGCCCGACCGGTGCTGGCAAGACCACGCTGGTCAACCTGGTCATGCGGTTCTACGAGCTGGACTCCGGCCGGATCACCCTGGACGGGGTGGACATCACCACGATGCGCCGGGACGAGCTGCGCGGCCGGATCGGCATGGTGCTCCAGGACACCTGGCTCTTCGGCGGCACCATCCGGGACAACATCGCGTACGGGCGGCCGGACGCGACCGAGGAGGAGATCCTGGCGGCGGCCCGGGCCACCTTCGTGGACCGCTTCGTCCGCAGCCTTCCCGACGGCTACGACACCGTCATCGACGAGGAGGGCAACAACGTCAGCGCCGGCGAGAAGCAGCTGATCACCATCGCCCGGGCGTTCCTCGCCGAGCCGTCGCTGCTGATCCTCGACGAGGCGACCAGCTCGGTGGACACCCGGACCGAGGTGCTGCTCCAACGGGCGATGGCGGCGCTGCGGTCGGACCGGACCAGTTTCGTCATCGCCCACCGGCTCTCCACCATCCGCGACGCCGACCTGATCCTGATGATGGAGCACGGCCAGATCGTTGAGCACGGCACCCACGACCAGCTCCTCGCCGCCGACGGGGCGTACGCCCGGCTGTACCGGTCGCAGTTCTCCGGTGCGGTGATCACGGACGAGGTTCCCGCGCCGACCCCAGGAGGCACACCGGCCGGGACGCTTCCGGCGGTCGTACCGGCCAAGAACTGAGGTGCGGCGTACGACCGGCCTGGCGCCGGCTTCCCGTCGCGATGGCGGAAAGCCGGCGCCGGCCGGCACCTGCGCAGCCGGTGACGGCGCCGGCCGGCGGACGTCAGGCCTCGCCGGCCGGCGGACGTCAGGCGGCCGGGAGCAGGCCGGCCGAGCGGTCGGCGACCACCCGCCCGATCAAGCCCAACGCGGCGGCCACCGGCATCGGGTCGAGCCCACGGCCGTCGCGCATGCGCAGGGAAACCGACCCGTCGGCCGCCTCCCGGGGGCCGATCACCCCGACGTACGGGACCTTCCGGCGGGCCGCGTCGCGGATCCGGGCACCCAACGAGCCGGTCACGTCGACCTCGGCCCGCAGCCCCGCCGCCTCGGCCCGGCGGCACAGTTCCACGGCCGCGTCCGCCTGACCGTCGTCGACCGGGAACAGCGCCAGCTGCACCGGGGCGTACCAGGCCGGAAAGGCGCCGGCGTGCACCTCGATCAGGTAGGCGAACAGCCGTTCCATGCTGCCGACCAGGCTCCGGTGCACCATGACCGGCCGTTTCCGGCTCCCGTCCGCGGCGGTGTACGACAGGTCGAACTTCTCCGGCTTGTCGAAGTCGAGCTGGATGGTGGAGATGGTCGACTCCCGGCCGGCCGCGTCGACGATCTGGATGTCAATCTTCGGGCCGTAGAAGGCGGCCTCGCCCGGCGCCTCGGTGAAGTCGACCCCGTCGAGCGCGGCGCGCAGCAGCTCCTCGGCCCGCGCCCACGAGGCGTCGTCCCCGACGTACTTCTCCCCCGGCCCGCGCACCGACAGCCGGAACCCGGCCGGCCGGACGCCGAGCGCGGCGTGCGCCTCGCGGATCAGCCGGAGGATCTCGCGTACCTCGCCGCCGACCTGCTCCAGCGCGCAGAAGTTGTGCGCGTCGTTGAGCGAGATGGCGCGTACCCGGGCGAGTCCGCCGAGCACCCCGGAGCGCTCCGCCCGGTACATTCCCCCGATCTCGGCGACGCGCAGCGGCAGCTCCCGGTAGGAACGTCCGCGGGCCCGGAAGACCAGGGCGTGGTGTGGGCAGAGTGCCGGTCGGAGCACGAACTCGTCGTCGGGGGACAGCCGCATCGGCGGGAACATGTCGTCCGCGAAGTAGCCGAGGTGGCCGGAGATCTCGAACAGCTCCCGTTTGCCCAGCGGCGGCGAGTAGACGTGCCGGTACCCGGCCCGGCGCTCCAGGTCCCGCACGTACTCCTCGACGGCGTGCCGGGCGGCGGCGCCGGCCGGCAGCCAGATGGGCAGGCCGGCGCCCGCGAGCGGGTCCGAGACGAACAGCTCCAACTCCCGGCCGAGCCTGCGGTGGTCGATCATGTCGCTCTCCTTGATCGGGTACGACCCGGAGGCGATCTGGCCCGGAACGCCACGAGGCCCCGGGGCGGTTCGCCCCGGGGCCTCGTCGACGGAAATGTCAGTGCGGCGCGCCGGGGATTCCCGGCGTCGTGGTCACCACCGCGCTGCGCATACGACGACCGTACGACCGGCACGGCAGCCGGAGCGACCGGTTTTCCGGCCGGCTCCGCCTATGCGAGGTCAGCGCTTCTCGCAGGCGATGCCGTCGTGGTCCCGGTCGAGGTGACGGTTCTTGGCGTAGATGGTGTTGGACACCTTGAAGTTGGTGACCGGCTTGGTCTTGCCGCGGACCTTGTCCTTCGCGCCCTTCTTGCCCACGCCGTGCTTGTAGACCTTGTTCAGCGCGGTGCAGTTCTTGTATTTCTTGGCCGCCGCCTCGGCCGGGCCGACGGCGACGAAGGTGCTGCCGCCGAGCGCCAAGGTCAGGGCGAGCGCGCCCCGCACCAGCCTGGATTTCATCGAGGAGCCTCCCGAATGGGATTGTCAGTAATGGGATTGCCGGTTGCACCGGGGACTATAACCGGCGGCCCAGCCCAGACGGGACGTTCCTTCGGAGGGAAGAAGCTGCGGGGCGGGTCGCCGGCACGGGACCTGCCGGCGACCCGCGGCGGCCCGATCGTCGGCAACGGGGGATCCGACGGCGGCGGAGCCGCGCGCCGACAACGGTACGCCTGGAATCGACGCTACGCCGCCCGCCTCAGTGGGCGCCGACACGCCGAGCGGTCGGCACAACAGCCCGACCGCCCCGTCGGCAACGGTTGGCCCGCTGGTGTCATTGGTCACGACCGGACGGGGCAGCCCCCAGTGAGGCGAGACATGCCGTCAGGCTCGGTGCGGTCGAACGGGGAGATCCGGCGAGGTGGCAGTCGTGCCCGAACTCATCGCTGACGTCGCGTCGCCGGCGTGGGCATACCTTGTGCTGCTGGGGCTGCTGGCCGCCGACGCCTTCGTGCCGGTCGTACCGACCCAGGTCGTCATGATCACCAGCGGCGCGCTCACCGTCTACGGCGGCCTGAGCCTGCCACTCACCATCGTGGTCGGCGCGGTCGGCGTTTTCGCCGGCGACCTCGCCTGCTATCTGCTGGGCCGCAGCGCCCCGAACCGCCGGCAGTCGCGGCGCGTGCCCGGCCGGGCCCGCCGGGCCGCCGCCCGGGTCACCCGAGGACTGCGCGAGCCGGGGCCACTGGTGATCATGCTCTGTCGATTCGTACCCGGCGGGCGGATGGCGGCCTGCTTCGCGGCCGGACGCAGCCGCTACCCGTACCGCCTCTTCCTCCTCTACGAGGCCACGGCGGCGACCTGCTGGGCGGCGTACGGAACTCTGGTCGGGCACCTGGGCGGCACCGCGCTGACCCATTCGGCGTGGCGGCTCGCGCTCATCGGCGGGGTGGCGGCGGCCGGGTTCGCGGCGGCCGGCTGGGCGGTGAGCGCCCTCACCAACCGCCATACCCGCACGGAAGCCCCGGTCGAGGCCAAGGTTCGGGTCGGGGCCGACTGACCAGGAACTACTGCCCGGTGGGCACCTTGATGTCGTCGCTCGGATCGGGAACATCCGCCTCCACGTCGCCTGACACCCCTTGACCTCAAGGCCACTTCAGCTCTTAGCGTCCAGCTGGCGGGTCGACGGCGGCCGGTCGGACGAGGAGGCGGAGATGATCCTGGTGACGGGGGCGACCGGCACGGTCGGCCGAGAGGTGGTGTCGCTGCTGCTGGCGCGGGGCGAGCAGGTCCGGGCGGTGAGCCGCGACCCGTCCCGGGCGCAGCTGCCGGATGGGGTCGAGGTGGTGGCCGCCGATCTCGGCGATTCCGCCTCGCTCGCGCCCCACCTGACCGGCGTTGACGCAGTCTTCCTGATCTGGCCGTTCACCGACCCGGCCGTGGCCCGCCGGGCCGCCCCCGAGGTCGCCCAGCTCATCGCCAAGCAGAGCGCCCGGGTCGTCTATCTCTCCGCGCCGGGTGCCGCCGACCAGCCGGCGTCGTTCTGGGCCGAGGTCGAGCGGGCGGTCGAGGCGTCCGGCGCGGAGTGGACCTTCCTGCGGCCGGTCGGCTTCGCCGCCAACACGCTCATGTGGGCCGACCAGATCCGGGCCGGCGACGTGGTGCGCTGGCCGTACGGGGGCGCGGCCCGGTCACTGATCCACGAGCGGGATCTCGCCGAGGTGGCCGTTGCGGCGCTGACCTCGGACGGCCACGCCGGTGCCCGCTACCTGCTCAGCGGCCCGGAGACGCTGACCCAGCAGGACCAGGTACGCGCCCTCGGTCGGGCGATCGGCCGAGAGCTGCGCTGGTCGGAGATGCCGGTCGACGAGGCCCGGCAGATGCTCTCCGCAGCCTTCGGCGACCCGGCCTTCGCCGACGCCGCGCTGGCCGGCTGGGCCGCCTTCGTCGACCGCCCGGAGCAGGTCACCGACACGGTACGGCGGCTGACCGGCCATCCCGCCCGGACGTACGCCGAGTGGGCCGCTGACCACGTCGCCGCCTTCCGCTGACGGTGGGTGCCGCCGGGCCGGCCGCCGTGCGGGCGGCCCGGCGGCGCCGACGGGTCACTCCAGTTCGTGAAGCATGAGCTGGCGGGCCGCCTCGGTGATCGAGCCCGACAGCGAGGGATAGATGGTGATGGTCTGGGCCAGCTCGTTGACGGTGAGGTTGTTCTCCACCGCCATGGTGATCGGCAGGATCAGCTCGCTGGCCTTCGGCGCCACCACCACGCCGCCGATCACCTGGCCACTGGCCGGGCGGCAGAAGAGCTTGACGAAGCCGTCGGCCAGGTCGGCCATCTTGGCCCGGGCGTTGCCGGCCAGCGGCAGCATCACCTGGCGGGCCGGGGTCTTGCCGGCGTCCACCTCGTTCTGTGAGACGCCGACCGTGGCCAGTTCCGGGTCGGTGAAGACATTCGCCGCGACGGTACGCAGCCGCAGCGGCCGGACCGCCTCGCCGAGCGCGTGCCACATCGCGATCCGGCCCTGCATGGCGGCGACGCTGGCCAGCGGCAGCACCCCGGTGCAGTCACCGGCCGCGTAGATGCCGGGGACATTGGTCCGGGACACCCGGTCGACGGTGACGTAGCCGCCCCGGGCCAGCTCGACGCCGTACTCGGCGAGGCCCAGGTTCGCGGTGTTGGGGATCGAGCCGACCGCGATCAGCGCATGCGAACCGACCACCACCCGGCCGTCGGCGAGCACCACCTCGACGCCGTCGCCGATCCGGCGGACCGCCTCCGCGCGGGAATTGTTGAGGATGGTCATGCCCCGGTTGCGGAACACCCGCTCGATCGCCATCGCGGCGTCGGCGTCCTCGTGCGGCATCACCCGGTCGCGGCTGGAGACCAGCGTGACCTCGACGCCCATCGCCAGGTACGCGCTGGCGAACTCGGCGCCGGTCACGCCGGAGCCGACCACGATCAGGTGCTCCGGCAGCTCCGGCAGGTCGTACACCTGACGCCAGGTGAGAATGCGCTCGCCGTCGGGCAGCGCGGTGGGGAGCTGGCGGGGGGTGGCGCCGGTGGCGATCAGGACGGTCGACGCGTCGATCGCATAGTCAGCGCCACCACCGTCCGGGGTGACGACCACCCGGTGGGTGTGACCGAGCGTGTCCTCGCCGAGCCGGGCGCTGCCGGCCACGAACTCCACCCCGGACTTGACCAGCTTGGCGTGAATGTCGGTGGACTGGGCCACGGCGAGCCGCTTCACCCGCTCGTGCACCGCCCGGGCGTCGACGGTGACCGCCTCCAGCCCGTCCGAGTGCACCCCGAACTCTTCGGTGTCCCGGTAGCCGGTGACCACCTCTGAGCTGGCGATGAAGGTCTTCGACGGGACGCAGTCGGACAGCACGCAGGCACCGCCGGCCCCCTCCGCCTCGACCACGGTGACATCAGCGTCCAGCTGGGCGGCGACCAGCGCCGCCTCGTACCCGGCCGGCCCCCCGCCGATGATCACGATCTGGCTCACAGCGCTCGCCCCTCGTCAGTGCTCACAGTGACTTTCTTCTCCCCGTCGCGTTCGACACGCACCGTCGTATTCTCCCCCACCCGCCGGCCGGGCTATCGTCATCGCCGTGCGTCTGTACGCCGCTTATGGCTCAAACCTGGACCCCGCCCGCATGCGCGCCTACTGCCCGCACTCGCCGATGGTGGGCGTCGGCTGGCTGGAGGGGTGGCGGCTCACCTTCGCCGGTGAGGGTGTCATCGGCTGGGAGGGCTCGGTCAGCACCGTGGTCGAGTCCCCGGGCGACCGGGTTTTCGTGGCGCTCTACGACATCCACCCGGGCGACGCCGCGCAGCTCGACGAGATCGAGGGCGTGTCCGCCGGGACGTACCGGAAGCTCACCGTCCGCGTCTCGACGCTGGACGGGGACGTGACCGCGTGGGTCTACGTCTTCGACGGGTACGAGGGCGGCCTGCCGACGTCGTGGTACCTGTCGGAGATCGCGAACGCCGCCGAGAAGGCGGGCGCGCCGGACGACTACGTCACCGAGCTGCGGTCCCGCCCCACCGGCACCGCGTCGGCGTAGCGCGTATCGCACGCCTCCAGTCTCCCCGGCCGGTTCTCCCAGCGGGCGGGCGACCCCGGGCCGGGTCGCCTGTCACACATCCGTGGCGTTGACCGTCCGCTCGTACATGTCGGTCCAGCGCGCCTCGCGCAGCCCGACGGAACGGTAGAGAGTCACCGGGGTGGTCGGGTTGGCCAGGTCCACGCCGAGCCCGGCGGCGGCCCGCCCCTTCGTCGCGTAGACCGCGAAGGCCCGGCGCAGCAGCGCCGCGCCCACCCCGCGCCGCCGGTACGCCGGCAGCACCGACAGTGTGCTCACCCAGCCCATGTCGTGCTCCAGGGCCTGGTCGGAGGACTGGAGGGCACCGGCCGGCTCCCCGTCGACCTCGGCGACGAACCACTCGTCCCAGACCTTGCCGTACGACGGGATCCGCTCCCGCCACCCTGCGAAGCCGAGCGGCTCGTAGTCCGGGGTGTCCCGGAACGCGGTGTCGAAGATCCGGTGGAACAGGCGCAGGTCAGTCTCGTCGCCGGCGCGCAGCGGACGGACGGCCACCCCGGCCGGCGGTGCCGGCTCGGCGGGCAGGTCGGCCAGCGAGCGGGCCATCCGGATGTACCGCTTGACCCGGGTGAAGCCGGCCTCGACCAGTTCGGCCGCCCAGCGCGTCTCCGGGGCGAAGACCGCGGTGCGGACGGTCAGGGCGGGCAGACCACGCTCGGCGGCCCGCTCGGCGACCCGGTCCAGCAGCCGGGCCAGCAGCGGGGCGCGCAGGTCGGCCCCCCGCTCGGGGTCGACGTAGACCTCGACGAAATCCCGACCCACCCCGGTCGGGTTGGCGAGAACCGTCCAGCCGACCGCGACGCCGTCCGGGTCGGTGACCAGCCACGAGTCGCGGGCCATGTCGACGAAGGGGGCGGTCAGCGCGGCCTCGACGTCCTCGGCGTCGAAGTCCGGGTAGCCCACGGCGAAGGTGTCGGCGGCGTGCACCACCTTCAGGATCGCCGGGACGTCGTCGAGGGTGGGGCGGCGGGCGATCCAGCCGGCGGGGAGCCTCATGCCGCCGATCCTGGCAGCCCGTCCGGCACCCGCGCGCCTCATTTTTGCCCGCCGCTGAGGTGCAGCCGAGCGGCGGTGAGCAGGTTGAGCAGCTCCGGCCCCTCGCCGGGGGCGAACGCCCGGAACGCGGTCGCGGTCAGCCGGTCGGTCACCGCCTCGGCCCAGAGCCGCCGCCGCACCAGCGGCCCCGGCGGCGGGTACGGGGGCGACCAGCCGCAGGCAGCGGCGCCCGCCTCCCCCTCCGGTCCGGCCAGCACCGCCTCCAGCGGGGTCATCCCGGCGGCCCGGACCGCCAGCAGATAGGCCCCGGCGAAGTGCTCACGGAGCAGCAGCAACGCGACGGCCGCCCGCGCGCCCGGCGAACGCTCCGGGACGGGCATGGAGCGCCAGGCGGCGAAGAGCGGCATCCCGCTGGCGTCCGCCGCGTCGACCGCCCGTTCCAGCAGGCCGGACAGGTGAGACACCTGCGGCGTGTCGCCCAGCTGCTCGGCGCCCCATCGGCAGCACTCGGCCAGGTTCGCGCCGGCCACGTCCAGCGGCCGGACCGTACGGGCGGCGGCGTCCCAGCCGTCGGCGACCGCCTCCGGGGCGATGAAGCCGAGCGCGGCGGCGGCCGTCTCGGCACGGACGTCACCGAGCGCCCCGGCCCGGCCGGTGATGTAGAACGCCCAGCCGGAGATGCCGAGCAGCCGAGCCCGGCGCAGCGTCGCCGGATGGCGGGAAAAGATCTCCCCGAGCTCCAGCACCAGCGGCCTGCTGGCGGCGGCGACCTGCTCCGGAGTCATCGGTGGATCGCCCCCGTCCGACCACTGTGGTCATTCATCCCGGCTAGTCTGCCCGGTCGTCGCCCGCCTCGGCACCCCCCTCTTCGGCGGCCAGCGCCTCCAGCGCCGCCTCCACCTCGCCGGTGCGCCGACGAGCGGCGGTGACGGACCGCTCGGCGCCCCGCCGGGCCAGCTTTGCGCGGCTAAGTTCCTGCTCGGCGACGGCCCGGCGGCGTTCCAGCTCGGCCAGCTCGGTCTCGATCCGGTCCAGCGTCGAGCTGCCGTCCCGTTCGGAGCGGACGGCCTCGGCCAGCTCCTGCTCGGCCCGGTCCTGGTCGCTGCGGGCCTTCCCCAACTCGCGGTGCAGCGCGCGGCGGCGGTTCGCTCGTTCGGCCCGGGCCGCCCGCTCGTCGCGCGTACGCCGGGTCTCGGCCCGCTCGGCTGCGGGCGGCTCCTCGGTGCCCCCGGTGACCAGCCGCAACTGCGGGCGCGGCACCTCGCCGAAGCCGGCGTAGTGGGTGGCCCGGAGCAGCCGGCCGGACCGGACCTGCTCGGCCACCTCGATGTCGGACAGGGCGGCGTTGAGCGTCGCCTCCACCTCGGCCAGCGGCAGCTTCCCGGCCGGCGGGGCGTCCGGCTCGCCGGCGGCCAGCTTGCGTACCTCGCTGACCAACCCGCCGACCACGGCCCGGCGCTGCGCGGAGAGCTCGCGCAGCTTGCCGCCGCGCAGCTCACGTTGGGCGGTGCGCAGCGACTCGGCGAGCTGCGCCAGGTCGGCCACCAGCTCGGGCCGGCGGATGGCCAGCAGGTTGACCAGCCAGGCGGCGACGGTGGGCCGGCGCAGCCGGCCGATCTCCCGGGCCACCGTCGGGTCGCCGGCCCGGCGGGCCTCGGCGACCGCGGCGTCCCGGGCCGCGACGAAGCGGTCCGGCGGCGTCGCGTAGAGCCGCTGGACCAGTTCCGGAGACGGACCGGCCATCGCCGGTCAGGCGTCGATCCGGGTGCCCGGCTCGAGGCGGCGGTATTCGGTCTTCGACAGCGCGGTGTACTGCCGGTCGTAGATGCCGAAGCCGTTGCCGTTGAGCAGCCCGTCGTGCAGCGCGAAGGCGCGGCGCGGGGCCACCGCCCGGATGAAGTCGACCACCTCGGAGAATTTGGACCAGGGCGCGTGGATCGGCGCGAAGAGGGTGTCCACCTGGACGTCGTCGGGGACGACCAGGGAGTCGCCCGGGTGGTAGACGACGTCGTTGAACAGGTAGCCCAGGTTCTGGATCACCGGGATGTCGGGGTGGATGACGGCGTGCTGCCCGCCGTACGCGCGGACCGGGACGCCCGCGGCGGTGAACGACTCGCCGGGCGCGACCACGACCAGCGCTTCGGCGGCGGCACCGAGGACGCCGGCCAGCGAGGCCGGCCCGTTGACGGTGAACGGGCGGCGCTCCAGCGCCCGGTTCAGCGCCTCGACGTTCACGTGGTCCGGGTGTTCGTGGGTGATCAGCACCGCGTCCGCCCCGTCCAGTGCCTCCGGTTCGCTGAAGACCCCGGGGTCCACCACGAGCACTCCCCCGTCGTGCTCCAGCCGGACGCAGGAGTGGCCGTACTTGGTGAGCTGCATCGTGACTCCTCGATTATCGAATCGTGACGTCCTGAGCGCAGTCTGCCGGAACCGGCGCGATGGCGCGCCGCGTCCGACGTATCGACCCCCAGGGCGGGGCCGCTCAAGGATCGGAGCGAAAGATGAGAGTACGAGGAGGACGTCGTCGAGCCGTGGCGCTGACGACGGTGGGACTGGTGGCGGTGCTGGTCGCGGGGGCCTGCAGCGCGGGCAGCGAGCGGCAGGCCAGTGACTTGTCGGCGCCCGCCGTGGGCGAGGCCGCCGACGCGGGCGAGGCCGCGAAGTCGGGTGCCGACACCGACCAGGCTACGGCGGGCGGGTCGGGCGCGGCTGACCTGCGGGTGGACCAGCGGTCGATCATCTACACGGGAACGATGCAGGTCCGGGTGGACGACGTGGACGGGGCGGCCCGCGAGGCAACCACCCGGGCCCGCGAGGCGGGCGGTTTCATCGGTGGCGACCAGCGGACCAGCGGGTCGGCGGACGCCCGGGCCGAGCTGACCCTGCGGGTGCCGGCCAACCGGTTCATCACGGTCATCGACGGGCTCGCCAAGCTCGGCGAGCAGGAACAGCGCGAGATCCACACCGAGGACGTCACCGAGGAGACCGTCGACCTGGACGCCCGGATCGCCACCCAGCGGGCCCGGGTGGACAGCGCCCGGAAGCTGCTCGCCCGGGCCAGCTCGATCAACGACCTGGTCACGTTGGAGAACGAGGTGGGCCGGCGGGAGGCCGACCTCGCGTCGCTGGAGGCGAAGAAGCGCAAGCTGGCCGACCTGACCGCCCTCTCCACGATCACCGTGACCTTCGTCGGCCCCCACGCCGCGCCCACGCCCCCGCCCGCCCGGCAGAAGCACGACCTGGGCTTCCTGGTGGGGCTGCGGGGCGGCTGGTCGGCGTTCCGGAGCGCGCTGACCGTGACCCTCACCGTGCTGGGCGCGGTGCTGCCGTTCGCGCTGGTGATTGGCGTACCGGTGGCGGTGGTGGTCGGGTTGGCCCGACGGCGGCGGGCGCGGCGGACGCCACCGGCCGGGCCGACGCCGACGGTGCCGGGACCGGCCGGGCCGGTGGATGGTCCGACGCCTAGCGCGCCGCCGCCAGTGCCCGCAGCGCGGTCTGGACCATGAGGCGTACGCCGACCGGGATGGCGCGCTCGTCCACGTCGAACGAGGCCCGGTGCAGGTCCACGTTGGGCCCGTTCCGGCCGACCCCGAGGCGGGCGAGCGCGCCCGGCACGTGCTCCAGATACCAGGAGAAGTCCTCGCCGCCCATGCTCTGCGGGGTCTCCGCGACCCCCTCGGGGCCGAGGGCCGCGGCGGTGGCGGTGGTGAGCACGCCGATGGCCCGGGCGTCGTTGGTGACCGGCGGCCGGCCGCGCAGGTATTCCAGGTCGATGGTGGCACCGGTGGGAGCGATGACGTCCCGGACCACCTGGGCCACGATCTTCGGGACCTGCTCCCAGGTCTCGCGGTCCATCACTCGCAGGGTGCCGGCGGCGTAGGCCTCGGTGGGGATGACGTTGTAACGGCTGCCGGCCGAGGCGTGGCCGAACACCAGCAGCAGTCCGCTGTTGGCCGGCACCCGGCGGCTGACCAGGGTGGGCACCTCGGTGACCAGCCGGCCGAGCGCGTCGACCAGGTCGACGGTGAGGTGCGGGCGCGCGGTGTGCCCGCCCGGTCCGCTGAGTCGGACGGTGACGTTGTCGGCGGCGGCGGTGATCGGGCCGACCCGCAGGCCGACCCGGCCGACCGGCAGGTTCGGGTCGCAGTGCACGGCGAAGATCTGCACCACGTCGTCCAGGCCGCCAGCCTCGATGACCTCCAGAGAGCCGCAGGGCAGGATCTCCTCGGCCGGCTGGAAGATGAGCCGGACCCGGCCGTCGAGCTGGCCGAGGCCGGCGAGCTGGGCGAGCAGCATGCCCACGCCGAGCATCACGGTGGTGTGCACGTCGTGCCCGCAGGCATGGCACACGCCGTCCACGGTGGACCGGTAGGGCACGTCCTTGGGGTCGGCCAGCGGAAGAGCGTCGATGTCTGCGCGGAGGGCGATCACCGGGCCGTCCGGACGTCCGTCGATGTCGCAGATGACGCCGTTGCCCTTGGGCAGCAGCCGCGGCTTCAGCCCGGCGCGGGAGAGCTCCCGGTGAATCAGGGCGGCCGTCTCGAACTCCTCGCCGGACAGTTCCGGATGAGAGTGGAGGTGACGGCGGATGTCGATCAGGCCGGGTACCCGGAGGGCCAGCAGATGGTCGAGCTCGAAAGGCAGGGGCTGGGATCCGGATGGCGCCTCCGGCCAGGACGACGCCAGCGGGCTGCCAGCGGAAGGCAGCGTCAACGCACTCGTCACGTCGAATTCTCGATCACTAGAAGTGGATGGATCTTCGGGCAGAACAGCAGACAGCCTAGACCTCCGACGGTGACGCTGGGCAACCTCTTTCGCGTAGCGGTCGGACCGCGCAGCGTCACGAATGCCCTGGTGGGAGGGCTCAAGTGCCTGCGGGACAGCAGGTAGATCGGGATCGAACGCCGTCATCTGCCCCACACCTCCTACAACGCGTAACCGTTTTGGCGGTCGCCAAATCACGGGCCAATAGCCCGAATTGTCGCATTAGTCGCGGCAATTAACTGCCACTCCGACAACTGCTGGACAACAGTCAGCTGTCGAACGACTCCCGAGGGTGACAGATCAGGCCGCAGCCCGCCCGCACAGGCTGTCCGTCCCATTCACCCGATCGGGTTACCCGCGGCGGGCCGCCGTCGGATCAGCTCAGAACCGGTCGCTCGGCCGGTACGTCCCCCACACCGCGCGCAGCGTCCCGCAGACCTCGCCGACGGTGGCCCTGGCGCGCAGCGCCTCCTTCATCGGGTAGAGCACGTTCCCCGTGCCCTCGGCGGCGGCGCGCAGCTCGGCCAGGGCCCGCTCGACCGCACCGGAGTCCCGCTCGGCGCGCAGCTTCGCCAGCCGCTCCGCCTGCGCGACCTCGATCGCCGGGTCCACCCGCAGCGGCTCGTACGGCTCCTCCTCCTCGATCTGGAACCGGTTGAGCCCGACCACCACCCGCTCGCCGGAGTCGATCTCCTGGGCGATCCGGTACGCGGACTGCTCGATTTCCCGCTTCTGGAAGCCCGTCTCGATCGCGTCCACCGCCGAACCGTGGTCGAAGACCCGCCGCATCAGCTCGTCCGCGGCCGCCTCGATCTCGGCGGTCATCGCCTCCACCACGTACGACCCGGCGAACGGGTCCACGGTCGCGGTCAGGTCCGTCTCGTACGCCAGCACCTGCTGGGTACGCAACGCCAGCCGGGCCGCCTTCTCGGTGGGCAGGGCGATCGCCTCGTCGAAGCTGTTGGTGTGCAGCGACTGGGTGCCGCCGAGCACCGCACCGAGGCCCTGGATCGCCACCCGGACCAGGTTCACCTCCGGCTGCTGGGCGGTGAGCTGCACGCCCGCGGTCTGGGTGTGGAACCGCAGCATCAGCGACTTCGGGTTCTTCGCCCCGAACTCGTCGCGCATCAGCCTCGCCCAGATCCGCCGGGCCGCCCGGAACTTGGCGACCTCCTCCAGCAGCGTGGTGCGGGCGACGAAGAAGAACGACAGCCGGGGCGCGAAGTCGTCCACGGCCAGCCCGGCGGCGAGCGCGGCGCGCACGTACTCCACGCCGTTGGCCAGCGTGAACGCGATCTCCTGCACGGGCGTCGCGCCCGCCTCGGCCATGTGGTAGCCGGAGATGGAGATGGTGTTCCACTTCGGCACCTCGGCCCGGCAGTACGCGAAGGTGTCAGCCACCAGCCGCAGCGACGGCTTCGGCGGGAAGATGTACGTCCCGCGGGCGATGTACTCCTTCAGGATGTCGTTCTGGATGGTGCCGTTGAGGGCGGTGCCCGGCACCCCGGACTCCTCGGCCACGAGTTGATAGAGCAGGAGCAGCACCGAGCCGGGCGCGTTGATGGTCATCGAGGTGGAGACCTTGTCCAGCGGAATGCCGTGGAAGAGCAGCCGCATGTCCTCGATGGAGTCGATGGCGACACCGACCTTGCCCACCTCGCCGTGCGCGATCGACTCGTCGGAGTCGTACCCCATCTGGGTGGGCAGGTCGAAGGCGACCGACAGGCCCATGGTGCCGGCTCGCAGGAGCTGGTGGTAGCGCGCATTGGACTCGGTGGCGGTGCCGAAACCGGCGTACTGCCGCATGGTCCAGGGGCGGGAGGTGTACATCGTCGGGTAAACCCCACGGGTGTACGGGTATTCGCCCGGGGCGCCCAGCCGCTCCGCCAGGCCCCCGGGGACGTCGTCCGCCGTGTAGACGCCCTTGATCGGGAAACCGGACTCGCTCGACCGCCGTTCGCTCATCACCGGATGGTAGGACTTGACGGGCCGTCGATGGGTGAGGGATGGCGCACACCCGGGGTCCGGCGGGCGCCGACCAGCGGTGAACGGTTGACCGCATACCGTCAAGTAGGTAAACGTCTGCCGCGTCGGGTTTCGCATCGGGCGTCGGAACCAGCAAGATAGGGAGGTTGTGTCCCAGCCCCCTCGATATCCCCCCGGTGGCTTTTCTGTGACTCAGATCCCGACGTGGAGCGGCGGACCGGTCAGTCCCCCCACTGGACGCGCGGCACCTGGCACGATCATCGGCGATCGCTACTCTCTGCGGTCTCCGGTGGGCAACGGCGGAATGGGCACGGTGTGGCGCGCCACAGACACCCTGCTCCGCCGCGACGTGGCGGTGAAGGAGGTCGTCCTGCCGCCGGGGCTCGCTCCCAGCGACCGTGACGCGATGTACGAGCGGACCCTCCGGGAGGCCCGCGCCGCCGCCGCGATCCAGCACCCCGCCGTGGTCCAGGTGTACGACGTGGTCACCGAGAGTGGCCGCCCGTGGATCGTGATGGAGCTGCTGGACGCGCGCAGCCTGGCCGACATGGTGATCGAGGACGGGCCGGTCGCGCCCCGCGCGGTCGCCAAGATCGGCATTGCGCTGCTCGGCGCGCTGGAGGTGGCGCACGCGATCGGCGTGCTGCACCGCGACGTCAAGCCGGCAAACGTTCTCATCTGCTCCGACGGCCGCTGCGTGCTGACCGATTTCGGTGTCGCCCGGATGCCCACCGACGTGCAGCTCACCACGCCCGGCATGGTGCTCGGATCGCCGCACTTCATCTCCCCCGAGCGGGCGATGGGGCAGGATTTCGGGCCGCCGAGCGACCTGTTCTCGCTCGGCGTCACGCTCTACACGGCAGTGGAGGGGCGTCCCCCGTTCGACCGGGGCGACCCGATCGAGACCATGCACGCGGTGGTCGAGGATCCGCCGGCCACCCCACAGCGCAGCGGCCCGCTGACCGGCGTGCTGATGGGCCTGCTGGAGAAGGACCCCGCCGGGCGGCTGGACGTGCACACCGCCCGAGGAATGCTGCGCCAGCTCCTCGGCGGCCCGCTGACCAGTAACGCCACCGCGGTCCACTCGGTCACCGACCCGTACGCGGTGGTGCCGGTGCAGCGGCCGTCCACGCCGCCGGCGATCGCGGCCGAGCCGAAGCCGACCGGCCAGATCGGCGGCCGGGCGATGATCGGCCCCGGCGAGTCGCTGACCGACCGGCTCGCCGCCCTGCGCCGGGGTGAGCGCCCCGGGCCCACTCCGGCCCAGGCCGCCGCGGCGCTCGACGACACCAGCGCGGACGCGCTGGCCGGTCCGCTGCACACGCCCACCGGCGCGATGCCCGCTCCGGTGACCGCCCCGGAGGCGACGCAGCGGATCTCGCCCGACGCCACCCAGCGCCTCGGCGCCGGCCACCCCGACGCCACCCAAGCGGTCTACGGCCGCAGCGCCGACGCCACCCAACCGGTCTACGGCCGCGGCACCGACACGACCCAGCCGGTCTACGCCGGTGCCGTGGTCGACGCGACCCAGCCGGTCCACGCCGGCCGCGGCGCCGACACGACCCAACCGGTCTACGCCGGTGCCGTGGTCGACGCGACCCAGCCGGTCTACGCCGGCAACCAGTGGTCGGTGCCCGGCACCGGTCAGCCGTGGGCCACCCCGGCACCGGCCGACGGCGGCGCGCTCGGCAAGGCCCGCAGCGTCGGCAACCAGCTCGTCGGCACCGTCAAGGGCTGGCCGCGCAAGATGCAGCTCGCGGTGGCCGGCGGGGTGGCCGTGCTGCTGCTGATCAGCGTGATCGCCCTCGTCAGCGGCGGCGACGAGACCCCTCCGCAGACCGCGGGCACGACGCCCACCGCCACCGCCGAGGCCCCGTCGGTCGAGATGCAGGATTTCTCGGGCAAGGGCATCAAGGTCCAGGTGCCCAAGGGCTGGGAGCGGCAGACCGGCGGCCTGTACGTCGACTTCATCGACCCGGAGGACGGCGGGCGCAAGGTCCGCGTGCTCGCCGAGCCCTGGAGCGGCACTTCGATCAGCTGGGCGGAGTTCGCCTCGCGGAACCTCAAGAAGAAGGCCGCCGAGAGCAAGAACTGCCCAAAGCCGTACGCCGAGGTGTCGGTGTCCGAGCAGGAGCTGGCCGGCGAGCCGGCGGGTGAGCTGGAATACACCTGCGGTGAGGGCGACAGCATGCGGCACGGGGTGTGGCGTGGGGTGGTGAAGGACGGCAAGGTCTACTCGTTCTACCTCACCTGCACCGACGCCAGGTTCGCCGAGAGCAAGTCGATCTTCGACGCGATGGTCCAGTCGTTCCAGCTTCCCGGGAGCAACTGAGCCGAGGCCGCCGGGCAGTGGCGATCCGCCGTCGTGCTATCAAGGGGCAATGGCGGCGGATACCACTGATCTTGACGAACTTCGCAAGCTGGCCCTGCGGTGGCTCGACGACGACCCCGACCCGGCCAGCCGGGACGAGCTGCGCGCGGTCCTGGACGGGCTGCCGGGCAGCGCGCCGGAGCTGGCCGACCGGTTCGCCGGGCCGCTGACCTTCGGCACCGCCGGGCTGCGCGGCCCGCTGCGCGCCGGCCCGAACGGGATGAACCTCGCGGTGGTCACCCAGGCCGCCGCCGGGCTGGTCGCCTGGCTCGCCGACCAGGGCGGCACAGGCCCGCTGGTCATCGGGTACGACGCCCGGCACGGCTCGCGGGCCTTCGCGGAGCGCACCGCGCAGGTCGCCACCGGCGCGGGTCGCCCGGCCCTGCTGCTGCCCCGCCCGCTGCCCACCCCGGTGCTGGCGTACGCGGTGCGGCACCTGGGCGGGGTGGCCGGCGTGATGGTCACCGCCAGCCACAACCCGCCGCAGGACAACGGCTACAAGGTCTACCTCGGCGCCCAGCTCGGCGGGGAACTCGGCGCGGGCGCGCAGATCGTGCCACCGGCCGACGCCGGCATCGAGGCCGCCATCCGCTCGGTCGGCCCGCTCATGGAGGTGCCGCTCGGCCCGGCCGGCGAGGTGCTCGGCGACAACCTGGTCGCCGCGTACGTGGAGCGGGCCGCCGCGGTCATCGACCCGGCGGGCCCGCGCGACCTGAAGGTGGCGTACACCCCGCTGCACGGGGTGGGAGCCGCGGTGCTGACCGCCGCCTTCGCCCGCGCCGGCTTCCCGACCCCCGGCGTGGTGCCCGACCAGGCCGAGCCGGACCCGGCCTTCCCGACGGTCAACTTTCCCAACCCCGAGGAGCCGGGCGCGGTCGACAAGCTGGTCGCGCTGGCCGGCTCGACGGGCGCGGACATCGCCATCGCTAACGACCCGGACGCGGACCGCTGCGCGGTGGCCGTCCCGGACGGCGCCACCTGGCGGATGCTGCGCGGGGACGAGGTGGGCGCGCTGCTCGCCGACCACCTGATGCGCCGCGGGGTCACCGGCCTGTACGCCACCACCATCGTGTCGTCGTCCCTGCTGCGAGCCATGTGCACGGCGCGGGGCCTGCCGTACGACGAGACGCTGACCGGGTTCAAGTGGATCGTCCGGGGCGGGGGCGGGACCCGGCCGCTGGTCTTCGGCTACGAGGAGGCGCTCGGCTACTGCGTCGCACCCGAGCACGTACGCGACAAGGACGGCATCACCGCCGCGCTGACCGTCGCCGAGTTGGCGGCCGGCCTGAAGGCCGAGGGCCGTACGCTCACCGACCGGCTGGACGAGCTGGCCGCCGAGTTCGGTGTGCATCACACCGACCAGCTCTCGGTGCGGGTCGACGACCTGCGGGAGATCGCCGGGATGATGGCCCGGATCCGGGCCGCCACCCCGCAGGCCCTACTCGGTCACCCGGTCACCGAGGCGTCCGACCTGCTGCCCGGGGCCGATGTGGTGATCCTGCGCACCGACACGGCCCGGGTGGTGATCCGCCCGTCCGGCACCGAGCCGAAGCTGAAGGCGTACCTGGAGGTGGTGGAGCCGGTCGCGGACGCCGACGTCCCCGCCGCCCGCACCCGCGCGCAGGCCGCCATCGCCGCCCTCCGCACCGAAATCGCCACCGCCCTCGGCCTCTGACCCGGCCACCCACGATGATCATGAGGTTAGCGGCGCGACGATCATGGACTTGTGGTGCCGGTTTCCTGCCCTTTCATGGCTCTCGTCCGCCGCCACAAGTCCATGATCGACGCCGGGGGTGATCGACGCCGGGGGTGGGGCTTAGAAGCGGGGCATGCCGCCGAACTGGCGGTCGCCGGCGTCGCCGAGGCCGGGGACGATGAACTTCTGGTCGTTGAGGCCCTCGTCTATCGAGGCGGTGACCAGGCGCAGGGGCAGGCCGGAGCGCTCCAGCCGCTCGACGCCGGCCGGCGCGGCGAGGACGCAGAGCACCGTGATGTCGGTGCAGCCGCGGTCGGCGAGCAGCCGGCAGCAGTGCTCCAGCGAACCGCCGGTGGCCAGCATCGGGTCGAGCACCAGCACCGGCAGGCCGCTCAGGTCGCGGGGCAGCGACTCCATGTACGCGCGGGGCTCGTACGTCTCCTCGTCGCGCGCCAGGCCGACGAAGCCCATCGACGACTCGGGCAGCAGGCCGAGCGCGGCGTCGGCCATGCCGAGACCGGCCCGCAGCACCGGCACCAGCAGCGGCGGGTTCGCCAGCCGCGTGCCCTCGGTGGCGGTGACCGGGGTCTGCACCGGGTACTTCTCGACGGGGAAGGAGCGCGCGGCCTCGTACACCAGCATGGTGGTGAGTTCGCGCAGCGCGGCCCGGAACGACGCCGAGTCGGTCCGGGCGTCCCGCATGGCGGTCAGCCGCGACTGGGCGAGCGGGTGGTCAATGACGGTTACGTCCACGAACGCTCAACCTACCGGGCGGGCAGGCCGCGCACCGCACGTGCCGGTTGTCCAGCGACCCCGCTCACGTGTGGCAGCCACGACCGGGTGCCGTGACCAAGATCACGTCCAGCTGATATGCGTACTATTCACGACATGACGGCGACACCGACGTCGGCCCGGTCGGACCTCTCCGAGCTGGGACGATCCGAGACCGCTCTGCGGACCTTTCTCCACGGCCTACCGGGCGTGGACCAGGTGGGCGCGGAGCAGCGGGCGGCACAACTCGGCACCCGATCCATCAAGACCACCGCCAAGGCTCAGGCGATCGACCTGGCGATCCGGATGGTCGACCTGACCACCCTGGAAGGGGCCGACACCCCCGGCAAGGTGCGGGCGCTGGCCACCAAGGCGCTGCGTCCCGACCCGGCGGACCCGTCCTGCCCGCACGTCGGCGCGGTCTGCGTCTATCCCTCGATGGTCCCGTACGTGGCCGAGGTGCTGCGCGGCTCCGGCGTGCACCTGGCCAGCGTGGCGACCGCGTTCCCGTCGGGCCAGGCGCCGCTGGAGATCAAGCTCGCCGACACCCGGGCCGCCGTCGAGGCCGGTGCCGACGAGATCGACATGGTGATCAACCGGGGTGCGTTCCTGGCCGGCCGCTACCAGGAGGTCTACGACGAGATCGTGGCCACCAAGGAGGCCTGCGGCGACGCGCACCTCAAGGTGATCCTGGAGACCGGCGAGCTGACCGCGTACGACAACGTGCGGCGGGCCTCGTGGCTGGCCATGCTGGCCGGCGGCGACTTCATCAAGACCTCTACCGGCAAGGTGCCGGTCGCGGCCACCATGCCGGTGACCCTGGTGATGCTGGAGGCGGTCCGCGACTTCCGCGCCGCCACCGGGCGGCAGGTCGGCGTGAAGCCGGCCGGCGGCATCAAGACCACCAAGGACGCGATCAAGTACCTGGTCATGGTCAACGAGACCGTGGGCCCGGACTGGCTGGACCCGGACTGGTTCCGGTTCGGCGCGTCCAGCCTGCTGAACGACCTGCTCATGCAGCGCACCAAGCTGACGACCGGCGTCTACTCCGGTCCCGACTACTTCACCCTGGACTGAGCGCGATGTTCGAATACGCACCCGCCCCCGAGTCGCGCTCGGTGGTGGACGTCAAGCCCTCGTACGGGCTCTTCGTCAACGGGGAGTTCGTCGACCCGACCGACGGCGGCAGCTTCAAGTCGATCAACCCGGCCTCCGAGGAGGTGCTCGCCGAGGTCGCCGAGGCCGGCGCCCAGGACGTGGACCGCGCGGTTCGCGCGGCCCGGACGGCGTACGAGCAGGTCTGGGGCCCGATGCCGGGGCGCGACCGGGCCAAGTACCTGTTCCGGATCGCCCGGATCATCCAGGAGCGCTCCCGCGAGCTGGCCGTGCTGGAGTCGCTGGACAACGGCAAGCCGATCAAGGAGTCCCGGGACGTCGACGTCCCGCTGGTCGCCGCGCACTTCTTCTACTACGCCGGCTGGGCGGACAAGCTCCCGCACGCCGGCTTCGGGGCGAACCCGCAGCCGCTCGGGGTCGCCGCGCAGGTCATTCCGTGGAACTTCCCGCTGCTCATGCTCGCCTGGAAGATCGCCCCGGCCCTGGCGGCGGGCAACACGGTGGTGCTGAAGCCGGCCGAGACCACCCCGCTGACCGCGCTGCTGTTCGCCGAGATCTGCCAGCAGGCCGACCTGCCGGCGGGCGTGGTCAACATCGTCACCGGCGCCGGCGACACCGGCCGGGCGCTGGTCGAGCACCCGGGCGTGGACAAGGTCGCCTTCACCGGCTCCACCGACGTCGGCCGGGCCATCGCCCGGGCGGTCGCCGGCACCCGCAAGAAGCTCACCCTGGAGCTGGGCGGCAAGGCCGCCAACATCGTCTTCGACGACGCCCCCATCGACCAGGCGGTCGAGGGGATCGTCAACGGCATCTTCTTCAACCAGGGGCACGTCTGCTGCGCCGGCTCCCGGCTGCTGGTCCAGGAGTCGGTCGCCGACCGGGTGCTGGAGTCGCTCAAGCGCCGGATGGCCCAGCTGCGGGTCGGTGACCCGCTGGACAAGAACACCGACATCGGCGCGATCAACTCGGCCGCCCAGCTGGCGCGGATCCGGGAGCTCTCCGAGGCCGGCGCGGCCGAGGGCGCGCAGCGCTGGTCGCCGCCGTGCGAGCTGCCCGAGCGCGGCTTCTGGTTCGCCCCGACGATCTTCACCGGGGTCACCCAGGCGCACCGGATCGCCCGCGAGGAGATCTTCGGCCCGGTGCTGTCCGTGCTGACGTTCCGCACCCCGGCCGAGGCGGTGGAGAAGGCGAACAACACGCCGTACGGGCTGTCGGCCGGGATCTGGACCGACAAGGGTTCCCGGATCCTGTGGATGGCCGACCGGCTGCGCGCCGGCGTGGTCTGGGCCAACACGTTCAACAAGTTCGACCCCACCTCGCCGTTCGGTGGCTACAAGGAGTCGGGCTACGGCCGCGAGGGCGGCCGGCACGGGCTGGAGGCGTACCTCAATGTCTGAGCGGGTCGCGGTACGCAAGACGTACAAGCTCTTCATCGGCGGGAAGTTCCCGCGCAGCGAGTCGGGACGGTCGTACATCGTGCAGGACTCCAACGTCGCACTGGCCTCCCGCAAGGACGCGCGGGACGCGGTCGTCGCCGCCCGGGCCGCCGTGAAGGGCTGGGCCGGGGCGACCGCGTACAACCGGGGTCAGATCCTCTACCGGGTCGCCGAGATGCTGGAGGGCCGCCGCGAGCAGTTCGTCGCGCTCGGCGTGCCGGCCGACGAGGTGTACGCGGCGATCGACCGCTGGGTCTGGTACGCCGGCTGGTCCGACAAGCTTCCCCAGGTGTACGGCGGCGCGAACCCGGTCGCCGGGCCGTACTTCAATCTGTCGGCACCCGAGCCGACCGGCGTGGTGGCCGTGGTGGCCCCCGAGGCACCGGCGCTGCTCGGCCTGGTCAGCGTGATCGCCCCGGCGGTCGTCACCGGTAACACGGTGGTGGTGGCTGCCTCCCCGTCGACGCCGCTGGCGGCGGTGACCCTGGCCGAGGTGCTGGCCACCTCCGACCTGCCGGGCGGGGTGGTCAACCTCCTCACCGGCCGGATCACCGAGACGGTGCCGACGCTGGCCGCGCACATGGACGTCAACGCGATCGACCTGACCGGGGTGACCGACGCCGAACTGGCGGCGGACCTGGAGATCAAGGCGGCGCAGAACCTCAAGCGGGTGCTCCGACCGGCCCCGGCCGACCACGACTGGTACGCCGACCCCGGCCTGACCCGGATGACCGCCCTGCTGGAGACCAAAACCGTCTGGCACCCAAAGGGGGTGTGAGGCACGCTGGTCCCGCTCCCCGGGGCGGGACCAGCGATCATCACTGCACGGTCGTCCAGGACACGTGCGGGCCGCACCTGCTCGACGCGACCTGGTCAGGTGCCGTACGTCTCGGGCGACTCGGCGAGGTCCGGCAGCAGCCTGCTTCGGTAATCGAACCAGGCCAGGGAATCAGCGACGCCCTCGGTCAGGCTCCTCTCCGCCCACCAGCCCAGAAGCTCCTCGGCTCGGCTGCTTCGGGTGTACGCGCCGACCGAGTCCCCGGGTCGCCGCGGTGCGTACTCCACCTCGACGGGCCGATCCACCACCCTGTTGAAGGCGGCCACCAATTCCAAAACGGTGGTGCCGGAGCCAGTGCCGAGATTGAGCATCATGTGGTGCGCCGGGTTGGTCGCGAACAGGTCGTCAAACCGCTCCACGGCGCGCAGGTGCGCCTCGGCCAGATCCCACACGTGCACGTAGTCGCGGATGCCTGAACCGTCCCGGGTGGGGTAATCGACGCCGGTGACCTTGAAAGGAACGTTGGCACGGTAGGCCTCGATCAGCTTCCCGAGGGCATGGCTCGGCGCGGCTAGTTGAAGGCCGGTGCGCATCTTGGGATCGGCACCGATCGGGTTGAAGTAGCGCAGCGACAGCACCTTCAGCGGGCTGCTGGCGCTGATGTCCGCCAGCATCCGCTCGACCACGGCCTTCGTCTGGCCGTACGGGCTGGGGGCGTTGATGGGGGAGTCCTCGTCGACGGTGAAGTCGTCAGCTGCCTTGTAGATGGCCGCCGACGAACTGAAGATGAACCGCTCAACGCCGTTGGCGATCAACTGGTCGACGAATTCCAGGGTTTTCGAGACGTTCTCGCGGTAGTAGTGGATCGGTCGCTTCACCGAATCCGGAACGACGATCAGCGCGGCGCAGTGCACGACCGCTCCAATGTCCCGATGCTCCCGGAAGATCCGGTCGACCAGGCCCATGTCGGCGATGTCGCCTTCATAGAACTCGCGGCCTGCGCAGAATTCGCGCCGACCGGTCACCAGGTTGTCCAGGATGATCGGCTGGTGGCCAGAGTCGATCAGCTGTGAAGCGATCGTGCTACCGATGAAACCTGCCCCGCCTGCAATGAGCACCTTCACGAACGGCCCCTTCCCGCAGGGCCCCGGAGTAGTCCTCGAATGTCCGGTTGGTTGTGGGATGCCGTGTGGTGCCAGGGTTGCGCGGGCCCCGGCGGCGATCTCGTCGGCCGTGGCCGCGACTGGCACCCAGAGCGGGTCTACTACGGGGAGTAGGATAGCGGTGTGACTCGGCTGGGTGATCTTGAGCGTGCGGTGATGGACGTGCTGTGGGACCTGGACCCGGGCACGTCGGACGGGGTGACCGTGCGCGAGGTGGCCGACGCCCTGGACGGGCGGGATCTGGCGTACACCACGGTGATGACGGTGCTGGACCGGCTCGCCGGCAAGGGCATGGTCCAGCGTCGGCGGGAGGGGCGGGCCTGGCGATACCGGGCCGCCGCCAGCCGTGAGGCGCACATCGCCCAGCTCATGCTCGACGCCCTCGACCTCGGCGGCAGCCGGGACGCCGCGCTGGTGCGTTTCGCCCGCTCGGTCACCGGCACCGAGGCGGAGGTACTGCGCGCGGCGCTGAGCGCCGAGGCGACGGACCGGTAGGGCGGCAGCCGTGGCGTACGCCGTGCACTTCGCCGCGAGCATTCTGGCCTGCTGGCTGACCGCGCAGGTCCTCGCCGCTTCGAGGTGGACCTGGCAGGCCCCGCGGGTGGCGATCATCTGCTGGCAGGCGGTCGGGCTGGCGCTCGGCCTCTCCGCGATGGGCCTGCCGATGGCGCTCGGCCTGATCGCGTACGACCGGCCGACCGGGAGCGCGCTGCTCGCCCTCGCCGACGACCTGGCCCACGGCATCCTGCCGGCCCAGGTCGGGGTGGTGGGCCTCGGCCTGGTCGGGGTCGGCTTCGGCATCGGCGCGGTGCTGCTCACCACCACGATCCGCAGCGTCCACGGCACGATCCGCGCTCAGCGCCGGCACCGGGAGCTGCTCAGCCTGGTCGCCCGCCGGGACCCGACCGTGCCCGGCGCGCTGGTGCTCGACCACCCGAGCGCGGCGGCGTACTGCCTGCCGGGGGTGAAGCCCCGGGTGGTGGTCAGCGCCGGCACGCTCAGCCTGCTGGACCGCGCCGAGCTGGCGGCGGTGCTCGCCCACGAGCGGGCGCACGCCGAGGAGCGGCACGATCTGGTGCTGCTGCCGTTCACCGCGCTCCGCCGGGCGCTGCCCTGGCTCAGCCGGGTCCGCGAGGCGCACGACCGGGTGGCGCTGCTGGTCGAGATGCGCGCCGATGACAAGGCCCGCGAGCTGCACGCCGAGGCGCCGCTGGCCGGGGCGCTACGCCGGTTCGCCGCCGCCGGGCACCGGATCACGCCGGCCGGCACGCTCGGCCTCGGCGACCGCGACCTCGACGTACGCGTGCAGCGGCTGCTGCTGCCGGACCGGCCGCCCCGGCTGCTCGGCGCCACCGCGCTGACCGTCGCGGCCACTCTGGTCGCCCTGCCGATCTCCCTCTTCCTGAACTGATCGTCGCTGCGGCGGGCGCTCGTCCACCATGATGATCCAATGGACCCCCTGTTCATCGCCCGCCTGCAGTTCGCCACCACCACGACGATCCACTTTCTCTTCGTCCTGGTCACCCTCGGGCTGGTGACCCTGCTGGTCGGCCTTCAGACGGCCTGGGTGATCACCGGCAAGGAGACGTACCAGCGGTTGACCCGTTTCTGGGGCACCCTGTACGTGATCAACTATGTGCTCGGCATCGCGACCGGCATCGTGATGGAGTTCCAGTTCGGGTTGAACTGGAGCGGGCTGTCGCGGTACGTCGGCAACGTCTTCGGTGCCCCGCTCGCCATGGAGACACTGGTCGCCTTCTTCCTGGAATCCACCTTCCTCGGGATGTGGATCTTCGGCTGGCACCGGCTGCGCCGGGGTGTGCACCTCGCGCTGCTCTACGGCGTCGCGATCACCGCGTACGCCTCCGTCTTCTGGATCATGGTGGCGAACTCCTGGCTGCAGAACCCGGTCGGCTACGAGCTGCGCGACGGGGTCGCCCACCTCACCGACTTCTCCGCGCTGCTGAGCAACCCGACCTTCACCATGGCCATCTGGCACGTGATCTTCGCCGCGCTGACCACCGGCGGCGTACTCATGGCCGCGGTCAGCGCCGGGCACCTGCTCCGGCGCACCGCGGATCACCAGTTGTTCCGCACCTCGCTGCGGATCGGCCTGCCCACCGCGGTGGTGTCGGCCACCCTCGCCCTCTGGTTCGGTTTCGCGCAGGAGGACGGGGTCGCGCTGGCGCAGCCGACCAAGCTCGGTGACGAGCAGGCCAAGGCGGCGGCGGTCGCCGACTTCACCGCCCGCTTCGGCCCCGGCGACTACCTGCCGCCGGCCCTGGCCGGCACCACGATGGAAATCATGATCATGATCGGCTTCACCATCTGGTGCGCGATCCTGCTGCTCCCCCTGCTCTACCGGGACTGGATCATCCGGCTCCGGTTCCCGCTCCATCTGCTGCTGTTCGCCGTACCGCTGCCGTTCATCGCCGCGATCTGCGGCTGGCTGACCCGCGAGGTGGGCCGCCAGCCCTGGGCCGCGTACGGGCTGCTCCAGACGCGCGACGCGGTCTCCCCGGTCGACGGCGGCGTGATGCTCGCCTCCTTCCTGGGCTTCAGCCTCCTACTCGGCGCCCTCGCCGTGGCCAACTGGATGTTGTTCGCCCGGCACGCCGCCCGGGGCGCCGCCGACCCGGCCATCGGGCGGCCACCCGGCGGGGACGCCGACCGGTCCGACACCCGCCCCGAGTCGTTGTTCGCCTGAAGGGAGTCCCCATGGAAGCCGTCTGGTACGCCCTGCTCGGGCTCTTCTTCGCCACCTACCTGGTGCTCGGCGGCTACGACTACGGCGTCGGGCTGCTGCTCGCCCGCCCCGGCGACCCGCGAGGCCGCCGCGCCGCGCTCAACGCCGTCGGCCCGTTCTTCCTCGGCAACGAGGTCTGGCTGGTGGCCGCCGTCGGCATCCTGTTCGGCGCGTTCCCGCCGCTGGAAGGGGAACTCCTCGCCGGGTTCTACCCGGCCGTGCTCGGCGCGGTCACCGGGGTGGTGCTGGTGACCGCCGGGGTGCAGCTGCGCAGCCGGCCGCGCGCCGAATCGGCCCGTACCGCCTGGGACCGGGTGGTGGTCGTTGGCAGCGGGCTCGCCGCCCTCGGCTGGGGCGCCCTGCTCGGCGGGCTGCTGCAGGGCGTACCGCTGCGGGCCGACGGGCACGTCGCTGGGGTGAGCCACCTCTTCACCCCGTTCGTGGCCGCCACCGCGCTGGCGATGCTGGCGCTGGTCGCCCTGCAGGGTGCGACCTTCCTCACTCTCCGACTGCCGGCCGCCGACGTCCCGCCGGTCGCCCGGCTGGCTCGCGGCCTGGTGCCGGCGGCGCTCGCCGCGCTCGCCACGGCCACCGTGCTGGGCCTGCTCTCCGATCGGGTACGCGCCGCCGTGGCGCGGCCGACAGTCGCCGTACTCCTGCCGTTGGCGCTGGTCGCGGCGCTGCTGGTGGCCCGTGCGGCGCTCGGCCGGGGTCGGCCCGGGGTGGCCTTCACCGCGACCAGCGCGGCGCTGGCGCTGCCGGTGGCGCTGATCGGGGCGGCCCTCTGGCCCCGGGTACTGGTCTCCACGGTCGACCCCGGTGCCTCGCTGACCGTCGCCGACGCCGCGGCGAGCGGGCCCACGCTGTCCCTGCTCGGTTGGCTCGCGTTGCCGCTGCTCCCGGCCCTATTAGGCTTTCAGGCGATGTGCTGGTGGGTGTTCCGGGGACGGACCGACGGCAGAGCACCGGTGTACTGGTGAACCGCCGCCCGTTCGACCCGAGGCTGCTGCGCCGGGTCCCCGCGGCCCGGCGCGACCTCGCCATGCTCACGGTGCTGGGTGGGCTGACCGCGCTGCTGGTGGTCGCCCAGGCCACCGCGCTGGCCACGCTGCTGGCGACGGCGGTCGACGGGCGGCTGCACCGGCCGGCGCTGGCCGGCTTCGTGGCGGCGGTCGCCGCCCGGGCGTTGGTGAGTTGGGCGCAGGGCACGGTGGCGGCCCGGGCGGCGGCGACGGTGAAGGCGGCGCTCCGCGCCGACCTGCTCGGCGCGGTCGCCCGGCACGGCCCCACCTGGGTGGCCGGCCAACGGGCCGGGCAGCTCGCCACCCTGGCCGGGCGCGGGCTGGACGCGCTCGACCCCTACTTCACCGGTTACCTGCCGCAGCTCGTGCTGAGCGTGACCGTGCCGCTGGCCGTGCTGGCCCGGATCGTCCTCGCCGACTGGAGCTCAGCGGTGATCATCGCGCTGACCCTCCCGCTCATCCCGGTCTTCGGCGCGCTGCTCGGTTGGCAGGCGCAGGCCGCCACCGAACGACAGTGGCGTCGGCTGTCGCTGCTCGGTGGGCACTTCCTCGACATGGTGGCCGGGCTGCCCACGCTGCGCGCGTTCGGCCGGGCCCGGGCCCAGGTCGACGTGGTACGCCGGATGGCCGACGGGCACCGCCAGGCCACCATGAAGACGCTGCGGATCGCGTTCCTCTCCGCGCTCGTCCTCGAACTGGTCGCCACTCTCTCGGTGGCGCTGGTCGCGGTGCCGGTGGGCATCCGGCTGCTCGGCGGCGGGATCACCCTCTCCACCGCGCTGCTGGTGTTGCTGCTCACCCCGGAGGCCTACCTGCCACTGCGGGCGGCGGGCAGCCGGTTCCACGCCAGCATGGAGGGGCTGACCGCGCTCGACGAGGCGCTCACCGTCTCCGCCACCCCGGCGGCCGACGCCCCGGGGACCGCGCCCGAGACCACCGCGCCGGCCGGCGGGCGGCGGCTGGCCCCGACCGGGCCCGGCGAGATCCGCTTCGAGGGCGTCACCGTCGAGTACGAGCGGACCACCGCGCTGCGGGACGTCACCCTCACCATCCGCCCCGGCGAGCGGGTCGCCGTCATCGGGCCCAGCGGCGCCGGCAAGAGCACCCTGCTCGGCCTGCTGCTCGGGTTCGTCAGCCCGACCACCGGCCGGGTCACCGTCGACGGGGTGGATCTCGCCGACGTCGACCTCGACGCCTGGCGGCGCCAGGTGGCCTGGGTGCCGCAACGGGCCCACCTCTTCGCCGGCTCACTGGCCGACAACATCCGCCTCGGCGCGCCCGACACCCCGGACGCCGTGCTCGCCGGCGCGGTCACCGACGCGGCGCTGGACGAGGTGGTCGCCGCCCTGCCCGACGGGCTGGCCACCACGCTCGGCGAGCGCGGGCACGGCCTGTCCAGCGGGCAGCGGCAGCGGGTGGCCCTGGCCCGGGCGTTCCTCCGGGACGCCCCGCTGGTGCTCCTCGACGAGCCGACCGCCCGGCTGGACACCGCCAGCGAGGCGGTCGTGCTGGCCGCCACCCGGCGACTGGTCGCCGGGCGTACCGCGCTGCTGGTCGCGCATCGGCCCGCGCTGCTGCAGGACGCTGACCGGATCCTGCGGGTCGAGGACGGCCGGGTCACCGAGCTGAGCCCGGTGCCGGCGGGGAGGGCGGCGTGATGACCGTTGCCCGCGACCGTCGGGCGCGCGCCGAGCGGGCGGTGCTGCGGCTGGCGCGACCGTACCTGGGCCGGCTGCTGGGTGCCGGGCTGCTCGCCGCGGCCACCGAGTTCGCCGGGCTGGCCCTGATGGCGACGGCCACCTGGCTGCTGATGACCGCCGCCGGCCGGCCCACGCTGGACCGGCTGACCGTGGCCATCGTCGCGGTCCGAGCCCTCGCCGTCGGCCGGGGCGTGTTCCGCTACACCGAACGGCTCGCCGGGCACGACGCGGTGCTCCGCATGATCACCGACGTCCGGGCTCGGGTCTTCGCCACCCTCGCCGCCCGGCGGGACACCGCCGCTCAGCGGACCGGGGACGCGTTGAGCCGGCTCGTCTCCGACGTCGAGGCGGTGCAGGATCTGCTGCTCCGGGTGCTCGTGCCGGGGTCGGCCGCCGCCCTGGTGAGCCTGCTGGCGGTCGGGGGCGCCGCCCTGATCTCACCGCCGGCGGCCGGGGCGCTCGCCGGCGGTCTGCTGGTGGCCGGGGTGGGGCTGCCCGCGCTGGCCACCGCGCTCACCCGGCGCGCCGCCGACGAGGTGGCTCCGCTACGCGGGGCGCTCGCCGTGGACGCGGTCGACCTGACTCACGGCGCCGCCGACCTGGCTGCCTTCGGCGCCACCGGCACGGCACTGGCCGCCGCCGACGGGCGAGCCCAGCGGCTCGCCCGGCTGGAACGCCGGCTCGCCGCGACCGGCTTCGCGGTCGACGCGGCCGGGGTGCTGGTCGGCGGGCTCACCGCCGCCGCGGTGGTCCTGGTGGCGCTGCGCGCGGGGGTCGGCGGGGTGCTGGTCGGTGTGCTGGCCGTCGGCACCCTGGCCGCCGTCGAGATCGCCCTCGCCCTGGTCGGGGCCGCCCGGCAGCGCACCCAGCTCGGCGCTGGCCTGTCCCGGGTGGCCGCCCTGCTCAACGCTCCCGCCCCAGCGCCCGGCCCCGAGCCGAGGCGCGGCCCCGCCCCTGCCGCACCCGGCCCTGCTTCCGCCGCACCCGGCCGCGAGCCGTCGGCGGCCGGGCCGGACGTGCGGTTCGCCGGGGTGACCGTGCGGTATCGGGAGGGGGCGGCACCCGCCCTCGCCGGGGTCGACCTGGACCTGCCGGCGGGTCGCCGGGTGGCCGTGGTGGGGCCCAGCGGCGCTGGCAAGAGCACCCTGGCCGCCGTGCTCACCGGTGCGGTGCGCCCCGACGCCGGTCGGATCACCCTGGCCGGGAAGGACGTGTCCGCGTACCCGGTCGACGAATTGCCCCGGCTGGTCGGTGGCCTGCTCGCCGAGGCGTACGTCTTCCACGCCTCGGTACGGGACAACCTGCTGCTCGGCCGGCCCTGGGCCGACGAGGAGGAGCTGACCGCCGCCACCCGGGCGGCCGGCCTGCTGGACTGGGTACGCACCCAGCCCGACGGCTGGGACACCGTGGTCGGCGAGCAGGGCGGGCAGCTTTCCGGCGGTCAGCGGCAGCGCCTCGCGCTGGCTCGGGCGCTGCTGGCCGCCCCGGCCGTGCTGGTGCTGGACGAGCCGACCGAGGGTCTCGACCCGGCCGCCGCGGACGCCGTGCTCGCCTCGGCGCTGGCGGCCACCCCGGCCGACCACTCCGTCCTGCTGATCAGCCACCGGCTCAGCGGGCTGGCCGGGCTCGACGAGATCGTGGTTCTCGGCGCCGGCCGGGTGGTGCAGCGCGGCCGACACGACGAGCTGGTGGCCCAGCCGGGCTGGTACCGCGAGCAGTGGCTGCTGCAGGCGGCGGCGGAGCGCGGCTACCTGGCCCTGGCGCCCTGAGCACGGTTCCCGGGACGCCACCGGGGTGGACTCCCGGCCGTGCCGGGTCGCCCACTAGGGTATGTGCGCAGAGTCACTCGGCGGCGGATGGTGTCGCCGGGTGGGCAACCCGAAGCACACGGAGGTCAGCGTGGCCAGCCAGTCGCCCCAACGGCCCGACGCGGACGAGCCCGAGCTCGACGCCACCACCGCGTCGGCCGCCGAGGACGAGGTCGAGGTCGACCGCCCCGCCGCCGATCGCGCGCTCTGGGAGGAGCTACGGATCGATCCGGTGGAGATCGCCCTACCCGCCGGCACGGGCTTCACCCTGCGGGCCTACCGGCCGGCGCGTGAGCTGACCCCAACCGACGTCACCGAACGCGACCAGGAGGATCCCTTCCTGGCCCGTCGCCAGGTCATCGAGACCGAGGACGACGAGGAGGTGGTGATCCTCGACGAGGAGTTCGCCGCTCTCTCGGCCGACGAGGACGAGGAAGCCGAGGACGAGCGGCCGGGCAAGCGCCGGCGCCGCGGGACCGCGGCGGCGGAGGAGACGGCCGATGAAGGCGCCGACGAGGACGAGGACGAGGCGGACGACGCCGGCGACGAGGAGGTCCCGATCTTCCTCAGCCACCGCGGCAAGCTGCTGCTGTTCAAGACCCCAGAGTCGCTGGTCAGCTTCATCCGGTCCGGCGCGCCCCACGATCTGACCCAACTCGACAGCTGGCACGAGCTGGCCGAGCGGGTGGAACCGGCCGACATCGCCCCGCTCGACGAGGACACCTACGAGCTCGACCTCGTGGTGGAGAACCTCCGCGGCGGCCACGACGCGTGGGACCCCACGCTCCTGATCGAGGCCGGCGAGGTTGCCCGTGACGTGGCGTACGGCCTCCGGCTTCCGGCCGTGCTGGACATGCTCTCCGCCGGCTCCAGCCTGGATGACCTGGACGAGGCGCTGCGGGCGACCGTCAACGGCGGGATCGGCGGTTTCCTGGGTCGACGCCGGCTGAAGAAAATCGGGGCACAAACCGCAAGTTTGGGTTGGCGCACCATTGTCGGCAAGATCTCTGCCGTTGTGGACTGGCGCGACTGACCCGGAGCGGGGAGCATCAGTCTCTGGCAGAGCAAGACCTGTGTCCGGGAGGAGGACGACGCCGTGGCGCTCGTGCGCGTGTACTGCGGTCTGGCCTCGGCGGATCCGGCCGACCGGCTGGCCTCGGCCGGTTCGGCGCTGACGTCCGCTGTGGTCGACGACGCAGGCCGTCTGCTGCATGTCTGCGAAATCGGCGACGACCCCGCTGGCTACGCCCAGCTGGTCGCGCTGCTCGTGGAGCGGTCGGGCGGGCCGAGTGGTGCGGCCATCGCCGCTGACAGTGACGACCACACGATCACCTCGCTGCTCAGCGCGGCCGGTCGACCGTTGGCGATCGCGGACGACGACTCGGTCGACGACTTCGCCGAACGCTTCGCCGACGACGACTCCCTGGAGGAGATGCAGTCGCCACCGGCGGAGCGCCGAGCGGTCGGCCTGGCCCGGGCCCTGCAGGCCGGTGCCCTCTCCGCGGTCACCCTGCCGGCCCCCCGCGATCTCGCCGGCTACAAGCAGGTGCTCGCGGCGCACGCCGCGCTGGCCAGCGGGCGGCACTCCGCCGCGGTGGCGCTGCGCGAGGTGCTCCGCGAGCTCTACCCGGCCGCCCTCCGGGCCTACCCGGACCCGGCCGAGCCCATCTCCCTGGCCGTGCTCGACGCGCTGCCGGAGCCCGGCATGCTCAGCGGCACGGCAGCCCGGGGGCGTGAGGTGGCGGTCGCCGCGGACGCCGTCGCCGCGCACCTGGCGGCCGAGGGTGTCGCCGATGCCGAGACCATCAACGACGCGGTGACCGCGCTGCGGGTCGCCATCGCAGAGACGCCCCGGCGAGCCACCGTCAACCGGGCGCTCACCGCCGCCGTCGCCCAAACGGTGCGCCACGCGGTCTCCTCCGTCCGGGCCTGCGACGCCGGCTGCGCGGCGCTGGTGGCCGCCCTCAGCGCCCGGGTAACCACGCCCACACGGGCATCCGCCCGCCCGGCCCTGGCGCGACGCGGCGACTCGGTCGACGACCGGCCCGAACTCACCGACGCCGCTACCGGCCTGCGTGCGCTCCGACCCGGAGAACCCGAGCCGGTGGGTCGGCGCAGCCGGCCCGAGCCGATCTCCGGACCGGCCGCGCCGGCGTCGCCCCAGCCGCTCGGCCCGCCACCGGTCGCCCCACCACCGGTTACGCCGCCGCCCGTCGCCCCGGCACCGGTCACCCCGGCCGCCTCGGTCGGCCGGCCGACCTCGGCATCCCCGTCACGTACGGAGCCGGCTGGCGCGCCGACGCCGCGGCGGGTGGAGGACCCCACCAACCGGCCGGTCTCCGCACCGCCTCCGCCGCCCCCCGGGATCACCCCGATCCCCCCGGCCCAGCGGGGCAAGGTGCCGCCGGCAGAGGCCGGCGAGCCGTTCCGTCCGACGCTGACCACCGCGGCGATCAACAAGGCTCGTGCCGAGCGCCAGCGCACGGTCATCCCGCCGCGCCCGAAGATCACCCAGGAGCTGCCGACCGGCGGTTTCAGTGCCACCGACCTGAACGTCCCGGTGCCGACGCCGCGCACTGGGCAGGAGGCCGCTCCCCCGGGTTCCCGCGCAAACTGGCCGCTGGTCAACAACGGCGACCAGGACGACCGCGCGGCGGAGCCCGCTGCCGGCTACCCGTACGGCGGCCGGGGCGTGGACGCGCCGAGCGACCCCGGCACCAGCCGGGTCACCCCGCCGTGGCTCGCCGACGACCTGCCTCAGGAGCCGCCGATGCTGCGGCTGGTGGAGCCGCCGCCGCTGGCCGATCGGGCGCTGCGCGGCGAGCTGGACCCGCCGACCGACCCGGGCCTGGACGCTCGGTCGCTGCGGCTGGTCGACCGGCAGAAGGCCGACGGGGCCGGCCGGCCGGCGTCCCGCACCGAGCTGCCCGATTCGCCGGAACGCGCCGACCACTCCAGCTCAGCCCGTCTGACGTCGCGTCACGACCTGGAGCAGTCGCCCGCGCCCAAGGAACACCGGCCCCCACCGGTCTCCGACGAAGGCGACGGCGACCTGCTGATCTTCGCCCAGGCGAAGTCCGCCTGGTTCGTCGGGCAGGAGGCTGACTCCGATCTGGAGTGGTCGAGCACCGCCGACACCGGCTGGCAGGCCGCCGAGCAGGCGGCCCGCCCGACGGTTGGCGCGGAGACCAAGGCCGGTCTGCCGAAGCGCGTACCGCAGGCCAACCTGGTGCCGGGCTCGCCGCTGCGCGAGGAGCGTCCACTGCGAATCGTGCGAAACGCGGCCAGCCTCGCCGAGAACACCACGGGCTACTTCCGCGGTTGGCGGCGCGGCCAGGAGATCGGCGGTTTCGCCGTCGGCGGCCGCCCGGGGCGGGAAGCGGCCGGCGGCTGGGACTTCACCCGGGACACCGGCGACCGCGACGACGAGCGCGAATACGAGTACCGCTCCGCCGGCTACCGGTCCTGATCGGCGTCAATACCCCTCCCACCTGCGTGTTTATGCCCACACCCGGTTGGTTTGACGCCGGGTCGGGTCGGCCGGGACCATACCCGGGGGACAGCTGGCGGCAGACGTCGCCGGGCGTGGGAAGGCGACTCCAATGGCGACAGCGGCATTCGACTCCTCCGTGCTGACCCGACGGGGTGTCTTCGCAGCGGCGGCCGGCACCCTGCTGCTCACCGCGTGCGGACGGCAGGATCAGCAGCCGGAGGAAAGCCAGCCGGGCGGCACCGCAACGCCCCGCGGCCACGAGCTGGTGATCGGCGTCAGCCTGGAGCTGAGCGGCCGGGGAGCCGCCCTCGGCGTGCTCCAGCAGCGGGCCATGGAGATCACCGTGGAGTCGCTGAACCTCAGCGGCATCCCGGTGGGCAACCTGCGGCGTACGGTGCGCCTGGAAATCCGGGACAACCACAGTGATCCTCGGGAGGCGGCCCGGCAGGCCACCGAGCTGACCCAGCGGGACGAGGTGCACGCCCTGGTCGGCGGCACCTCAACCGAGACCTCCATGGCCATCGTCGACGTGGCCCAGGAGCACCAGGTGCCATTCCTGTCGCTGGCCGCCGGGGACGACATCGTGCTGCCGCTCGCCCGGCGCACCTACATCTACAAGCTCACCCCCGACGCCGGTGACGTGGCCCGCCGCATGGCCCGCCTGCTCAACTCACTCCAGGTCCGGCGGGTCGCCCTGCTGGCCGCCGACGGGCTGCACGGCGACTCCGGTGTGCAGGCGGCGCGCCGAGCCCTGCGGGACGGCGGCGTGGACCTGATCCGGACCGTACGGCTGCCCGCCACCGGGCAGAGCTTCGGCGCTGCCGCGCGACGGGCGGTGACCGGGGAGTTGGACGGGGTCATCGTCTGGGGCACCGCCCCAGATTCCGGCACCGCGGCGCGGGAGCTGCGGCGGGCCGGTTACCGGGGTCCGCTCTTCTTCGACCCGGGCGCGGTCGCCGAGGACACGCTCTCCGGCGCGAACGCCGCCGCCGTAGAGGGGGCGTACGCCGTCCACCCGGCCTGTCTCGCCGCGAGCACGCTGACCACGACCACCACCGCGGAACTCGCCCGACGGGATTTCACCTTCCGCTACATCCAGCGGCACGGCACCTTCAGCGGCTTCGCCCCGTACGGCTCGGACGCGATTCAGCTGCTCGCCAAGGCGGCCCGCGCGGCGAGCAGCACCGACCGTGGCCGGCTGCGGGCATACCTGCAGACCCAGGTGGCCGAGGGCATCGCCGGTGCCTACGCCTTCGCCCCGATCCGGCACGGTGGCATGGACCGGGATTCACTCGGCGTCTACGTGGTCAGCCTGGGCACCTGGAACCGGTACTCCTGACCGGCCGGTTCCGGTGCCGCATGGCGCCGCCGGCCGGGCTGCCCGAGGCAGTACCAAGCGCCCGGTGTCCTTGGTCACCGGGCGCTTGCGGAAGCCGGTCAGGCGGGCGCGACCGCCCGCGAACGCCGCATGGTGAGCACGTACTCGACGAGCGAGATCAGCACGTGCTTGGTCGACTCCCGGTTCCGGGCGTCGCATGCCACCACCGGCACGTGGCTGGAGATCGCCAACGCGTCCCGAACGTCCTGCGGGTCGTGGTACTGCATGCCGTCGAAGCAGTTGATGGCCACCAGGTACGGCAGCCGCCGGTGCTCGAAGAAGTCGATCGCGGCGAAGCAGTCGGCCAGTCGACGGGTGTCGACCAGCACCACGGCACCGATCGCGCCGCGGACCAGTTCGTCCCACATGAACCAGAACCGGGTCTGACCCGGCGTACCGAACAGGTACAGGATCAGATCACGGTCGATCGAGATACGACCGAAGTCCATCGCCACCGTGGTCGTCGTCTTGCCCGGCACCTGCCGGTTGTCGTCAACGCCCACCCCGGCGGAGGTCATGATCGCCTCGGTGGTCAGCGGCGTGATCTCCGAGACCGAGCCGACCAGCGTCGTCTTACCGACGCCGAAACCACCGGCGATAACAATCTTCGCCGACGTCACACGCCCGTTCGGGACCGGCGGCCGGTGCGACATGTCAGAGCCTGCGAAGTCCACTCAGCACCCTCTCCAGCAGTTCAGTGCCCACCGCGTCGTCGGAGTCGTCCAGGATGGTCGGCTCGTGGACCGCGACCAGGCCGTCCGTCGCCATGTCGGCGATGAGCACCCGTGCCACACCGAGCGGAAGCTGCATCCGCGCCGCGATCTCGGCAAGTGACTGCACGCGTCCGTCACACAGCGTGGCGATGTACTGGTGCTCTCGGCTCTGACTGCCGTTGCCAGTGGCAACGGCCCGGCCGCGCACCGTCGTCTCGACGAGCGCCTCCAAGGCGATCTCGAGCCGGGGCCGGGTACGGCCGCGGGTCACGGCGTATGGACGGACCAACGCGCCGGTTGGCTCGTCACGATCGGCCATGTCGCCGCTCACCTCCTTCGTACCCGTTGCCGGCTCGTCCCGGTGGAACCCGTCGTTGTCGTAGTTGTTGCCGCTCCTGACCCATTGGTCAGCGCGTCGGTCAGCCCATCATCCCGACAGCCGTACGTGGCTGCGGGGTCAGTGCGTCGCCCACCCGGTCGACGAGCAGAGCCATTTCGTAGCCGACCTGGCCGACGTCGGAGCTGCGCGCGGCGAGGACCGCGAACGACGACCCGTCCGAAATGGACATGAGGAACAGGAAGCCATTGTCCATCTCGACGACGGTCTGCAGCACCGCTCCGCCCTCGAAGCAGCGGGCCGCGCCCTGAGTCAGGCTGACCAGCCCGGACGAGATCGCCGCGAGCTGGTCGGCGCGGTCCCGCGGAAGGTCACGGGACGCGGCGAGGAGCAGGCCGTCGGCGGAGACCGCGACCGCGTGCGCCACACCGGGTACCCGGTCGGCGAAGTTGGCTAGCAGCCATCCGAGATCCTGCGTAGTAGTCATCCTTGTTGCTCCTTCTGCCCGCTCCCGGCCACCGGGCCTGAGCCAGACTGCGAGGACTGCTGCCCGCCCGGAGTCGCCTCCGAGCCGGCAGGGTTGCTGTCGGACGGGTGGTTACGCCCCCGCTGCACGCCCCGATGGTAGGCCGAGAGCAGACCCCGTACGGCCTCCGGCGTCCGGCGCTGCACCGACGCGCTCGGCTTCTCGACGCCACCCGGCACGAGCTGCGCCATCGGCACCCGCTTGGGCAGGCCCTTCTGGGTGGTCTCGGTAACCGGCACCTCGGTGGCCGCCGAGGCAGCCCGCCAACCGTCGTCGGCCGCGGTCTGCCAGCCGGTGGTCTGCTGCGACGCCCGCCGGTTCGGCGCTGCCTCAGTGGAACCGGGACGAAGGCCCCCGTTCGCCGATCCGTTGTCGCGCGGGGCTCCGCCGGCCATCGGAGTGTGTGCCATCGGCGTGTTACCTGTCGTCCCGGGTGTTGGTTGCTGGACGGCCCGACCGGCGACGTCGACCTTGGCGAACTGCTGGGTCGGGACGCCACTCGTCGCCGTGGCCGGCTCCTCCGGCCCAGGCCGCCGGGTACGGAACCAGGCAGACTCGAGCTCGCGGAAGATCGGCAGCTCCATCGTCTCGTCCGCGTACCGCTGCTGGTTGGTCGCCTGCTGCGGCGCCGGTGCGGGCACCGGCCGGCTGACGGCCGGCGGCGTCTCCGGACGGGGCACCCGGGGCAGCTCGGTGGTCATGTCGAGACCGGCGGCGAGGCGCTCCGGCACCGGCGGGGCGGCGGCCGGGTCGGGCGCGGCGACCGGCGGCCAGGCCGGCGGTGCGCCGACGGTCGGCGCGGGGGTCGGCGGAACCGGGCGCGGCGGTACCTGACCGACCGGCGGGGAGAACGGCGAGAACGGGGCGGGCGCGGCCGACACCGGCTGGCCGGATACCGGCGAGGCGGAGACGGGCACGCCGGAGACCGGCGGCAGCGGCGGGGCAGAAACCGGCGGCAGCGGCGGGGCAGAGACCGGCGGCAGCGGCGGCGCCGAGACCGGCGGCGGGCCGTATGGCCACGTCTCGGAGGTGCTCGGCAACTGCTGCGGGACAGCCGACTGCTGGCCGGCGCCGGCCGGGTCACCTTCGGCCGGGTTGCGCCGCTGCGGCAGCGGATCGATCGGCCGGCCGTTGGGCGTCCGCGGGGCGAAAGCGTCGCCGTCGGAGTGTCCGGTAGCGCCGGTGAGGTCCGACCAGGCCGGCATCGACCGCGTCCCGCCAGCCGTGGCCGGGATGCCGGCGCCGCTGCGCGGCGCCGGATCGAAGGCGCCCCCGCCGAGCGTCACCTGGTTACCGGACGCGCCGGAGAGCGGCGGCAGGGTGTTCGGGCCGCTACCGAAGGCGGCCAGGGCACCGAACGCGGGGGCCGGACCGCTCTGCTGGGGAGCGGCCGCAGCGGCCGGCAGGGCGGGCATCGGCTGGCCCCGGCCGGCGAGGGCACGCGGCACCAGCACCGACGTGGGCAGGGTGACATCGGCCACCGTGCCCCGGTCGGCACCGGGTCGCAGCTCGACCTTGACTCCGTGCCGGGATGCCAGTCGCGCGACCACGACCAGACCCATCATCCGGGAGACCGCGACGTCCACCTGCGGTGGAGTGGCGAGCCGCTCGTTCAGCTCGTGCAGCTGCTCCGGGCCGATGCCGATACCCCGGTCCTCGACGTAGAGCGAGGCACGGTCGCCCATCCGCCGGGCCTCCACCATGACGTGCGAGTCCGGCGGGGAGAAGGCGGTGGCGTTGTCGAACAGCTCGGCGACCAGGTGCACCATGTCGTTGACCGCGTGCGCGGCGACCTCGATGTCCCGGTCGATCACGCCGAACTCGATCCGCGTGTAGTGCTCGACCTCGGACTGGGCGGCCCGCAGCACGTCGATGAGGGCGGCCGGCTCGCGCTGCACGCGGGTGGAGTCCGCCCCGGCCAGGACCAGCAGGTTCTCGTCGTTACGGCGCATCCGGGTGGCCAGGTGGTCGAGCTGGAACAGCTCGGCCAGCCGGTCCGGGTCCTCCTCGCCGCGCTCCAGCCGGTCGAGGTGACCGATCAACCGGTCGACCAGGATCTGCGACCGGCGGGCCAGGTTGACGAACATCGTCGCGACGGACGCCCGGAGGGCGGCCTGCTCGGCGGCGGTGCGGACGGCCTCCAGGTGGACGGCGTTGAACGCCTCGGTCACCTGGCCGAACTCGTCCTTACTGCGGATCGGCAGCGGCTCGGCGATCTGGTTGGCCAGCTGGACCGGGGAGAGCTGACCGGTGACCTGCGGATCCCGGAGGCGGGCCACGGCCTGCGGAAGGCCGTACTGGGCCACCGAGAGGGCACCCTGCCGCAGCTCGCGCAGCGATCGCGCCATCGAGCGGGCGATCAGGTACGCGAAGAGGATGGCCAGGAGCAGCATGCTGAGCAGCAAGCCGGTCTCCAGGAACACCTGGCGCTGCGTGTCCGAGCGGAGCCGCTCGGCCTGCTGGACCACATTGGCGTCGAGCTTCGACTCGACCGTCCGGATCTGCCGGGCATAGGCCACCATGGCCGCGTCCCACTGGTCCGGCCCGAACGACACATCAGCCAGGTTGCCGTCGATGCTCTGGGTGACCTGGGAGCTGTACTTCTTCGCCTCACGCAGGTCGGACTCGGCGACGGTCTGGTCGAAGTACTCGGCGTCGGCCTGGGTGGCGACCGCCCTGAAGGTCTCCAACGCCTGCGCCTGGCCGGTCTGGCTGGCGATGAACTGCTCCCGCAGCATCGGGGTGAGGTTCTTGCCCACCAGCGCCTGGTGGACGACCACCCGACGTTGGGACAGGTACTCCCGCTGCCGGGCAATCGAGGCGGCGGCGCGCATCTGGTCACTCAGGTCGTTGTCGCCGGCCAACTGAGTGGCCGAGTCCCGGATCGCGAGCAGGTTGTTGATCAGGACTTCGTACGACTTCTCAGCCTCGTTGATGCTCAGTTTGCCGTTGTAGACCTGGCTACGGGTGCCTGGAAGGTCGGCGAGACCCTTGTCGATGTCGGCGAGCCGGGCCTCGAACTTCTTCGGCAGATCGCCGACGGCGGCCCGCTGCCGGGAGTAGGGCCCCTTGTTCTGGTCGACCCGGGAGGTGGCCCGGCTGTAGGCCTCCTGGTACTGGGCGTTGGACTGGACCCGCTCGGCCTTACTCTGGCCGGGGCGCTCCGCGCCGAGCCACAGCACCGCGGAGACCCGCTCGTCCTGCAGAGTGTCGACCAGGTCACCGGAGTAGCTGATCAGGTTGGCCAGGTCACCTGCCCGGTTGGCAGCATTGAGCGTACCCAGGTGGTTAACCAAACTGTTGGTGCCCACCAGAACCGTGGCGATGGTCGGCACGATCATGATCAGCCCGAGCTTGGACCAGATCGGCATGTCGCGGAGCCGGCCGGCCGGCTGACGTAGACGCGACAGGAAGGAGCCCGCCGTCTTTGGTCGTTTGCTCACGTCACCGCCCTCGCATTACCGCGTCCGAACGTCACCCAAGGGCAACGTCGAGCGACCGACCCGGCGGGTCGGACCTCCGAGATTCCATCACGCCGCTCCACAAAGAGAAAGCCCAGGTTGTCCCTCACCGAAGGTGTGATGAGATGTTGATGCAATTTGATAGCAATCCGTCTGGCCGGAGTTACTGAAAGTAATGGAATACCCTCACCGCGTCGTCCTCCTTGCTGGCCCCTCCGGCTCCGGAAAGTCGTACATCGCGCAACGAACCGGGCTTCCGGTGCTCTGCCTGGATGACTTCTACAAGGACGGCGACGACCCTACGTTGCCACGCCGAAACGGACATGTGGACTGGGAGTCGCCGTTGTCCTGGGATGCGGACGCAGCGGTGGAAACAATTGCCCGACTGGCTCGGGACGGCAAGGCCGAAGTGCCGGTTTATGCGATCGACGCGGACCGAAAGGTGGCCACTCGGCCGTTCGACGTCGCTGGCTCGCCACTTTTCGTCGCCGAAGGGATCTTCGCCGCCGAGATCGTCGAGGAGTGCCGCCGCCGCGGCCTGCTCGCCGGGGCGTACGCGCTGCGCCGACCGCGCGGGGCGACCTTCGTCCGCCGGCTCGCCCGCGACCTGTCCGAGCAGCGCAAGACGCCCCGGGTGCTGATCCGGCGCGGGATCACCCTGCTGCGTGCCGAGCCGGCCGTGCTGCGCCGGCAGACCGGGCTGGGCGCCGAGGCGGCGCGAGCCCGGGAGGTGCTGCGCCGGGTGGCCGCCCTGCTCGCCGGGCACCCGCACACGCAGCCGTGATCAGCCGATCAGCTTGCCGTACGCCGGCTTGATCACCTCGTCAATGATCTTCAGTCGTTGGTCGAACGGAATGAACGCGCTCTTCATCGCGTTGATCGTGAACCATTGGAGCTCCTTCCAGCCGTAGCCGAAGGCCTCCACCAGCAGCGCCATCTCCCGGGACATCGAGGTGCCGCTCATCAGCCGGTTGTCGGTGTTGACGGTCACCCGGAAGCGCAGGTCGCGCAGCAGCCCGATGGGGTGCTCGGCGATCGACGGCGCCGCCCCGGTCTGCACGTTCGACGAGGGACAGAGCTCCAGCGGAATCCGCTTGTCCCGGACGTACGCGGCCAGTCGGCCCAGCACCGGCGGCGGCCCCGGGGTGATGTCGTCGATGATCCGGACGCCATGGCCGAGCCGGTCCGCGCCGCACCACTGGATCGCCTGCCAGATCGACGGCAGCCCGAACGCCTCGCCGGCGTGGATGGTGAAGTGGAAGTTTTCCCGCTGAAGGTATTCGAAGGCGTCCAGGTGCCGGGTGGGCGGGAAACCCGCCTCGGCGCCAGCGATGTCGAAACCGATTACCCCGGCGTCGCGGTGCCGGACGGCCAGCTCGGCGATCTCCTGTGAGCGAGCGGCGTGCCGCATCGCGGTGAGCAGGGTGCCGACCCGGATCGGCGTGCCCGCCTCGGCGGCCAGGGCACTGCCCTCCGCGAAACCGGCCACCACGGCCTCGACCACCTCGTCGAGGGTCAGGTTCTGCTCCAGATGCTGCTCGGGGGCGAACCGGACCTCCGCATACACCACGCCGTCGGCGGCCAGGTCGAGCGCGCACTCACGGGCAACACGACGCAGCGCGGGCGCGGTCTGCATGACTGCCACGGTGTGCGCGAACGTCTCCAGATAGCGCTCCAGCGAGCCGGAGTCGGCCGACTCGACGAACCAGCGACCGAGCGCCGCCGCATCGGTGGTGGGCAGCTCGTGGCCGATCTCGGCGGCCAGCTCGACGATCGTCGCGGGCCGCAGACCGCCGTCGAGGTGATCGTGCAACAGCGCCTTCGGGACCTTGACGATGTCCTCGTACCGGATTGCGACCATGCTCAGACACTATCCACCGGCGGGCCGACCTCGACACGGGACCGGGCCCCGGCTCACGGACGCCAGCCGTACACCCGCTCGACGGCGAGGCGGAGCACCAGGCGACCGTCGGTCACCATCGCCGCCCGGTAGTCCGCCCAGTCCGGGTGCTCGCCCCGGATCCGCCGGTAGACCTCGACCAGCTCGTCGGCGGTGGCGTCGCCCGCTGCCACCGCAGGTGTGGTTAAGGTCACCCTTCGCCGACACGGCGAGTCGGGGGATGAGGAACTGGGCGAGCGGGCCGATGCTCAGCGCGTAGATCACTGTGCCGACGCCGACGGTGCCGCCGAGCAGCCAGCCCGTGGCGAGCACGCCCAGCTCGATCAGGGTGCGGGCGCGACCGACCGGCAGGTCGCGGGCGGCCAGGCCCGTCATCAGCCCGTCGCGCGGGCCCGGCCAGGCCCTGGTGCAGCACGTCCCACGAGGAGAGCCCGAGATCTGCCCGGACCATCAGCGCCACACTGGCGCCGAAGAGGGCCAGCCCAAGTAGAAGCCGGACCATACGTGCCGGCAAACTAGTTGACATGTCACCGACATTAGGACCGTCTAGGTGACATGTCAACAACTGGGTTAGGATCGCGGCATGGACGAACCACGCTGGCTCGACGAGCGGGAGAACCGGGCCTGGCGCGGCTACCGCCGGATGCGCCGCCTGCTCGACCTCGAACTGGCCCGGGACCTGATGCAGGACGCTGGCCTCTCCGAGCCGGACTACGACGTCCTCTCCGACCTCTCCGAGACGCCCGACCAGCGGCTACGGCTCAGCGAACTGGCCGACCGGATGCTCTGGTCGCGCAGCCGGCTGTCCCACCACCTCACCCGGATGCAGCAACGCGGCCTGGTCACCCGGGAGGAGTGCCCGTCCGACGGCCGAGGCTCGATCGTCGCGCTCACCCCGGCGGGCCGGCAGGCCATCGAGGCGGCCGCGCCCGGCCACGTCGCCGCCGTCCGCCGGCACCTGATCGACCTGCTCACCCCGGAGGAGGTCGAGGCGCTCGGCGCCCTGACCCACCGGGTGGTCAACCACCTCGCCGGCGGGCAGCGCCCCAGCCCGTCCGAGGTCTGACATGGACGCCCGAATCCTCGGCCGGCTGCGCTGCCCGGTCTGTGCCGAGCCGCTCGCCGAGGCCGTCGCCGGCACCGCCCGCGCGCTGCGCTGCCCGCGCCGGCACAGCTTCGACATCGCCCGCCAGGGTTACGTCAACCTGCTCGCCGGCCGCGCCCCACACAGCGGGGACAGCGCCGAGATGGTCGCCGCCCGCGCCGACTTCCTCGCCGCCGGCCACTACGACACCGTCGCCGCCGCGCTCGCCGCCACCGCCGCCATGGTGGTCGCCCGAGCGGCCGAGCGCCCGTACCCCTTGGTGGTGGACGCCGGGGCCGGGACCGGCTGGTACCTCGCGGCGGTGCTGGCGGCGCTGCCGGACGCCGTCGGCCTGGCCCTGGACGTGGCCAAGCCGGCACTGCGCCGCGCGGCCCGGGCCCACCCGCGCGCGGCGGCGGCGCTCGCCGACACCTGGCAGCGGCTCCCGCTGGCCGACGGCTCGGCCACCGTGCTGCTGAACGTCTTCGCACCGCGCAACGGCCCGGAGTTCCACCGGGTGCTCGACCCGGACGGCGCGCTGCTGGTGATCACCCCGGCCGCGGATCACCTCGCCGAACTGGTCGACGCGCTCGACCTGCTGCGCGTGGACCCAGCCAAGGCGGACCGGGTGGCCGGCAGCCTCGGCACGCACTTCACCGAGGAGTCGGCCACCGAGCACCGGGCCCGGCTGACGCTGCGCCGCACCGAGGTGGCCACCCTGGTCGGCATGGGTCCCAGCGCCTGGCACACCGACCCGGCCCGGCTCGCCGAGCGGATCGCCGCGCTGCCCGAGCCGGTGCCGGTGACCCTCGCCGTCCGGCTCGGCGTGCACCGGCCAGTCGCTTAGGTGGAGAGGTCGACCTCTTCCCAACCCGGCGGCTCGTCGTGGTACGGCCCGCGCAGCATCACCGCCCACTCCAGCGCCCACCGGCGCTGCCCGATCGCGTTGGCGTCCACCAACCCGGGCAACGCCCGGCCGGTGCGCTCCGACTCCAGGTACGCCCAGTCCAGGCAGTAGTGCAGGTCGAGCAGGGCGGCGGCGTCGGCCGGGTGCTGCGGCGCGGCCAGGATCCGGGCCCGCCACTGCGAAAAGGTCTCCCCACCGACGAGGTTCGGCATCCGCTCGACGAGCCGTGCGTCCACCGGCACGGTCGGGTCCAGCTCCTTGGCCAGCCCCAGCACCCAGGCCAGCGAGAAGAGCGCGTCGTGGTGCAGCACGAACGAGCGGTGGTCGCCCTTGCCGCCCATGACGAACTGCCACTCGGGTGGGGTCACCGTGTCGACCAGATGCGACTCCAGCAGCCAGCTCATCGCCGCCTGCGCGGGCATCCCGAAGCAGCGGGCCAGGATCAGGTGCAGGACCGCGATCCGCGCCTCGATCTCGGCCGTGGTACGCAGCTCGACCTCGTCCCCCGGCTCCCAGACCAGCGGGAACTGCGGTGGCGGCAGTGGAAGACCCAGCCGGGACAGCTCGTCGAGGCTCGCCTCACGGACGGCCCGGGGATCGGGAGCGGGTACGCGCACGGCTCACCCCTGTCTGCTCGCGCCGATCGGTCCTCCCTTGGCCAGGCAGAATAGCCCCTCGACGAGGCCGGCACCACGGCCGGAGCCGACCGAGCCGATCAACCGATCCGCTCGATCACCAGCGGCGTCGCGGCCGGGGCCGCCGGGGCGATCCGGACCGCCCGCCGCGCCTCGGCGAGCGCGGCCGGGATCCGCTGCGCGTGCTCGGCGCGCAGCTCGTAGAGGGGATCGCCGGCGCGCACCGGATCGCCGGGGCGCTTGTGCAGCACCACGCCGGCCGGGATGCTGACCGGGTCCTCCTTGCGGGCCCGGCCGGCGCCGAGCCGCCAGGCGGCCACCCCCATCGCGTACGCGTCGATGCCGGCGACGTAGCCGTCCTCTTCGGCGCGGACCACCTCGACCTCGGCGGCCGTCGGCATCGGCGCGTCCGGGTCGCCACCCTGCGCCCGGATCATCGTCCGCCAGGCGTCCATCGCCCGTCCATCGCGCAGCGCCGCCGCCGGGTCGGCGTCCGGCAGGCCCGCCGCGTCGAGCATCTCCCGGGCCAGCGCCAGGGTCAGCTCCACCACGTCGGCCGGGCCGCCGCCGGCCAGCACCTCGACCGACTCGGTCACCTCGACGGCGTTGCCGATGGCCAGGCCGAGCGGGGTGGACATGTCGGTGAGCAGGGCGACCGTCCGCACCCCGTGCGCCCCGCCCAGCTCCACCATGGTCCGGGCCAGTTCGCGGGCGTCGTCGGCGGTCTTCATGAACGCGCCCGAGCCCACCTTCACGTCGAGCACCAACGCGCCGGTCCCCTCGGCGATCTTCTTGCTCATGATCGAGCTGGCGATCAGCGGGATCGCCTCCACCGTGCCGGTGACGTCGCGCAGCGCGTACAGCTTGCGGTCGGCCGGGGCCAGCCCGTCGCCGGCCGCGCAGATCACCGCGCCGACGTCGCGGAGCTGGTTGATGAACTCCGCGTTGCTCAGCGCGGCCCGCCAGCCGGGGATCGACTCCAGCTTGTCCAGCGTGCCGCCGGTGTGGCCGAGACCCCGACCGCTCAACTGCGGCACCGCCGCGCCGCAGGCGGCCACGAGCGGGGTGAGCGGCAGGGTGATCTTGTCGCCGACGCCGCCGGTGGAGTGCTTGTCCACGGTCGGCCGGGTCACCGGCGAGAGGTCCAACCGCTCGCCGCTGGCGATCATCGCGGCGGTCCACCGGGCGATCTCCGCCCCGGTCATGCCGCGCAGCAGGATCGCCATGGCCAGCGCCGACATCTGCTCGTCGGCCACCAGCCCCCTGGTGTACGCGTCGACGACCCAGTCGATCTGCCCGTCGCTCAGCACGCCCCCGTCCCGCTTGGTCCGGATGACGTCAACCGCCGTAAAAGCACTCATCAGATGATCTTTCCTCGTCGTTGCGAAACCGGTCCGCGTACCGCGGCCACCGAGGATGGGGCCGACCGTGACCGGCGGAGGGATCAAGCCTGACCGCCCGGAGCCGGGCACGGTCGGCCCCATCCCCCAAGCTCAGCCCCACCGGACCGGGATCTCCAAAGGCGGCTCGCCTTCCCCGGCCCAGAAGATCGTGCCCGACGCGTCGACCACGACGACCCGGGGCGTGCGTGCCAGCCCCCAGGTGATCGCCTCCGCCGGGTCGCCCCAGGCCGGTCCCTCCTCCAGCACACCGGTCTCGGCACCCTCGGTGTCGCCGGCCGACCGCTCCCAGTACGCCGTCCAGATCTGCTTCCCGGCGGAGAGGTCCGGGTGCACGAAGACGGTGCCCCGACCCCGCCAGGCGGCGAGCCGGTCCGGCACCACGGGCACCGGGTGCTCGCCGGTCACCGCCTCCAGGTCCTCGACGCCGAAGGCGTGCGGCAGCAGCTCGGCCATGCGCAGCGGGCCGCCCTTGGCCTCGATCAGGCACTCCGGGCCGCCCTGCTCCCACAGCAGCTGGCGGCACCGGCCGCAGGGCATCAGCGGCTCACCGGTGGCGTCGACGCAGGAGAGGGCGACGATCCGGCCACCACCGGTGGCGTGCAGCGAGGAGACCACCCCACACTCGGCGCAGAGGACCACCCCGTACGCGGCGTTCTCCACGTTGCAGCCGACCACCACCCGGCCGTCGTCGACCAGGGCAGCCGCCCCGACCGGGAACTTCGAGTACGGCACGTACGCGTGCCGCATCACCTCGGTGGCGGCGGCGCGCAGCCGCTCCCAGTCGATCTCCATCACATCTCCCATTCTGCCTAATTCCCGCAGATCAGGCCTGGCACGGGGGTGCCGACGGTCGTCACGGCCGCCGAGCCCGCCCCGGAGACGGGCGTGCCCGGCGGACCTCCCCGCCGGGCACGCTGCGTCACTGCGGTCAGCCCTTGATGTACGGCTTGCCGTCGGCGGCCGGGGCCCGGACCTTGCCGACCAGCCCGGCCACCGCCAGGATCGTCGCCAGGTACGGCAGCATCGCCAGGAACTGGCTGGGGATGCTGCTGCCAACCGCACCCAGGTACGTGGCGAGCTGGTCGGCGAAGCCGAAGAAGAGCGCCGCGAGCAGCGCCCCGGTCGGGCTCCACCGGCCGAAGATCAGCGCGGCCAGGGCGATGAAGCCCTTACCGCCGATCATGTTCTTGGTGAACGAGTACATCGCCAGGGTGTACGAGGCACCACCCACGCCGGCCACCAGTCCCGCCATGATCACGTTGCGGTAGCGCAGCCGCAGCACCTTGACGCCCAGCGTGTCCGCGGCGGTCGGGTGCTCCCCGACCGAGCGGGTCCGCAGCCCCCACCGGGTACGGAACAGCCCGATGTGAATCACCAGCACCAGCAGCAGGCCGACGTAGAGGAAGATGTTGCCGCGAAACAACGCCGGACCGAGCAGCGGGATGTCCTTGAGCAGCGGGATCTCCCAGTTGCTGAACCGGGGGGCGCTGTTGTACTTCATCGCGTCCCGCTGCATCAGCCGCTCATAGAGGAAGCCCGTGACGCCGACGGCGAGCAGGTTGAGCACGATGCCCATGACCACCTGGTCGACCAGGTAACGGATGGCGAACACGGCGAGCAGCAGCGAGATGATCGCGCCGCCGATCGCGGCGGCGACCAGCCCCACCCAGACGTTGCCGGAGAGGCTGCCGAAGAGCGCGCCGGAGAAGGCACCCATCAACAGCTGGCCCTCGATCGCCACGTTGACCACGCCGGACCGCTCGCAGAGCACGCCGGCCAGCGCGCCGAAGATCAGCGGCAGGGCCAGCAGGAAGGTGCCACGGACAACGTTGACCAGCGGCATGAAGTTGCGGCCCTCGGGGGCGGCGGAGACCTGCCAGCAGAGGAAGCTCACCACGAAGGCGACCAGCCCGACGCCGAGCAGCACGCCGAACCAGCGCTTCGGCACCCCGGCGAGCAGCGCGACGCCGGCCGCGGCGGCGATGATCCCGAACAGGATCGCGCCGGTCGTGCCGTGGATCGTCAGGGCGGCGCCGCCCTCGGTCTCGCTGAGCGTGAACCGGGCCTCCCGGTCGGTGGCGAACGACCCGAAGAGCCCCGCCGCGAGCACGCCCAACGCCAGCAGGACCACCCCGATCTTGCGGGTACGGGTCCAGAATCCCTCGTCGACCGTGGTGACGGCGACCTCAGGGACAGTCATGGTGGACATGCGTCACCAGCCCTTCGCGAGGCTCGTCTGCAGCCGGGCCGCGCGGGCTGCCCGGAGCTGGAAGATCGCCTTCACCAGGGCCGGCGCGGCGATGAAGATGACGATGAGCGCCTGGAGCACGGTGACCAGCTCCAGGGAGATCCCGGAATACGACTGCATCCGGTTGCCGCCGGCCTGGAGCGCGCCGAAGAGCAGCGCGGCCATCAGCACACCCCATGGCTTCACCCGGCCGAGCAGCGCGACCAGGATGCCGTCGAAGCCGATCTGCGCGACCACCTGCGGAGTGAGCGAGTCAGCCGTCGAGCCGAGCACCATGTTCGATCCGCCGAGCCCGGCCAGCAGGCCGGCGATCGCCATGACCAGCACGTACGACTTCGTGACACTGATGCCCGCGGTCCGGGCGGCGTCCGGGTTGGCGCCGACCGCGCGCAGCTCGAAACCGAGCGTCGAGCGGTTGAGCAGCCAGGCGACGAACCCGGTGGCCAGCACCGCGAGCAGGATGCCGGCGTGCACGCGTAGGTCGGCGCCGAGCAGGCGGGGCAGCTGGGCGGAGGCGTCGACCGACTTGCTGATCGCGTCCGCGCGGTCCGGGCTGTGCACCCCCTCCTGGAGAATGATCCAGGCCAGGAAGTAGACCGCCACGTAGTTGAGCATGATCGTGTTGATCACCTCGTGAGCGCCAGTACGCGCCTTGAGAATGCCCGGGATGAAGCCCCAGATCGCGCCGCCGACCGCGCCGGCGAGCAGGGCGACGAGCAGGTGCACCCCCGGCGGCAGCGGCAGCGCGAAGCCGGCGGCGGCGGCGAGGACGACGCCGATCGTCGCCTGGCCCTGAGCGCCGATGTTGAACAGGCCACCGCGGAAGGCGAGCGCCACCGACAGGCCGGTGAAGACCAGCGGCGCGGTGTAGGTGAGCGTCTCCGAGATCGGGCCCAGCGCCGCGGTGAAGCCGGACGCGTCCGGGTCGAAGATGGCGCCCTTGAACAGGTTCGCGTACGCGTCGCTGACCACGGCCCAGCTCGAGTTGAGCGCGTCCGCCGGCCGGGCGGTGATGTAGCCGTAGGTGGCCAGCACGTCCGGGGCGGAGACGATGATCAGCACCGCGCCGACCAGCATCGCCAGCAGCACGGCGAGCACGGTCACGGTGACCGTGTTCGCCGCCCAGAGGTTCTCCAGGAACAGCCGGCCCAGCGAGGGGCGGGGCTCGGCGGCGGGCTCCTTGGTCGCGGTGGCGGTCACCGCATGCTCGCCATCGCCGGCGCGCGGGGTTGGGATCGCCCGTGTCTCCTGGGTCTCGGTCGCCAACTCCTTGTCCGGAGAGCCCGACACCGGGTTGGGATTGCTCATGCCTCGTCCTCGTTGCCAGGGCCATCGGCGGCCGCGGTGGCGCTGTCCGGGGTGATGCCGGCCATCAGCAGGCCGATCTCCTCGCGCGGGGTGTCCGGGCCGACCACGCCGATGATCCGGCCGCGGTACATCACCGCGATCCGGTCGGCCAGGCCGATCACCTCGTCCAGCTCGCTGGAGACCACCATCACGGCGGTGCCGATGTCCCGCTCGCGGATCACCCGGCTGTGGATGAACTCGATCGAGCCTACGTCGACGCCCCGGGTGGGCTGCGCGGCGATGAAGAGCTTCAGCGGCCGGGACAGCTCCCGGGCCACGATCACCTTTTGCTGGTTACCACCGGACAGGGTGCCCACCGGCGTCTCCGCCGAGGAGGTGCGGACGTCGAACTGCTCGATCCGTTCCTTCGCCGACTTCGCGATGGCATCCGGCTTGAGCGACAGGCCCTTGCCGAAGGGCGGCTGGTCATAGATGTCCAAAACCAGGTTCTCCGCGACGGAGAACTCCTTGACCACGCCGTCGACGCTGCGGTCCTCCGGCACGTAGCCGACGCCGGCGCGGAGCACCTTCTTGGTCGGCCAGCCGTGCACGGCCTCGCCGTCGAGGGTGATGGTGCCGGCGAGCGCGGGCCGCAGACCCATGATCGTCTCGATCAGCTCGGTCTGGCCGTTGCCCTGCACGCCCGCGATGCCGAGCACCTCACCGGCGTGCACGGTCAGGTCGACGCCGTCGACCGCGCGTACCTGCCGGTCGTCGTCGACGACCAGGCCGGACACCTCGAGGATCGGCTTGCCCGGCGTGGCCGGCTGCTTGTCGACGGTCAGCCGGACGCTGCGACCCACCATCAGCGCGGCCAGCTCGTCCCGGCTGGCGCTCGGCTCGGCGGTGCCGACCGTCTTGCCGCGCCGGATCACCGTGATCCGATCGGCGATGGCCTTCACCTCGCCCAGCTTGTGGGTGATGAAGACGATCGACTTGCCGGCGGCCTTGAGCGACCGCATGACCGCGAGCAGTTCCTCGGTCTCCTGCGGGGTGAGCACCGCGGTGGGCTCGTCGAGGATCAGCAGATCGACGTCGCGGGTGAGCGCCTTGACGATCTCCACCCGCTGCTGGATGCCGACCGGCAGGTCCTCGATCACCGCGTCCGGGTCGACCCGGAGGTTGTACCGCCCGGAAACCTCGGCGACCTCGCGACGGGCCCGCCGGCGATCGAGAAAGCCGGTGATGCCCCCCTTGACCTGCTCGGCACCGAGCATGACGTTCTCCGCCACGGTGAACACCGGCACCAGCATGAAGTGCTGGTGCACCATGCCAATCCCGGCCGCGATCGCGTCCGACGGGCCCTTCAGCTTCAGCGGCTCTCCGTCGACCAGGATCTCGCCCTCGTCGGGCTGGTAAAGCCCGTAGAGCACGTTCATCAGGGTTGACTTGCCGGCACCGTTCTCGCCGAGCAGGGCGTGGATCTCTCCAGGCTCCACCGTCAGGTCGATGTGGTCGTTCGCGACCAGATCACCGAACCGCTTGGTGATGCCGCGCAGTTCGAGTCTCAGCGCAACCTCCGGGAGTGCGAGCGATGGGGCAGCGTAGCCGCTGCCGCGCCGGCCATCGAGCCGGATCGGTTCCTAGCGGGTAAGGGGGGACCGGCCGCCCCGCTGCCACGGGGTTCTCCCGCGTACGTCGAGGCGGCCGGCTGTCGTGCCTGGTGCCCGCCGGCCGCCGCGTCCGATGATCCAGCGCGGCGGCCGACGGAGCGGTCACTCAGTGACCGGCTGGGACTTCGAGGTGATCTTGATGGTGCCGGCGGCGATGTCCGCCTTGATCTTGTCGAGCTCGGCCTTCAGGTCCGCCGGGACCTTGCTGTCGAACTCGTGGAACGGAGCGAGCGACACGCCGTCGTTGGCCAGGGTGCCGACGTAGCCCGGCTTGGCCTGGAGCTTCTCGCCGCTGGCGGCCTTGAGCACGGCGTCCTTGACGGCGCCCGGGATGTTCTTGACGACCGTGGTCAGCAGCGCCGGGCAGTTCGGGGTGCTCTCGCAGCCATCGGTGTCGACCCAGATCGCCGAGTACTTGCCACCAGAGGCCTGGGCGGCGGCGGTGGTGCCGAGGCCCGAGCCACCGGCGACCGGCATGACGATGTCCGCGCCCTGGGCGACCAGCGCGTCGGAGACCTTCTTGCCGTCGTCCTGCTTGTCGAAGGAGTTGGAGAAGGAACCCTTCTGGGTCGCCTTGTCCCAACCGAGGAGCTGGACGTTCTTACCCTTGGCCTGGTTGTAGTAGGCCACGCCGTCGGCGAAACCGTCCATGAAGATGGTCACCGGCGGGATCGGAATCGCGCCGTAGGTGCCGACCTTGCCGGTCTTACTCATCCCGGCGGCCAGGTAACCGGCCTGGAAGGCGGCCTGGGTGGTGTCGAACTGCATCGGGTAGATGTTGTCGAGGCCCGGGTTGGCATCCACGATGCCGAACTGCTGGTCCGGGTGCGCCTCCGCGGCCTTCTTGGCGGCCTTCTCCATCAGGCCACCGACGGCCAGGATGAAGTCGCACTTCTGGTTGACGTAGCCGTTGAGGTTGACCTCGTAGTCCGCCTCCTGGTGCGACGAGACGTACTTGGTCTCGATGTTGCTGTTGGCCTTCTTGGCCGCCTCGAGGCCGGCCCAGGCGCCAGCGTTGAACGACTTGTCGTCGATGCCGCCGGTGTCGGTCACCATGCAGGCGGTGTATTTCTTGCCGCCGCTGCTGCCGGCGTTGTCGTCCTTGGGGGCCTCACCACACGCGGCGGCACCCAGCACGAGGCCACCCGCCACGAAAGCGGAGGCAACGACCCGCATCCCACGCACAGAGCGCAAGACGACTCCTTCCCATTGCACACCGCGTCGTGCGCGGTGGCAGCCCTTGTGCCGGCCGGCGGTCTGCCGCCGGCGTCCCACGTTACGGACGGGAGCGTACGCCCGCGTCCACCCACCGGCCGCCAATCGTGCACGACTGTTGGACGTCCGTTACCCCTACGCAACCCTCGGGTGGGGCAAATCACTGATCCTTTTGCGGAACCTGCCGAAACCCCCCATAGTCGCAACCCCGCCGTGACGTCGCCTGCCCGGCAGGCAGCCCTGGCCTGCTTGACCAGCACTCGGATACACAGGTTCGCGACAGAGCGCAGACGGTCGAAAGGCGATTGGACTAGCTCGCTCGCGGAACCGCCATCGCCCCTATCACCGATAGGTACGCCAGCCGTTCTGAATCTCCGAATACACGATTGAGCCGGACCGCTACTGCGGCCCGGCTCAATAGCTTAGTAGTTCAACCCAATCGCTATTAGCTCAACGGTGGTCGATGCCCATGAGACCGCTGTACCACAAGCCCGGGTCGCTCGCCGTAGAGTACTTACCGGAGTTGTACTTCTGCCATGCACCAAAGCGCCACGCGCAACCGCGCTGATCACAGAATTCGCCCTCGACCCGAAACTCGGTGTAACCACTCCTCGTGCCGTCACACTTGATGGAGATCGAGTGCGCCTGGGCCGGCGGCCCGTCACAGACGAGAGTCAGGATCGTCGTACTAGATGCCTGAACAGGCCCAGCAGGCATCAGAACTCCAGCCACAAGGGCGGAGCAGAGCAATACATTACGAAGCAGCCGACTCATTACTTGCCTCCCCGTTCTTCGAGTCAAGACGACCATGCAGATCGATGGGTAAGATCAAGCTAGCAGGAGCGGGGGTGATCGTCAATGCTCGGGTGCGGCGGGGGTGAACCAGGTGTGAACCGCCGCCTACTCAGCATTGGCTCCTCGGCTTGGCCATCCTTCCGGCACAGCTTTCCGAAATGCCGGAGACTGCTCGCGACGTTTCATCCCCACTGCCAGCGCCGATTCTCGCGACGAGCACCGCTCAGTGAGCCATTCCGCACAACGAGGCGAGTGCGGTAGGTGACAATCCGGCAATCCGGCTTGTCCGGAACGCACGGGACTCGCCCGAGACGCCGCTGCATCGGAATGACGCAGGACCTCAACATGAAGCTGGTCCCACCACAGATCAACTTCATAGAGGTCCTGCGTCGACATTAGTGCCATATACACTGCGGGCAGATCGATACTGGTCGAATGCCCACACGCCTCGGGCCCGACACCGGGGGCGGACCTGTGGTGGTTGCCCAGCGGACCACATGATCACCGTCGGTGCCGTGGCACGGAAAGCCTCAGTGCCAGAAGACCGCCACCGCCGCGTTGGCCAGGGTCAAGCCGATGATGGCGAGGAAGTGGCCACGGTTGACCGACGCCCGTTTACGGGAGAAGAAGACCATGACGAAGATCAGCAGCGCGAGCACCAACTTGGTAACAAGTTTCGCCGAGGGCGGCTCGTGCCCGTCGCGCAGCGGCGCGGCCAGACCGATTCCGGTCAGCAGCCCGATCACCGAGCCCCAGAGCATGGCCGCGTTGATCCGCAGCCGGCCGCTGACGTACTGGGCGATCGAGCCACCGAGCAGCATCGCGAACCCGATCAGATGAACGTAGAGAAGTACCAGCCGAAGAGTTTCCACGCCACCTATCCTCCCCCATCAACGACGGCTCGTAGTAGTCCGCCCTGCCACCCGCCGCCATACCGTGATCTCGCCATTTATGGATCAGAACCGCGAGCTGCGCCCGCTCGGGCTTGGTGGGCAGCTGCCCTGCCCGTCCTCGCCGATGCGAAGCGGGACAGCTTCCGTCCACTCGTACATCCGATGATCGCGATGGAACCGCAACAGGTCGACATGGTCAAGCACGACCGAGATGGGCTCGGCTTCGACGCTGTTGAGCGCTTCGGCGACCGGTTCAACGTCCTGCCGGGCGTTCGAGTACGCGATGCTGACGTGTGGCCGGTACTCGGCAGCATCTCGGGGTAGGTGCTCGACTCGATCCTCGCCAAGCGCTTCAGCGACAACCCCCTGTACGACGGCGCGCAGGGCCCTGATGGGGTCGGGCGGGTCGGCCGGCAGATAGACCGCCTCAGGTCGGACAAGCGGCCGGTGGAAGGCCACTACCGGTGGGGTCAGCGTGACAAGGCGATCACGGAGCCTGCCTGTCAGTTCGGCCACCTCGCTGCGCCTCGGGCAGCTCATATTCATCGATGATTTCAATGCAGTCCGCGGGCCACACCGACTCGGACACCTCAAGCAGTGTGTGGTCAGCCGCACGCGCGACATGCACGAGATGCAGGACTCCCCTACTCGGAGAAATCTGCAACGCCTCCGCTTCGGCCGTGCTGGGCATCCTCCATTGCCAGTGGTCCCGAGCGTGCGCGTATCGCTTGCCGCTCAGATCCTCGACGCAGAGGAACAACGCCTTCGGCACAACCTCAGGCGCTTCGAGGAAGGAGCCGTCGGCAAAGGACAGAGGCAGGTAGCTCGCGCCCAACTCCTGAGGCTTGCCGGTCTCCCGATCAAAGAGAGTGCGGCGACGGACAAGCATCTGCGTGCCGGGCTCAAGTGCGGCCAGCAACGCGATACGTTCCGGCGGCGAGACGCGCCCGACTTCGGTGATCTCGTGGCGAAGGTGGGATGTGAGCAGTTGATGGTCGTTTCGGGCGCGGCCGTACCGGCACCGCGAACGGCGCTGTAGCCGCCGACTCTCAGCGCACACCACCACCCAACAACCGCTGGTGGAACGAACCCACCGTCGCGAACCCGCAGGTCGGGCGCGCCGGCTGGCTCACCCCCGCACAAACCTGGCGAGCCAACGGCGGCCGCTGGTGACCAAGCCGCACACCCCGATCCGGCCACTCTGGCTCTGCCGCGCCTGCACCGCCCCCTGGCCGTGCCCGATCGCCCGGCTCACCCTGCTGCGCGAGTACGCCGACGACCGGGTGGCGCTGCTGGTCTACCTGGGCGGGATGCTGCACGACGCCGCCGGCGAGCTGCACATCCTGCACCCGGATGACGGGCCGACGAAGCGGTGAACGAGTCGACCGGATAGTGAAAATCCTCCCGGTCGGTTCGCATCACCGACCGGCAGGAGATGGCCTTGGCGTCAGGCGAGGCGCCAGACCTGGAAGGTGGGGCCGTCGGCGGGGAGGGTCACCGCGCCGTCGGCGTCGGGGCGGAGGGCGGGGGCGCCGCCGTAGATGTTCTCGCCGGCGGGCAGGCCGGTCAGGCGGACCGGGGTGCCGGGGACGCGGCGGGCCAGCACCAGCAGCGACCCGGTGGGCGCCTCACGCAGGAAGACCAGGCTGTCCGCGTCCGCGTACACCCAGCGCAGGCCGCCGTGCCGCAGCGCCGGCTCACCGCGGCGCAACGCCAGCAGCGACCGGTACGCGTCGAACGTACGCCGGTCCCAACTCTCCGGCCGGTGCCACGGCATCGGGGTACGCGAGCCCTCGCCGTTCGCGCCGGTCAGCCCCAGTTCGTCGCCGGCGAAGATCACCGGGGTGCCCGGCATGGTGGCGAGCAGCCCGGCGGCCACCTCCTGCCGGGCCGCGTCGCCGACCACGGTCCGGATCCGGGCCGAGTCGTGCGAGCCGAGCAGCTGCCACGAGTGGACGTACGACCGCCAGGAGATCAGCGACCGGTAGGTGTTCATGGTGGCGAGCACCGCGCCCGCGTCCCGCCGCCGCACCCCGCCCGGGGTGCCGAGGAAGTTGGGCAGCGGCTCGTCACCGTGGCGCAGCCAGGACCAGACCGGGTCGGTGAAGCCGACGTAGTTCATGGTGCCGTGCCAGCCGTCCCGGTCCAGGTCACCGGTGTGGTCGTGGCCGTGCTCGGCGAGCAGCAACCCGTCGGCGCGGGTCTCGGCGACCACCTCGCGCAGCAGGCGGGCCACCTCGTGGGTGTACGCGTCAGCGCCGCGCCGGCCGGTCATGTTCGCCACGTCCACCCGCCAACCGTCCAACGCGTACGGCGGGCGCAGCCAGCGGCGCAGCAGCGAGTCCTCGGCGGTGGCGAAGCGGTGACGCAGCTCTGCGCTGCCCCAGTTGAGCTTCGGCAGCGACTTGACCCCGTTCCAGGAGTCGTAGTCACCGGTCACCTCGTCGAAGTAGTACAGCTCCCGCTCGGGGGCGTGCACGTCGGTGACCGCGGCGGTGAACCACCGGTGGGCGTCGCCGGTGTGGTTGCTGGTGATGTCGCCGAGCAGCCGCCAGCCCCGGGCGTGCACCGCGTCGGCCAGTCGGGCCAGGGCCGCGTCCCCGCCGAGCAGCGGGTCGACGGTGTCGAAGCTGGCCGCGTCGTACCGGTGGTTGGAGCGGGCCGGGAAGACCGGGGTGAGGTAGACGGTGTTGACGCCGAGCCGGTCCAGGTGGTCCAGGTGCTCGGTGACGCCGTCCAGGTCGCCGCCGTAGAACTGGTACGGCGTCTCCGGCCCACGCCCGATCACTGGCGTGTCCCAGTCGCAGGGGATGGCCCAGTCCGGCACCGCCCGGCCGTCGGCGGCGGCGGACCGGGCGAACCGGTCCGGGAAGATCTGGTAGATCACCGCGTCCCGGGCCCAGGCCGGCGGCGGGGCGTAGCTGACCAGCTTGAAGTCACCGTTGTCGGGCACGTCGTGGTCGACCAGGCCGGCCGCGTTGAGCCAGCGACAGCCCTTCGCACCCTCGAGCAGGAAGCGGTAGTTGCTGACCGGGTTGCGGACCTCGACGTCGGCCCGCCACCACACGTCACCGCCCTCGGTGCGGTCGACCGCGGCCTCGGCGAAGTGCGGCTCGCCGTCGCCGGTGGTGCGCACGTGCACCTGGCGGACGTCGGCGCCGGCCGGCACCCGGACGAAGACCGGGACGGTCTGCCCGAGCGTGGGCTCCTGCTCGGGCACGTAGGTGGCGGATCCGTCGTGGTGCGGCTGCAGCATGATCATCCCTTGACCGCTCCGGAGGTGAGCCCGGAGACGATGTAGCGCTGGAGCAGTTGGAACACCAGCACCGTGGGGATCGCGGTGAGCAGGGTGCCCGCCGCGAACATCCCGAAGTTGTTGTTGCGCTCGCCGGCCACCAGCCCGAACATGCCGACCGCGAGGGTCTTCGACTCGGCGTTGGTGAGGAACACGTTGGCGATCATGAATTCGTTGATCGTGCCGATGAACGACAGCAGCGCGGTCACCGCCAGGATCGGCGCCACCAGCGGCAGCATGATCCGGAAGAAGACCTGCGCGTGCGAGGCGCCGTCCATGGTGGCCGACTCGTCCAGTTCCTTCGGCAGGGTGTCGAAGAAGCCCTTCATCAGCCAGGTGTTCACGCCCAGCGCGCCACCCATGTAGAGCAGGAACAGTCCCCACGGGGTGTTGAAGCCGATCGCCGGCCACAGGTCGGTGACCGTCGTGAAGATCAGGAAGATCGCCACGATGGCCAGGAACTGCGGGAACATCTGGATCAGCAGCAGCGCGAGCAGCCCGACCCGCCGCCCGGCGAACCGCATTCGGGAGAACGCGTACGCCGCGAGCGACGACAGGAAGATCGACACGAAGGCGGCCGTACCGGCGATCAGCAGCGAGTTGAGGAACCAGTGACCGAACGCGGTCTTCTGGAACAGGTTGGTGAAGTTATCGAACGACGCCCCGGTCGGCAGCAGTTCCGTCGAGGAAAGGGTGCCGAGCGGGTTCAGCGCCGCGGAGAGCACGAACAGGATCGGGAAGAGGCTGAACACCACCGCCAGCATGCCGACGACGTGCCGCCAGCCCACCTGGGCGAACCAGCGGTTCCGTGCCCGCCCGGAGATCTGGCTGCTCACGAGTACACCTCCTCCTGCTTGCGGGTACGCCGGAAGCTGATCGTCGACACCGTGGCCACGATCGCGAAGATGAAGATCGAGACTGCGGCGGCCATGCCGTACTCGGCGCCCTGGGCGCCGAAGGCCAGCCGGTAGGTGTAGGTGATGAGCAGGTCGGTCGCGCCGTTGGTCGGGTTGTCCGGCGCGAACGGTCCGCCCTCGGTGGTCAGCCAGATCGCGTTGATGTTGTTGAAGTTGTACGCGAACGACGCGATCAGCAGCGGCGAGAGCGCGACCAGCAGCAACGGCAGGGTGACCGCCTTGAACGACTGCCACGGCGAGGCGCCGTCGACCGAGGTGGCCTCGGTCAGCTCCCGGGGGATCGCCTGGAGCGCACCGGTCGTCACCAGGAACATGTACGGATAGCCCAACCACAGCTGCACCAGCAGCACTGCGGCGCGGGCCGTCCAGGCCCCGCCGAACCAGTCGACGCCGAGCCCGAAGAGGTTGTTGACCAGGCCGAAGTCGGTGTTGAACATGTCCCGCCAGACCAGCAGCATCGCGAACGACGGCATGGCGTACGGCAGGATCAGCAGCACCCGGTAAAGGTTGGTGCCCCGCATCCGGGGGGAGTGCAGGGCGAGCGCGATGCCCATGCCGAGCAGGAACGTCAGCCCGGTCGAGCCGATCGCGAAGGCGAAGTTCCAGAGCAGCGTGCCGAAGAACGGGCCGGAGATGTTCGGGTCGGTGAGCACCCGGCTAAAGTTCTTCAGCCCGACGTTGACCTTCCAGCCCTGGGCGAGCCGCTCCCCGTCGGCGGCGACGAAGGAGCCGCTCGCCGCGTCGGCGGTCCAGGTCTTGCCGGTCTCGCTGTCCTTGATGCAGTCACAGCCCGCGTCGTACGCCCGCACGGCCGTGCCCTCGTACGCGCGCGACAGGCCGGTGGACCGGATGGCGCCGCCGGAGGTCGGCACGATCAGGTCGGTGATCTCCTGGCTGCGGACGCTGGCCTGGCCGAAGTTCAGCACCGTGTAGCCGTCGGCGGCGGTGACCTTGCCGGTCGGGCTGACGGTGACCTGGCCGGCGTCGAGCTTGCGCAGCCCGCCCGCGTCACCGGCGGAGACCTCGTGGGTCTTCGGGTCGGCCAGCAGGAAGACCAGCGGGCCGGTGGCCGGGTCGCCCGTGGTGGCGATGGAGAGCGCGTACTCGGGCGAGCCGGGGACCTGGTGCACCGAGGAGGTCTGGATGGCGACGATCGCGTCGTCCTTGCTGCCGCGGTGGCCGTCGCCGAAGTTCGTGAACGCGGTGCTCGCCGTGTAGAGCACCGGGAAGACCTGGAAGGCAATCAGGAAGAGCGTGCCGGGGACCAGGTACTTGGCCGGGATGTGCCGGCGGGTGAGGTAGAGGTAGAACAGGCCGGCGGTGGTGGCCGCCAGGATGGCCAGCCCGATCCAGTGCGCGGCCTCGATCAGCGGGAACGCCGCCCAGATAGCGATCCCGGCCACCAGGCCGAGCAGGACCACCTTGACGACGAGACCGGTCGCGGTGATCGGCGCGTGGTTCCGCGCGGTGCGGGACGTACGCGGGAGCCCCCGGCGAACGGGCTCCCGGCCCGGGGTCTGCGTGGCAGACCCCGGGCCGGACAGCGGCGTGTTCATTACTTGATCTGGCCGGCGATGGTCTTGCCGGCGGCAGTCATGGTGCTGGCCGGGTCGGCGCCACCGATGATGGCGGCCTCCGCCTTGCCGAACGGGTCCCAGATCGCGGCCATGGCCGGGATCGCCGGGAGCACGTGACCGTTCTTACCGGCCTCGGCGAACTTGGCCAGGTCCGGGTCCTCACCCTTGACCTGGTCGAAGGCGGCGGTCAGCGCCGGCGGGCGCGGCTCGGCGTGGTACAGCGCGACGGCCAGCTCGGGCTTGGTCACGTAGTTGGTGACGAACTCCTGGGCCAGGGCCTTGTTCTTGCCCTTGGCCGCGACGTAGAACGCCTGGACGCCCACGAACGGCTGGGCCTCCGCGCCACCGGCGAAGCCGGGAACCGGGGAGATGTCGTAGGAGATGTTGGCCTTCTTGGCGTCGCCGATGGCCCACGGGCCGGAGACCAGGAAGGCGCACTTCTTGCCGGTGAAGGTGGCGATGGAGTTCTCACCGGTGATGGAGCGCTTCAACGCGCCGTCGCCCTTCTCACCGAGCTTCGCGATCTTCTGGAAGGCCGCGATCGACTCCGGCTTGCCCACGCCCAGGTCGGCCGGGTCGTAGTCGCCGTTGGCGTCGGTGCCGAAGAGGTAGCCACCGCCGGAGGTGTACAGCGGGTAGATGTGGTACGCGTCGCCGTTCTGGCCGGACTGCAGGCAGAGGATCTCGCTGGCCTTCTTCTCAGCCTGGAGCTTCTTGCCGGTCTCGACCAGCTCCTCGATCGTCTTCGGCGCCTCGGGGGCCAGCTCGGTGTTGCGGATCAGCGCGATGTTCTCGGTGGCGTACGGCACGCCGTAGACCTGGCCGTTGAAGGTGACCGCCTTCACGGCGACCTCGCTGAACCCGCTCTTCTGCTCGGCCGAGAGCTGCACCGGGTCGATGGCGCCGTTCTGCACCAGGTTGCCGATCCAGTCGTGCGCGCCGACCACGACGTCCGGGCCGCTGCCCTGCTGAGAGGCGGTGACGAAGTTGGTCTGCAGGTCCTTGGAGACGGCCTGGACCTCGACGGTGACGCCGTTCTCCTGGCCGAACGCCTCGGCGAACGGCTTGAGGGCCGCGGTCCGCTTGTCGTCGGCCCAGATGACCAGCTTGCCGCCGGTCGCCTTGCCGGACTCCTTGGCGGCCGGCTTGTCGCTGCCGCTGCTACCGCAGCCGGAGGCGGCGAGCGCCAGGCCGAGGACAGCGACCACACCCGTGGTACGGATGCGCATCGGTACTCCTGTCGTCATGGCGGCCCGCCGGGGGAAGGACGACCCGCCAGTGGAAACCTCTGTAAGTTCTTGCTGACCGGCGCTGGTGGGCCGCGCCGCCGCTCTCGCATGTTGCGGGGACGTTAGCAAGACGTTTCAGAGAATGGAAGGGCTTGCAACAGTGTACGCAAGAACTTGCCCGTAAGCTAAAGTGCCGCCATGCGCGCTCGTCTGTCCGACATCGCCCAACAGGCCGAAGTCAGCGAGGCCACGGTGTCGCGGGTGCTCAACGACCGCCCCGGAGTGGCTCCCGAGACCCGGCAGGCCGTCCTGACCGCCCTCGACGTGCTCGGCTACGAGCGCCCCGCCCGGCTGCGCAAGCGCAGTGCCGGGCTGGTCGGGCTGGTGGTGCCGGAGCTGGAGAACCCGATCTTCCCGGCCTTCGCCCAGGTGATCGAGTCCTCGCTGGCGCAGAGCGGCTTCACCCCCGTGCTGTGCACCCAGACCCCGGGCGGGGTCCGCGAGGACGAGTACGTCGAGCTGCTGCTGGACCGGCAGGTCTCCGGCATCGTCTTCGTCTCCGGTCTGCACGCCGACACCACCGCCAACCACGACCGGTACCGGGCGCTCATCGCCCGGCCGCTGCCGATCGTCATGATCAACGGCTACACGCCGAACATCCCGGCGCCCTTCGTCTCCTGCGACGACCGGGAGGCCGCCGACCTCGCCGTGGCCCACCTGGTCGCCCTGGGCCACCGCCGGATCGGCCTGATCACCGGCCCGGACCGGTTCGTGCCGGTGCAGCGCAGGGTCGGTGGCTACACCTCGACGATGCAGCGCCTCACCGACGTGTCCGACCACGAGCTGGCCGAGCTGACCGAGCTCTCCCTCTTCGGTGTCGAGGGGGGCGAGGCGGCCGCCGGCCGGCTGATCGAGCGCGGGGTGACCGGCCTGGTCTGCGGCTCCGACCTGATGGCGCTCGGCGCGATCCGGGCCGCCCGCCAGCGCGACCTGTCGGTCCCCGGCGACATCTCCGTGGTCGGGTACGACGACTCCTCGCTGATGGCCTTCACCGACCCGCCGCTGACCACCGTGCGCCAGCCGGTCGCCGCCATGGCGGTGGCCGCGGTACGGGCTCTGGTCGACGAGATCAACGGCCATCCCTCCCCGCACTCCGAGTATCTGTTCCGGCCGGAGTTGGTGGTTCGCGGCTCCACCGCGGTGGTCCGCCAGGCCGGCGCCGGCGCCAAGCCGCAACGCCCGGCCCCCTCCTCGCTCGTCGTCCCGGCCTAAGTCACAGCAGTTCTTGCGCAAGATTTGCTTGACTCTTGCAGCACTCCGGCGGCATCCTACTCAGATGCCCCTTACCCGTCAGCCACGCCGACGAGGGGCTTGCCGTCGTACCGCGCCAGAGAACGGGGTCCGTCAACCATGACCGCCGCCACCCATCCCACGCCGCTGATCTCCGACAACGACTGGTGGCGATCCGCGGTCGTCTACCAGGTGTACGTCCGCAGCTTCGCCGACGCCAACGGCGACGGCATCGGTGACCTCCAGGGCATCCGGGAGCGCCTGCCCCACCTGCGCGACCTCGGCGTGGACGCCCTCTGGCTGACCCCCTTCTACACCTCGCCCCAGATCGACGCCGGCTATGACGTGGCCGACTACCGCAACGTCGACCCGCTCTTCGGCGACCTCGCCGACTTCGACGCCATGATCACCGATGCGCACGCCCTGGGCCTGCGCATCATCGTCGACCTGGTGCCCAACCACACCTCCAGCCGGCACCCCTGGTTCGAGGCGGCGCTCGCCGCCGGTCCCGGCTCCCGCGAACGCGAGCGGTACCTGTTCGCCGACGGCAAGGGCGAGACCGGCGAGCTGCCGCCGAACGACTGGGAGAGCATCTTCGGCGGCCCCGCCTGGACCCGGGTCGCCGACGGCCAGTGGTACCTGCACCTGTTCGACCCGGCCCAGCCCGACCTGAACTGGCGCCACCCGGAGGTACGCGCGGAGTTCGAGGACATCCTGCGGTTCTGGCTCGACCGGGGCGTGGACGGCTTCCGAATCGACGTGGCGCACGGAATGATCAAGGCCGAGGGGCTGCCGGACGTCGGCTTCAACTCGATGACCACCGGCCAGCGCCAGTCCGAGCTGCTGGGCAAGGGCCGGCTGCCGTACTTCGACCAGGACGAGGTGCACGACATCTACCGGGCCTGGCGGCCGATCCTGGACAGCTACCCCGGCGGGCGGATGGCGGTGGCCGAGGCGTGGGCGGAGACCCCGCAGCGGCTCGCCCGCTACGTCGGCCCGGACGAGCTGCACCAGGCGTTCAGCTTCGACTTCCTCGACGCCACCTGGTCGGCCGACTCGTTCCGCAAGGTGATCGACACTGCGCTCGCCGAATCGACAATCGTCGGCGCCCCGACCACCTGGGTGCTCTCCAACCACGACCGACAGCGGCATGTCACCCGGTACGGCGACGGTGAGGTCGGCCTGCGCCGCGCCCGGGCCGCCGCCCTGCTGATGCTCTCGCTGCCCGGCTGCGCGTACATCTACCAGGGCGAGGAGCTGGGCCTGCCGGAGGTGCTGGACCTGCCCGACGAGCTGCGCCAGGACCCGGCGTTCCTGCGCACCGGCGAGAGCCGGGACGGCTGCCGGGTGCCGATCCCGTGGAACGGCGAGCTGGCCCCGTACGGCTTCGGGCCAGCCGGCAGCGAGCTGAGCTGGCTGCCGGCCCCGGCCACCTGGCACACCCTCTCGGTGGCCGCCCAGACCGGCGTGCCCGGCTCGACCCTGGAGCTCTACCGGACCGCCCTGCGGACCCGGCGCGAGCACCCGGCGCTGGCCGGCCTCGACGGCATCGCCTGGCTGGAGGCCGAGCCCGGAGTGCTCGCGTTCCGCCGCACCGGCGGGGGCGTCGAGTTCACCTGTGTGGTCAACCTCAGCGGCGCCGCGGTCACGATCACCGGCTACGGCCTGCCGATCGTCGCCAGCACCGACCTCACCGAGCAGGGCGACGGGCACGTCCTCCCGGTGGACGCAGCTGCGTGGTTCGAACGGCGCTGAGCCGGGTAACCCGCCATTGACCTGGTCGTCCGTTGTGCTCCGCGCCGACGGGCGGCTGGGCAACCGACCCCTTGTGGTGGGGGGTGAGGTGGCGCCGGCGCCTCGGGGAGTCTGCTCCCCGAGGCGCCGGTGTCCAAGCTGGGACGGCCGCTCAGCCCTCCTTGCCGGTGAGCAGCTCGGCGATCCGGGCGAAGCCGGCCCGTACCTCGTCCCCGCTCGGCACGGGCGTCGGCACCGGCTCCCGCTCGGCGGCCAGCTCCAGCTCCTCGTCGATGGTGTCCTCGAAGTCGCCGTAGAGGTCCGCCTGGTCGACCTGGGTCGCCTCGTCCTCGGCGGCGAGCTGCGCCGCGGCGATCTCGCCCCGAATCTCCTCCGGCGTCAACGCCGGCAGCAGCGGCTCGACCACCGCCATCAACTGAGCCTCGGCGACCACCGCCTCGGCCAGGGCGAGCGCGTGCGGCCGCTCGTACGGACCGCAGACCACCGGTTCCCACTCGTCCTCGTCGCCGAGCGGCCCGAAGGTGATGATCCACGGCAGGCCGAGCATCGGCGAGTCGTCCGGCAGGTCCAGTGTCACGAGCGCCCCCACGCGCCAATCATGGTCGCTCCCGCCGGGAATGCGGGCGGCATTCGCCGCAACTGACACCGATCCGAGCTGAGGGGCCGCTACTCGTTCAGCCGGGGCCGCTTGCCCCGCCTTCGCTCAGTCCTGTCTGGCGGTGTCGAGGGCGGCACGGACCAGGGCGAGGGCGCGGTCCGAGGGGACGCCAAGCCGCCGGGCCTGCACGGCGTACTCGGTCGCGGCGCGGTGCAGGCGGTCGGTCGCGTCGTCGCGGCCCGGCGCCACCACGGTGCCGTGCCGGCCCCGGGTCTCCACCAGGCCGGCCCCCTCCAGCTCCCGGTACGCCCGGGCCACGGTGTTGACCGCCAGCCCCAGCTCGGCGGCGAGCTGCCGAACCGCGGGCAGCCGGGTGCCGACCGGCAGCCGGCCGTCCCCGATCATGCTGGCGAGCTGCCCCCGCACCTGCTCGTACGGGGGCACCGCCGAGCCCTGGTCGATCCGGATCCGCGTGGTCATCCCGCCCCTCCGGGGGTGCCTGGTTCGGTCACCTCGTCGGCCTCCACGTCCACCTCCCGGGCCGGGCGGCCCTCGGCCAGGTCCACCACCCGGCCGTACCGGCTGGTCGCGGCCAGCGCCGCCCCGAACAGCACCAGCTGGTTGAGCAGGTAGAGATAGAGCAGCAGCCCCACCGCGGTGGTGACCACCGTGTACGCCGGGTTGCGCTCGGTGCGCATCACGTAGTAGCGCCCGACCGTGTTGAGCAGGGTGATGCCGACCGCGACCACGAGCACCACCGGGCGCAGCCGGCGGCGGCTCATCCGCAGCCGGGGCACCGCCACCAGCAGCGCCCCGGCCAGCACCATGTTGACCAGCACGCTGAGCACGGCGCTGAGCGTGGTCAGGCCGATCGACCCGGTGCTACGCAGCAGGAAGCGCAGCCCCGACTCCAGCGCGTCGACGGCGGCGACCGAGATGCCGAGCAGCACGAAGACCGCGACCAGCACCCCGAGGTCGACCAGGCGGCGCACCACCAGATTGCCGGGCTGCTGGTTGAGGCCGTACATCAGCCGCTGCGAAGAGCGGATCGCCTCCACCCAGCCGATCCCGGTGAAGACCAGGATGACCAGGCCGACCACCCCGACGGTCTTGCTGCTCTGCGCGATCTGCTGCGGATCGAGGAAGGGCAGGTTCTTGCCGAGGAAGTTGGCCGCCGCCCGGCTGACCTCGTCGCTGTCCTTCAGGATCGCGCCGAAAACCGCGTACCCGACCAGGGCGAGCGCGAAGACCGCGAAGAAGCCGTAGTAGGCGATCGCCGCGGCGAGCCGGCCGGCGAGCACGTCGGCGTAGAGCGTCCCGGCCCGGAACAGGTGGTCGAAGGCCGGCAGCCGATCGCGCGCCGCGTCGATCCGGCGACCGAACGCGGCCCCGACCCGGCCGAGCACGTGGCTCAACCGCCCAGCCGAAAGTCGCGGCGCGGCTGCCACCGGGTCGCACCGCTGTGCGAGAAGAGCGTGAACGCGTCCACCTCGAACAGCGCCGAGAAGCCGGCCAGGTCGTCGTACGCCTTGTCGAGCGCCTCGGGCGGGACGTCCTGGGCCACCGTGACATGCGGGTGGTACGGGAAGCGGGCCTCCCGGTGCAGCTCGGGGGCCGAGTTGATCGCGGCGGCGAGCAGCTCACACTCGCTGATCCCGGCCGCCACGGCCACGAAGACGACCTGGGTGACCGGACGGAACGTGCCGGTGCCCCGCAGGTGCAGGGTGAACGGCAGATGCGCGGCGGCCACCCGAGCCAGGTGCTCCTCGACGGTGGGCAGCGCCCGCGCCGGAATCTCGGTGGGCCCGAGCAGGGTGACGTGCGCCGGAACGACCTGCGGATCGCCGGCCTCGACCCGGCGGCGGGTGAGCATCCCGCCCCACGGCTCGGGGATGTCCACCGCGATCCCGATCTCGATGGTGTCGCCGGTGCCCGGCACCCCGTCCCTGCTGTCCACGCTCCCCGCCACCCTCCGTACCTTTTCGACGTGCCCGGGCCGTTACTGGGACTGCAGCGGAGGGAAGAAGCCGATCCGGTCGTACGTGGTGCGCATTGTCTCCGCGGCGACCACCCGAGCCTTCTCCGCGCCCTGCGCGAGCAGCTTGTCAAGCTGGGCCAGATCGTCCAGGTAGGTGCGGGTGCGCTCCTGGATCGGGGTGAGCGCCTCCCGAACCACCTCGCCGAGATCCTTCTTCAGATCGCCGTAGCCCCTGCCGTCGTAGGCGGCGACCAGGTCGTCGATGCCACGGCCGGAGAGCGCGGAGTAGATGCTCAGCAGGTTGGCGATGCCGGGCTTACCCACCGCGTCGAAGACGATCTCGCGGCCGGTGTCGGTGACCGCGGAGCGGATCTTCTTGGCCGAGCGGGCCGGGTCGTCCAGCAGGTCGATGATGCCGGCCGGCGAGGAGGACGACTTCGACATCTTGGCGGTCGGGTCCTGCAGGTCGGTGATCTTCGCGGTGTCCTTCACGATGTGCGGCGCGGGCACCGTGAAGGTCGGCCCGAACAGCGTGTTGAACCGCTGGGCCAGGTCGCGGGAAAGCTCCAGGTGCTGGCGCTGGTCCTCGCCGACCGGCACCGCGTTGGCCTGATAGAGCAGGATGTCGGCGGCCATGAGGACCGGGTAGGTGAAAAGGCCGACGCTGGCCCGCTCGCTGCCCTGCTTCTGCGCCTTGTCCTTGAACTGGGTCATCCGGCTGGCCTCGCCGAAACCGGTGATGCAGCCGAGCACCCAGGCCAGCTGAGAGTGCTCGGCAACCTGGGACTGGACGAAGAGGGTGCTGCGGTCCGGGTCGATGCCGACGGCCAGGAGCTGCGCGGCGGCGACCCGGGAACGCTGCTTGAGCACCTTCGGGTCATGGCCGGCGGTGATCGCGTGCAGATCGACCACGCAGTAGAAGGCGTCGTGGCTCTCCTGCAGGGCCACCCAGTGCCGTACCGCGCCCAGATAGTTGCCAAGGTGGAACGAGTCGGCCGTCGGCTGGATGCCGGAGAAGACGCGGGGGCGGGCGGGTACGTCGGACATGCCGGCAATTCTGTCAGCACCACCCGGGACGCGTCATGACGGGCCGGCGGATCGGCTCTGGGCGGGCGTCACCCGGGCCGTGACCTCGCGTCGCTGCTCCGGCAGGCGCGCGGCGGAGACCGCCAGCCGGGACACCCGCCGCCCCTCCAGCCCGAGCACCCGCAACAGCCAACCGCCCGGCGGGTCGTCCGGGTCGGGTCCGCCTGGGCCATCCAGGGCGGGAACCACGGGCACCTCGTCCCCGGCGACCGGGAGCCGGCCCAGGGCGGCCATCACGAAGCCGCCAACCGTCTCGTACGGCCCGGCGGGCAGCGGCACCCCGGTGCGTTCGACGAAGTCGGCCAGGTTGAGCCGGCCGTCGACGACGGCGGGCAGACCGGCGACCGCCGGTTCGGACGGCCCGTCGTCCTCGTCGTGGATCTCGCCGACCAACTCCTCGATCAGGTCCTCGCAGGTGACGATGCCGGCCGTGCCGCCGTACTCGTCCACCACCACGGCCAGGTGGTGCCCCTCCCGGCGCATCTCGGTGAGCGCGGCCAACACCCGCTTGCTGCCGGGCAGTCGCTTCACCTCGCGGGTCAGCTCACCGATGCCGATGCCGATGCCGGCGCCGCTGCCGTGCTCGGGCCGCAGCAGCACGTCCCGCAGGTGCACGAAGCCGACCACGTCGTCGTGGGTGCCGTCGACCACCGGATAACGGGTGTGCGGCTCGGCCCGAACCAGCCGCTCCGCCTCGGCGACGGTGAGCCCGACGGAGAGGAACACCACCTCGGTACGCGGCACCATCACCTCGCGTACCATGCGCGCCCCGGCCACCAGCACCTCGTCGATGATCCGCCGCTCGTCGGGGTCGAGCACCGTGTTCGCGGCGACCAGGTCGCGCAGATCGGCTTCGCTGATCCGCTCCCGGCCGGCCGTCGGGCTGGCCCCGAGCAGATCGGTGACCAGGCGGGTGGCGCCGTCGGCGGTGCGGACCAGGAGCCGGGCGACGGTCCGGGCGACCGGACCCGGTTCGCGTCGCGGCCGCCCCGGCGATCGTCGCCGGAGCCCGCGGCCGCCTGCCTCCCGCATAGAGAGCATGGTAGACAGCGGACGCGACGGCCGTAGGGTGATCGTGGACGGTCGCCGGGGCGCGGCCAGGCAGGAGGATCTAGGTGAAACTGCTCGTCACCGGCGGCGCCGGATACGTCGGCAGCGTGGTGGCTCGGATGCTGCTGGACCACGGCCACGACGTGACCGTCCTGGACGACCTGCGCACCGGCCACCGGGAGGCCCTCGCACCCGAGGCGACCCACATCGACCTGCCGGTGCACGAGGCCGCCCGGGTGCTCACCCCCGACGCCGGCTTCGACGGCGTGCTGCACTTCGCCGCGCTCATCGCCGCCGGCGAGTCGATGCTCCGGCCGGAGCTCTACTGGCAGAACAACACCGTCGGCTCGCTCGCCCTGATCGACGCGGTACGCGCCGCCCGGGTGCCCCGGCTGGTCTTCTCCTCCACCGCCGCCGTCTACGGCAACCCCACGGAACTGCCCATCCCGGAGACCGCCGTCAAGGCCCCCACCAACACGTACGGGGCGACCAAGCTGGCCGTCGACATGGCGCTCACCTCCGAGGCGATCGCGCACGACCTGGCCGCCGTCTCGCTGCGCTACTTCAACGTCGCCGGGGCGTACCTGCACGACGGGCGGGCCCTCGGCGAACGGCACGACCCGGAGACCCACCTCATCCCGCTCGCCCTCGACGTGGCCGGCGGGCGGCGCGAGAAGCTGCAACTCTTCGGCGACGACTACCCCACCGTCGACGGCACCTGCATCCGCGACTACATCCACGTCGCGGACCTGGCCCGCGCGCACCTGCTGGCGCTCGACGCCGCCGCGCCCGGCCGGCACCGGATCTACAACCTGGGCAACGGCAACGGTTTCACCAACCGCCAGGTGATCGAGGTGGTCCGCGAGGTCACCGGCCATCCCGTGCCGATCGAGGTGGCCCCCCGCCGCGAGGGCGACCCGGCCGAGCTGGTCGCCTCGTCCGCGCTGGCCCGCGAGGAACTGGGCTGGGTGCCGGAGAAGCCGACCCTGCACGACATGGTCGGCGATGCCTGGGCCTTCTACCGGGAGCACGTGCTGGGGCGGCGGTGACCGCCGCACCGTCGGGCGACGTCGCAGCCCGCGCCACCGCCGGCTACCGGCAGCGGTACGGCGGTGAGCCGGCAGGCCGCTGGGCGGCTCCCGGCCGGGTCAACCTGATCGGCGAGCACACCGACTACAACGACGGTTTCGTGCTCCCCTTCGCGCTGCCGCTGCGTACCGTGGTCGCCGCGACGCCCCGGACCGACGCCCGCTGGACGGTCTGGTCGGAGCTGGACGCCGACCCGGTCGAGTTCGGCCCAGCCGACGTCGACGAGCCCGGCCGGGTCACCGGCTGGGCCGCGTACGTGGCCGGGGTCGTCTGGTCGCTGCGCGCCGCCGGGCACGCCGTTCCCGGCGCGCGGCTGGCCGTCGCCTCCGACGTGCCGGTCGGCGCCGGGCTATCCTCCTCGGCGGCCCTCGAATCGGCGGTGCTCGCCGCCCTGGTCGACGTGGGCGGGCTGGACCTGCCCGCCCCGCGGTGGCCCCGGCTCGCCCAGCGCGCCGAGAACGACTACGTCGGCGCGCCCACCGGGATCATGGACCAGTCCGCGGTGATCCGGGGCCGGTCGGGGCACGCCCTCTTCCTCGACTGCCGCAGTGAGAAGATCGAGCAGATCCCGTTCGACCTGGACTCCGCCGGGCTGGCCCTGCTGGTGATCGACAGCCGCGCCCCGCACCGGCACGCCGATGGGGAGTACGCCGCCCGCCGCCGGTCCTGCGAACGGGCCGCGCGCACCCTCGGGGTGCCCGCCCTGCGCGACGTGGCCGTCGCCGATCTCGACGCGGCACTGGCGGAACTGCCCGACGACGAGACCCGCCGCCGGGTCCGGCACGTGGTCACCGAGAACCAGCGGGTGCTCGACACGGTCGCGCTGCTGCGCGCCGGCCGGATACGCGACGTCGGCCCGCTGCTGACCGCCTCGCACGCCTCGATGCGGGACGACTTCGAGATCACCGTGCCGGAGGTCGACATCGCGGTCGAGGCGGCTATCGCCGCTGGGGCGTACGGTGCCCGGATGACCGGCGGTGGCTTCGGCGGCTGCGTGCTCGCCCTGGTCGAGGCGTCCGCCGCCGACGCCGTGGCGGCCGCCGTGGCCGGCGCGTACGCCGAGCGCGGCTTCGCCGCCCCCGGTGCCGTCACCGTCGTCCCGGCCGGCGGCGTCACCCGCGTCGACTGACCGGCCCTACCCGGACGGCCGACGCGGGTGCGGGCCGTGCTCCGTGGAGCCGGGGCCCCGGCACGGTCGCCGGGGCCCCTCATCCCATGATCAGCGCAGCTCGTACGCCCGGATGACGGTCTGGTCGAAGGTGTTGCCCTTCGCGTCCGTGCCCGAGGCCTTGAGCGACACGAAACCGGCCGCCTTCGGGTGGGTCACCTGCACCTGCCACGACCCGCCGTGGTGCAGCACCGGCACGTTCTTCCAGGTTTTCCCATCGTCGTAGGACACCCGCACGGTCAGCTTGGTCACCTTCGCCGAGCCCTCGGTCTGGGTGATCGTCACCGGGTAGACGGCCACCCTGCCGGCCTTGCCGACGTTGTGGTCGTCGAGCGGCGGTGCGAAGCTGACCGCGGTCAGCGGCAGCGCCTGGGGCTTGTCGGTGTGCGCCGAGCGGAACGTCCAGCTCACCGACAGCTTGGTGGTCAGGCGTGCGTCGCGTTCCAGGCTGCCGTCGAAGCGGAACGTCGCCGCGCCCGGGGCCACGTTCCCGGCGGACACGCCCGGACCCTGATCGGACTCGGCGATGAGCTTGCCGTTGCGGTAGAGCGCCCCGTGCCCGGAGGTGATCTGCCCGAATCCGGCCCGGCCCTGACTGTCGCCGAGCAGCGCGGGCGAGATCTCCATGAGGTCGCCCTCACGCAGCGCCGGCACGTCGTCGGAGAACAACGGCGCCACGCTCGGCCCGAACACACCCCTGTTCCACTGCTCCTGGTAGGTGCGCCCGGCACGGTAGGTGGCCAGGGCGGCGTGGACGGACAAGGTCTCCGGCCACTCGTCGCCCTCGGCCGGCCCCTCCACGGCCAACAGGTTCTGCCATGGCGCGTCACTCGCGTAGAACTCGGTGTGGGTGGACGGAAGCGGAGTCTCCCAGGCGAAGGCCCAGCCGCTGTCGCCGCCCGGTGGTGCGAAGGCGAACAGCTTCACGCCGGCGCTGCCCGGCACCGCCACCGCGTGCGAGGACCGCACCGTGGCGAAGTCCTTCGGCTTCAGGTGTTTGACCAGCCCGCTGAGCAGGTCGTTCTCGCTGTGCCAGCCCACGTTGTAGACGTGCGGGGTGCCGGACCGGCCGCCCTGCTCATCCGCCGTGACCAGTGTGCCGCTGACCTGCGAGCTCAGGCCCTTCGCCGGCTTGGGCCCGATCAGCTTGCTGAAGATCGAGGCGAAGTCGTCCTTGCTGACTCCAATGTAGAGGCTGGAATCCGCGCCCACGGTGTAGGTCGCGTTGAACGCCGCCAGCATCGTCACCGCGTTCGTGTCCGGCACGGTGACGTCGAAGCCCTTCGCGCCGCGGGCGTCCATCGACACCGTCGTCGGCCCGCTGACGGTCAGTTGCGGATACATCAGCTGCGAGGTGCTGAGGCGGCCCCCGTCCTCCTCGTCGACCCAGCTGAACGCGAAGTACTCACCTGGAGACAGGCGCAGATCGTTGCTCGCTCCGAAGACCACGTCACTCCAGCTCAGGTCCTTGCGCAGCAGCACCGTCATCGCGTTGTCGGCCGGGGCGCCGCCGCGTTCGGTCGCGGTGACCTTCACCGGGTACTTGAGCTCCTCGCGTACCACGCCGAAGGGGATCTGCACCGAGACGCCCGCCGCGGTCGCGGTGACCTGGCCGCCGAGGCCGCCGGTCACGTCACCGCCCTGGCGGGTGTCGGCGGTCAGCGTCACCGAGGCCTGCCCGCCCGCCGGCACGGTCACCGTGTCAGCGTTGAGCGAGAAAATCCCAGCCGGCGCGTCCGTGGTCAGCCCGAGGCTCAGGGTCACCGGAGCGCTGCCACCGTTGTGGTAGGTGACAGTGCTGCTGCGCACCTCGTCGTTGTCGTGCGGCCACTCCTGCAACCCGAACGTCACCGACGTCGGCGTCGTCGTGACCTGCTGGCTGATCGCCCGGGCCACGTCCACCCGACCCGCACCCTGCGCGAACACCCCGACCCCGCTGGCCGGCTTCGCCGAGGCCATCAGCGACGCCTTCAACTGCCCCGCAGCCCACCCCGGGTGCGCCTGACGCAGCAACGCCGCCGCGCCCGCCACATGCGGAGTCGCCATCGACGTGCCATTCAACGGCATGTACAGCTGACCTGGCGCACCCAGGAACCCGTCCTTGCTACGCGCCGCCACGATATCGACGCCCGGCGCGGCGATCTCCGGCTTCACCGCCCAGCCGTCAGCGCTGGGGCCTCGGCTGGAAAAGTCGGCAAGCTCATCGGACTTCGTGAACGCCGCAACCGCCAGCGCCGCCTCCGCCGTCGCCGGGGAACTCACGCTCTCGTCGTCCCCGTCGTTGCCCGCCGCGATGACGAACAACGTGCCGTGCTGCGCGGTCAGGCTGTTGACCGCCTCCTCGAGCGGGTCGACCTCGGGGCCGTTCGGCCCGCCGAGGCTCAGGTTGACCACGTTCGCCCCGGACTCGGCGGCCCACTGCATACCCGCCAGGATCCACGACTCCGCACAGCCGCGCTGGACGCAGACCTTCCCGTCGAGCAGCGACGCGCCCGGCGCGACACCCTTGTACTTCCCGCCGGAACCGGCGCCGCTGCCCGCGATGGTCGACGCGACGTGGGTGCCGTGGCCGACCAGGTCACGGTCGTCCTCCTCACCCTCGGTGAAGTTCCGCCGCGCCGAAACCTTCCCAACCAGGTCGGGGTGCGTGGCATCGACGCCCGTATCGAGCACTGCGACCCGCACGCCCGTGCCGTCGAAACCGGCCGACCAGGCCGTGGGCGCGCCGATCAGCGGCACGCTCTGGTCCAGCGCCGGCTCACGTACCGCGTCGAGCCAGATCTTGCCCGCGCTCAGCTTGCTGCGAGTCGCCGGCCAGCGGGCGGCCAGCGACTGAGTGGGCGTCTCGGCGGCGAAGCCCCGCACCGCGGGCAGCCGCCGCGCCACGGTCAGACCCGGCGCGGCGGTGGCGCCGGAGACGACCAGCGGCATCGACGACGGACGCACGGCCTGCACCGCCAGCAACTCGGTCACGTCGAACAGCCGCTGATCGAGCCGGTCCGCCCGCAGCAACGGCACCGCATCCGACGGGATCACATACTGATGCTTCCCGGCCCGGTAACTGTGGAACGTAACGCCCTTACGCGGCGCGATGCCGAAGCGGCCGTCGCCGAACACCGTCACCCGGTCACCGGTGATCAGCGACACCGTCCGGGCTTCGCCGGTGACGGCCGCCGGCTTGACCGCCTGCGGCGCGGCCGCCGGCCTGGCAACCGCAGGACCGGGCGCGCCCGTCAGCAACCGACGACGATTCCCCCGGCCAGTACCGCACTCGTGCTTCTGCTGGCTTGCATGCGCCTTCCCGTTCCTGAGACGGTCCCCCGTGGACCGTCTCTTATACAGATGTCGCTGCCGGTCGACGAATTACTCGAAACGGCGAGGAATCTGGGCATGGGAATGGGAATGGCGCGGGCGCCAGCGAGGCAGCGGTCAGCCGGCCTCGACGATCATCCCGGCGCCGACGGTGCGGTTGGTCGCCTCGTCGATGATGATGAAGCCGCCGGTGGTGCGGTTGCGCCGATATTCGTCGGCGAGCAGCGGGACCGTCGTACGCAGCCGGACCCGACCGATCTCGTTGAGCCGCAGCTCGCCGGCCGTCTCGTCGCGGTGCAGCGAATTGATGTCCAGCCGGTAGTGCAGGCCGCGCACGATCGCCCGCGCCGAACGGGTGGTGTGCTTGATGGCGTACTTGCCGCCGAGCTGCAACGGGCGGGTCTCGTCCAGCCAACAGACCATCGCCTCGATGTCCTGCGCGACCGCCGGGGCGTTGTTCGGCCGGCAGATCAGATCACCGCGCGAGATGTCGATCTCGTCGGTCAGCCGGACCGTCACCGACATCGGCGGGAACGCCTCGCTCACCGGGCCGTCGGCCGTTTCCACCGACGCGATCCGGCTGGTGAAGCCCGACGGCAGCACCATCACCTCGTCACCCGGCTTAAGCACGCCCGAGGCCACCTGGCCGGCGTAGCCGCGGTAGTCGGTGACGGTGGTGGACTGCGGCCGGATCACATACTGCACCGGGAAGCGCACGTCGACCAGGTTGCGGTCGGAGGCAATGTGCACCCGCTCCAAGTGGTGCAGCAGCGACGGGCCGTCGTACCAGGGCATGCGCTCCGAGCGGGCGACAATGTTGTCGCCCTGAAGCGCGGAGATCGGCACCACGGTCAGGTCCGGCACGTCGAGCTTCGCGGCGAACGCGGTGAACTCGTCGGCGATCCGCTCGAACACCTCCTGCGACCAGTCGACCAGGTCCATCTTGTTGACACAGAGAACCAGGTGCGGCACCCGCAGCAGCGAGCAGAGGAACGCGTGCCGCCGGGATTGCTCCACCAGCCCCTTGCGCGCGTCCACCAGGATCAGCGCCAGATCGGCGGTCGACGCGCCGGTGACCATGTTCCGGGTGTATTGGAGGTGCCCGGGGGTGTCGGCGATGATGAACTTCCGCCGCGGCGTGGCGAAGTACCGGTACGCCACGTCGATGGTGATGCCCTGCTCCCGCTCGGCGCGCAGGCCGTCGGTGAGCAGCGCCAGGTTGGTGTATTCGTCGCCCCGGGCCGCGCTGACCGCCTCCACCGCGGCGAGCTGATCGGTGAAGAGCGACTTCGTGTCATACAGCAGTCGGCCGATCAGGGTCGACTTGCCGTCGTCGACGCTGCCGGCGGTGGCGAACCGCAGCAGGTCCATCTGCCGCCCCTCGGGCAGCAGGGAATCAGCGGCCGGGGCCGTGGTGTCGACGCTCATCAGAAGTAGCCCTCCCGCTTGCGGTCCTCCATGGCGGCCTCGCTGACCCGGTCGTCGCCGCGGGTCGCGCCCCGCTCGGTGATCCGAGTGGCGGCCACCTCCTCGATCACCTTCTCCACCGTGTCGGCCTCGGAGCGGACCGCCGCGGTGCAGGAGGCGTCGCCCACGGTCCGGTACCGCACCTGGGCCTTGAACGGCTGCTCACCGGCGCGCGCCCGGAAGAACTCGTTTACCGCGTACAGCATGCCGTCGCGCTCGATCACCTCGCGCTCGTGCGCGTAGTAGATCGACGGCAACGGGATCCGCTCCCGGGCGATGTAGTGCCAGACGTCCAGCTCGGTCCAGTTGGAGAGCGGGAAGACCCGGATCGACTCGCCGGGGTGGTGCCGGCCGTTGTAGAGCGCCCACAGCTCCGGGCGCTGGTTCTTCGGGTCCCACTGCCCGAACTCGTCCCGGAAGCTGAACACCCGCTCCTTGGCCCGGGCCTTCTCCTCGTCCCGGCGCGCGCCACCGAAGAGCGCGTCGAAGCGGTGCTTCTCCACCGCGTCGAGCAGCACCGGCGTCTGGATCCGATTGCGCATCCCGTCCGCCGACTCGCGGACGAGGCCCTTGGTCAGGGCCTCCGGCACGCTGGCCACGATGAGCTGCAGGCCCAGCTCGGCGACGCGCCGATCCCGATATTCCAGGACCTCGGGGAAGTTGTGCCCGGTGTCCACGTGCATCACCGGGAACGGGATGTTGGCCGGGGCGAACGCCTTCTGGGCCAACCGGAGCATCACGATCGAGTCCTTGCCGCCAGAGAAGAGCAGCACCGGGCGCTCCATCTCGGCGACCACCTCGCGCATCACGAAGATGCTCTCCGCCTCCAGCGCGTCGAGGTGGGAGACCTGGTACGCGGCGGGAGACGTCATGACACGAACTCGATTCGCTCGGATCCGCACATCAGGGATTCCAGACCTTTCCGGTCGGACTCGTCAAGAAGAACCTCAGGTTACCCGCAATGGCGCTGCAGCGCCGCAAGCAACCGATCGGCGAGATCCTTCCGGCAGACCAGCAGGTCCGGCAGGCGAGGGTCGGCATCGTTATATTTCAGCGCAGAACCATCAATCCGGGAAGCGTGCAACCCGGTAGCCGTCGCCACCGCGACCGGAGCAGCCGAATCCCACTCGTACTGACCGCCAGCGTGAATGTACGCGTCGACCTCGCCGGTGACCACAGCGGCAATCTTCGCGCCCGCCGAGCCCATCGGCACCAGATGAGCGCCCACGTCCTCCGCCAGATCGGTCAGGAAGACCGGCGGACGGCTACGACTGGCCGCCAACCGGATGGCCCGCCCACCACCCGCGCCCGCCGCCTCCACAACCAGCGGCGGGTAGGCCGGCGGATAGTCCGTGCCCAGCACCCGATGCTGCGCCGGCAGCCCCACCGCGCCCGCGACCAAGCCGTGCGGCGTCGGCGCGTTCCGCGCCCAGAGCGCCACGTGCACCGCCCAGTCCGACCGGCCCTCCTCGGCGTACTCCCGGGTGCCGTCCAGCGGGTCGATGATCCACACCCGGTCGGCGGTCAGCCGGGACACCGGCTCGGGGCTCACCTCGGCCGTCCAGGCCAGCCGGGAGCCCTCGTCCTCCTCCGACAGCACCGCGTCCGCGGGCCGCCACCTCGCCAGCTCGGTGCGAATCAGGTCGTGCGAGACCTTGTCCCCGGCCGACCGCAACGCGCCGGGATCCCCGAAGCCCAACTCCGTGCGCAGGCTCATCAGCGCCTGCCCGGCCCGGGCCGCCAGCCACCGCGCGAACGCGCCGTCGATCATCGGAGGACTGCCCATGGGTCTCCGCTCCCCTCGCCCGCCGTCGCCGGCACCGCCACGCCAGAAAGGCGCAGACTACCGGCCCGGGCCAGCCACACCAGGCACACCCCGCCCGGAACTCACCCGCCGTGGTAAAGGTTCTGCGTCGGCTCCACCCCACGGGTGACCACCGACTCCACCACGTCCGCCGCCCGGTCGACCAGGAACTCCAACTCCTTACGCTCCACCGAGGAGAAGTCCGACAACACGAAATCCGCCGGATCCTGCCGGCCCGGCGGCCGGCCGATGCCAAACCGCACCCGCACGTAGTCCTTCGTGCCCAGCGACTTCGACATCGAGCGCAGGCCGTTGTGGCCGCCCTCGCCACCGCCGCACTTCACCCGCACCTGCCCGTACGGGATGTCCAACTCGTCGTGCACGGCGATCACCCGCCCCGGCGGGATCTTGTGAAACTGCGCCAGCCCGGCCACCGGGCCGCCAGAGAGGTTCATGTACGTCAGCGGCTTCACCAGCACCAACTTCGGACCGCCGAACCCGAGCCGCCCCTCGGCGCCCTCCGCCACCACGCGCCGGTGCCGCCCGAATCTGGCCCCCAACCGGCCGGCCAGCAGGTCGGCCACCATGAAGCCGACGTTGTGCCGATTACCCGCGTACTCCCGGCCGGGGTTGCCCAAGCCGACCACCAGCCACGGCCCCGCCTCGTCCGTCACGCCACGCCCCTTCCGTCACGCGCACCGCCACCCGGCGACCTCCCCGACACGCCGACAGGCGCCCCCGGGAACCGGGGACGCCTGTCGCACAGCCAGCAAGCCGATCAGGCCTCGGTCTTCTCCTCGGCCGCAGCCTCCTCGCCCTCGGCGGACGGCGCGCCCTCGGGGGCCTCGGCGGTCTCCTCGCCGACCTCGGCCTCGGCCTCCTCGGTGGCCACCTCGACCTCGGGGAGGGTGGCCTCGAGCTGCTCGGCGGTCGGCGCGGCGGTCACCGTGGCGACCGGCAGCTCCGGGTCGGCGACCAGCTCGACACCGGCCGGCAGCTCGACGTCAGCGGCGGTGACCTGGACGCCCGGCTCGGCGCCCTCGATCGAGGCCTCCAGGTGGTCCGGCACCTTGGTGGCGTCGGCGGTCACCGAAAGGGTGTCGTGGTCGTGCACGATCAGGGTGTCCTTCGCGGCCTCACCGGTCAGCTCCACCGGAACCTCGACGGTGACCTTCTCGCCACGGCGGACCAGCAGCAGGTCGACGTGCTCGAAGGTGTCCCGGATCGGGTCACGCTGGATCGCCTTCGGCAGCGCCAGCACCTGGGTGCCGTCACTGACCTCGATCGCGAAGAGCTGGTTCGCCCCGCCCTTACGGATCGCGGCGGCGAACTCACGCGCCGGAAGCGCGATGTGCTTGGGCTTCTCGCCGTGGCCGTACAGCACGGCGGGCACCTTGCCGGCCCGGCGGGTACGACGGGCACCACCCTTGCCGAACTCGGTACGGGGCTCGGCGCTGATCTTTACCTCGGACACGGGGAAACTCCTGATGCTTCGCTGCTGGCGGCTTGTCGTCTGGCGGTGCTGGGCGAGGGGCTCGCTGGGGGCTCATGCGTCATGATCGACTGCCCGGAGCACCGCGTCGATGACGGCACCTCCGTGCGGCGCTTCTTCAGCGGCCCGCAGGGCACCCTCGCCGTGGCAACCGCACTAGTCTACCCGAACGATTTCCGGGCCCGCCGGCAGTCCCCATATCACCGTCCGGGCCGACCCGCCGACCACCGGCTGCCCTTCCAGGACAGCCGGTGGGAAAGCGGCACCTCAGCTCAAACCACCGAACAGCGTCGTCACCGAACCGTCGTCGAAGACCTCCCGGATCGCCCGGGCCAGCAGCGGCGCGATCGACAGGACGGTGAGCTTGTCAAGCTGCTTCTCCGGCGGCAGCGGCAGCGTGTTGGTCACCACGACCTCGCTGATCGGGCTGTTCTTCAGCCGCTCGGTCGCCGGGTCCGACAGCAACGCGTGGGTGGACGCCACCACGATCTCCGCCGCACCGGAACTCTTCAGGATGTCGGCGGCCTTGGCGATCGTGCCACCAGTGTCGATCATGTCGTCGACGATCAGGCAGACCCGACCCTCGACCTCACCGACCACCCGGTTCGCCACCACCTGGTTCGGCTTCAACGGGTCCCGCGTCTTGTGGATGAAGGCGAGCGGGCAGCCGCCCAGCCGGTCCGTCCAGCGCTCCGCCACCCGCACCCGGCCCGAATCCGGCGCCACCACCGTCATCGGCCGGCCCGCGTACTTGTGCTCCACGTACTCGGCCAGCACGTCCATCGCGAAGAGGTGATCCACCGGGCCGTCGAAGAAGCCCTGGATCTGCGCGGTGTGCAGATCCACCGTCAGGATCCGGTTCGCCCCCGCGGTCTTCAGCAGATCGGCCACCAGCCGCGCCGAGATCGGCTCCCGGCCCCGGTGCTTCTTGTCCTGCCGCGCGTACGGGTAGAACGGGAGGACCACGGTGATCCGCTTCGCCGAGCCGCGCTTCAGCGCGTCCACCATGATCAGGGTCTCCATGACCCAGGTGTTGACCCCGTGCGTCACGGACTGCACCACGAAGGCGTCCGAACCGCGCACCGAGTCCTTGTACCGGACGAAGATCTCGCCGTTGGCGAACTCGTACGCGTCGGCCGGCGTCGGCGCCACGCCGAGCACCTCACCGATCTCCTCGGCCAACTCCGGAAAGGCACGTCCGGAAAAAAGCATCAGGCTCTTGCGGTTTTCGGCGACGATGCTGCCCATGGGCCCGTCTGCTCCCGTTTGTCGGCGGTTCCCGGCGGCGTCGGCCGGGGGCTGTTCGGTTGCAGTATCCCCCGGGTTCACCGGCCGGCTCACCGACTCGACACCCTCGTGGAGTCAGTCACCTTCCCTTGCGGCTCCGGCCCCACCCGACGCATCCTCACCGGCCCGCTGGGCGCGCTCCGAAGCCTCGGCCGAGACCGTGCCGGGCCGCTTGCGGGCCACCCAGCCGTCGATGCTGCGCTGCGGCGCCCGGGTCACCCCCAGCGCCCCCGGCGGCACGTCCTGACTGATCGCGCTGCCCGCCGCCACGTACGCCCCGGCACCCACCTCGACCGGCGCGATCAGGCTCGTATCGCAGCCGATGAAGGCGCCCTCCCCAACCGTGGTGTGGTGCTTGTTCACGCCGTCGTAGTTCACGAAGATCGTCGCCGCGCCGATGTTCGCCTTCGCCCCGATCGTCGCGTCACCCACGTACGACAGGTGCGGCACCTTGGCACCCGCCCCCACCTCGGAGTTCTTCACCTCGACGAACGTGCCCACCTTGGCCTTCTCGGCAAGCCGAGCGGCCGGCCGCAGGTAGGCGAACGGACCGACACTGGCCTGCGCACCAACCTGGGCGCCCACGGCGTGGCTGCGGAGCACGCGGGCACCCGCACCGATCGTGGTGTCGATCAACGTGGTGTCCGGGCCGACCAACGCACCCTCGCCGACCACCGTCGCGCCCTGGAGCTGGGTGTTCTGGTCGATCACCGCGTCCCGCTCGACGGTCACCGTCACGTCGATCCAGGTCGTGTGCGGGTCGAGAATGCTCACCCCGGTCCGCATCCAGCCCTCGTTCACCCGGTCCCGCAGCAGCCGACGCAGCCCGGCCAGCTCGACCCGGTCGTTGCAGCCCAGCGTCTCCACGTGGTCGGGAGCGCAGTGCACCGCCACCGGCTCACCGGCGTCCCGCAGCAGGCCGAAGACGTCGGTCAGATACTCCTCGCCCTGGTCGTTGTCGGTGGAGAGCTTGCCCAACGCGTCCCGCAACCGCGCCACATCGAACGCGTAGATGCCCGCGTTGATCTCCCGCAGCGCGCGCTGCTCCGGGGTGGCGTCGCGCTCCTCGACGATCTGCTCCAGCCGGCCCTCGGCATCGCGCACGATTCGGCCCAGGCCGGTCGGGTCGGGCACCTGGGCGGCGAGGACGGTCGCCGCGGCGCCCGCGCCCTCGTGCGCCTCGACCAGCGCCGCCACGGTCTCCGGCCGCAGCAGCGGCACATCTCCGTTGAGCACCACCACCGTGCCGAGGACGTCCGGCACCGCGTCCAGCGCGATCCGGACCGCGTGCCCGGTGCCGAGCTGCCGTTCCTGGAGCACCGGGGCGGCCTCCGAGGCGATCTCGCTCAGGTGCGCCCGGACCTGGTCGGCGCCGTGGCCGACCACGACCACCGTGCGGTCCGCGGCCAGCGGCGCCGCCGCGGCCAGCACATGCCCGAGGAGGGTACGACCGAGCAGCGGATGCAGCACCTTGGGCAGGGACGATTTCATCCGCTTGCCCTCACCGGCGGCAAGCACGACGACGGTGCGGAGGCGGTTCTGGGGCACGACGTGGCTCCCGTCGGGACGACGACACTCTCGCGGCCATGCTAACCACGCGGCTCGCGGCAATTCGCATCTGGCGGCACAAATGCCGCCGTCATGTGCACTAGGCACGGCTGAGCTGGGGTGCCTGGATTCGAACCAGGAGCTCAAGACTCCAAAGGTCTGCGGGTTGCCGTTACCCCACACCCCATCGCCGCAGCACGACCTGCGACCTATCGATTCAGGCCCGTTTGTCGTCCGCGGTTCGGAACAGCTCGGCGATCATACCCTCGATCCGCCAATAGAGCGCGCGGCTACGCGGCACGGTGATCACCAGACAGCCGTGATAGTCGTCGCCGGTGTTCCGGCGGACCGTCGTCGGGTTGTGCCGCTTGAGGCTCGAGCGCCCGAACCGCTCAATCGGAAGCCTCAGCCGCTCCGCCCACCAGCGGACCGCCGCGTCGGCATCGGCCGACTCGTGGATCAGCACTCGGTAGCCCGGCACGTCCCGCCCGATCCCACACTCGGCAAGGAAATCCAGATACAACGCGAGCAACCCGGGGTCGGTGTTGACGAATACCAGCCGGTCCTGCGGTCGCCACGGCTTGGACTTCGCCCCCTCGCACCAGTAGAGCACCGCACCAAGGAGCAGCCGGTCGCGCTGATCCAGCGCACCGACGACCGCCGCTCCGCGCGCCTGCTCGGCCGCCTGCGCCGTGTCCCGCGCCTCCCGATGCGCCGACCACCGCGCGTCGGTCATGAGCTTCGAGTGAGCCCGCCGGCGCTCCGCCGCCGCGTCGTCCGGATTCAGCGGCAGGTGCTTCACCCACTGGTACGAGGTCGACTTCGCCACACCGAGCTGCTCCGCGATCTCGTTGACCGATCGCCCGTCGGCGCGCAGCCGCACCGCCTCGGCCCGCAGCGCATCCTTGGCGTTCGGGCGGCGGCTCCACTCGGGCGGCGGAACGCCACGCAGCAGCGCGTACGCCCGATCGCGGGTAATGAGGTGGCACGATCGACCGGTGACCCAGGTCGCTCTCGTCTTCCTGCACAGTCCGCTCGTCGGACCAGTTACCTGGCGTAGCGTCGCGGCGCATCTGGCAGGGGCCGGGTTCGACGTCGTGGCACCAGACCTGACCATTGCGGTCACCGGCGCACGTTCCCACCACCAAGCTGTCGCGGAAACGGTTGCCGCCAGCTTGACCTGCCTCGACGCTGACGCTTCCGTCGTCCTCGTCGGGCACAGCGGCGCCGGTCCCCTGCTGCCTCGCATAGCCCGGACCGTCTCCCACCAGGTGTCCGCGTTGCTCTACGTGGACTCCCTCCTGCCCTATCCAGGGGAAAGCTGGATAGCGAACGCGCCGCAACCGCTGGTCGACCACCTTCGCAGCCTCGTCAGCAACGGTGAACTCCCGCCCTGGCACGAGTGGTTCCCGCCCGAGGGCCTCGCTGAGGTCCTGCCCGACCCGCAGCTACGGGCTGAGTTCATCCAGGAACTCCCACGGCTGCCTTTCACCTACTTCACCGAGCCGACGTCGCTTGACGACTGGCAAGGCCGGGCTGGGTACCTGCTGCTGAGCGAGGGCTACCAGCAGGATGCGCAGGCGGCACGGCAGGCTGGCATGCCGGTGATCGAACAGTTGGATCATCATCTCGCCATGCTCACCACGCCTGCCACCGTTAGTGGCTCCCTTGAACTCTTGATCCGGACAACGATTCCGACGAGCTCAGGAACTCGGTAACGGTCCAGCCACGGATCCCACCACCCACAGGGAACCACTGATGGCACGCGTACGACAAAGCCCTCTCGGCCATTCGCGATGGCAACTGTCCGATACGGCCCGGCCGGTCGCTGGTTACGGTGACGTAGGCGTAACCCATTTTTCCGGGAGGTGCCATGTCGACCGCCCTGACCGGCCCGGACACCGGGCCCAAGCCGCTGACCGAGGGCCACCAGTCCCGGGGCATCCTGATCGCCCTGTGGGCCTTCGTGGTCATCCCGTTCGTCGCCCTGCTCGCCGCCGTCCCGGTGGCCTGGGGCGGCTGGCTGGGCTGGCGCGACCTCATCGTGGCCACCTTCTGGTACCTGCTCTCCGGCTTCGGCGTCACGGTCGGCTACCACCGGTACTTCACCCACGGCTCGTTCAAGGCGAAGCCGTGGCTGCGGACCGCGCTCGCCGTGGCGGGTTCGTTCGCGGTGCAGGGAGAGGTCATCCAGTGGGTGGCCGACCACCGCCGGCACCACGCCTTCTCCGACCTGGAGGGTGACCCGCACTCGCCGTGGCGGTTCGGGGAGAGCGTTCGCGGGCTCACCCGTGGGCTGTTCCACGCGCACATCGGCTGGCTGTTCAACCGGGAACTGTCCAACCGCGAGCGGTTCGCCCCGGACCTGCTCGCCGATCCGGCCACCCGCCGGGTTGACCGGCTCTTCCCGCCGCTGGTGGCGATCTCGATGGCCGGGCCGGCGGTGATGGGCGGCCTGTTCACCTGGTCGTGGCAGGGCGCGCTGACCGCGTTCTTCTGGGGCGGCCTGGTCCGGGTGGCGCTGCTGCACCACGTCACCTGGGCGATCAACTCGGTCTGCCACGTCTACGGGGAGCGCCCGTTCGCGATGCGCCAGGGGGATCGGGCCGCGAACTTCTGGCCGCTGGCGCTGCTGTCGTTCGGGGAGAGCTGGCACAACCTGCACCACGCCGAGCCGACCAGCGCACGGCACGGGGTGCTGCGCGGCCAGCTCGACCCGTCGGCGCGGGTGATCTGGCTGCTGGAGAAGACCGGCGCGGCGTGGGCGGTCCGGTGGCCGAAACCGGAGCGCCTCACCGCGAAGCTGACGGCATCGGAGCGGACCGGCGCGACCGAGCCAAAGCGGTGACCGGCCGGCGGTGACCTGTCGGCCGAGAACGGCGCGGGCTGGCAGGATGGCCGGGTGACCGAGCATCAGCGCCGCCGGGCCGTCGAGCGGGTCGGCCCGGCGGCGAAGCCCTCTTCCCGGGTACGGATGTCCGCAGCGCAGCGCCGCGAGCAGCTGATCTCGGTCGCCCGGCAGACCTTCGCCGAGCGCGGGTTCGACGCCACCTCGATCGAGGAGGTGGCCGCCCGGGCCAAGGTTTCCAAGCCGGTGGTGTACGAGCACTTCGGCGGCAAGGAGGGGCTGTACGCGGTGGTGGTGGACCGGGAGGTCCGGTCGCTGCTGGACCGGATCACCACCGCCCTGACCGCAGGCCACCCACGGGAGCTGCTGGAGCAGGCCGCGTTGACGCTGCTGACGTACATCGAGGAGGAGACCAGCGGGTTCCGGGTGCTGGTTCGGGAGTCGCCGCTGATGTCGGCGGCGGGCAACTTCAGCAGCGTGATGAACGACGTGGCGCACCAGGTGGAGCACATCCTGGGCGCGGAGTTCTCCAGCCGCGGTTACGACCCGAAGCTGGCCGAGTTGTACTCGCAGGCGCTGGTGGGCATGGTGGCGTTGACCGGGCGCTGGTGGCTGGAGGTGCGCCGGCCGCGAAAGGAGACGGTGGCGGCGCACCTGGTGAACCTGGCCTGGAACGGCCTGTCGCACCTGGAGGCGAGGCCGGGCCTGATCACGTCGCGTAAGCCGGGCTGAGGCCAGCGGGGTCGGGCTGAGCGGCCGGCAGTCACCGATGGCGCTCGGCGACCGGATGGCGGCTGCGTTCGCGTTCCGCTGCGGCGTGCTCGGGAGGGCCGACCTTGTCGTACAGGCCGGTGCCGAGCAGGACCAGCCCGAACAGCAGCGACACGATGACGGTGGACATCGAGAAGTTGAGGAAGTTCGCCGTCTGGAGCAGGGCCATCATGAGCAGGCCGGTGAACAGGAAGACTGCCCCGGCGGTCAGGTTCATGTAGTGGCCGAGGTTGCTGCGGCGGGACGCTCCGATCAGCAGGAACGCGCCGAAGATGACGGAGACGATGCTGAAGGCCAGGTTGGTCCGGAGGCCGAGTGACCAGTCACTGCCCCGGCCGAAGAGGCCCTTGTTCCAGGTGAGGACGACCCCGTAGACACCGAACGCCAGGATGTAGACCCCGATGAGGCCGGCGAGGACCCGGTAGAACGGCCGTGCGGGGTGGTTCACCGGGATATGCGCCATGGGACCCTCCAGCCGATGTGAGCATTTGGTGGAGATTGTCACCCGCGGCGGCGGTGTCCGTCTTCGGAAACGCCGAAGGCCCGGCAGGAGCCGGGCCTTCGGGGTGGAACGGAGGTCAGAGCACGAGCCGGGCCTTCTGCCAGGCTTCCTTCTCCTCCTCGGTGCCGACCTTGCTGTACATCCCGGCCATCAGGAGCACCATGGCGAGGGTCAGCACCACGATCACGGTCATGATCGAGAAGTTGAAGATGTTGGCGTCGGTGTGCAGGAAGGCCAGCTGGGCCAGGCCGAGGAGCATCAGCGCGTACGAGAGCCACTGGTTGATGGCGACGTCGAGGTTGCGGCCGATCGCGACGCCGGCGAGGATCGCGGCCCCGAGCACGATCGCGAGCAACGAGAATCCGAGGTTGGCGCCCTGGCCGAGGACCTTGAGGGCCTGGTCCTGGGCGAATGCCCCGTTGCCGGCGGTCGTGATCATGCCGATCACGCCGAAGACGACGAAGTACAGACCAACGAGCCCGCCGATCGCCCGGTAGACCGGCCGCGCGGGGTGGTTGACGGGGGTGTGGGCCATCTCTGCGTCTCCAAGACCGAACGGAAAAGGGGTCGCCAGCGATTGTCCCGTACGACGGGTTGTGACGCCGCACACCCCCCACCCGGGGGGTCGGCGTCAGCCGGCCGGCAGTTCCTCGGCGAGGGCCAGCCAGGCCTCTTCGGTGCGTTCCCGCTCGGCCCGCACCTCCTTCAGCTGAGCGTCCAACTCGGCAACTCTGGCGTAGTCGGTGGCGTGCGCGGCGAGCCGGTCGAGCAGGTCCGCCTCCTTCTGTTCTAGCTTGGCGACCTGCCGTTCCAACTTGCCGAGTTCCTTCTTCGCGGTGCGTACCTCGGCGGCGGACATTCCCTCGCGGGCCGGCCCGGTCGCGGCCGGGGTGAGGTCGGCGGGCGCCGGGCCGTGGCCGGCGGCGGCGCGGGCCAGGTACTCGTCGACCCCGCCGGGCAGGTGCACCAGCCGCCCGTCGCCGAACATCCCGTACGCCACGTCGGTGACCCGTTCGATCAGGTACCGGTCGTGGCTGGCCACGACGATGGTGCCGGGCCACGAGTCGAGCAGGTCCTCGAGCGCGGCGAGGGTGTCGGTGTCCAGGTCGTTGGTGGGCTCGTCGAAGAGGAGCACGTTGGGCTCGCCGGCGAGCAGCCGGAGCAGCTGCAGCCGGCGGCGTTCGCCGCCGGAGAGGTCGCTGACCGGGGTCCAGAGCCGCCGGTCGTCGAAGCCGAAGATCTCGGCGAGCTGAGCGGCGCTGATCTCCCGGTCGCCGAACTGGACCCGCCGGGCCACCTCCTCGACGGCCTCCAGGACGCGCAGGTGACCGGGAAGTTCGGCGAGTTCCTGGGAGAGGAATGCCGGTCGCACGGTCTGCCCGGTGGCCAGCTGCCCGCCGTCGGGGCGGGTGATCCCGGCGAGCATCCGCAGCAGGGTGGTCTTGCCGGCGCCGTTGCGGCCGAGGATGGCGACCCGGTCGCCGGGCCCGACCTGCCAGGTGACGTCGTGCAGGATCTCCTTCGGGCCGGCGTGCAGGGTGACCTGGTCCAGGTCGTACACCTGCTTGCCGAGCCGGGCGGTGGCGAGCCGTTGCAGCGACATGGTGTCGCGCGGCGGCGGAACGTCGGCGATGAGCGCGTTGGCCGCGTCGATGCGGAACTTCGGCTTGGAGGTACGCGCGGGCGGGCCCCGGCGCAGCCAGGCGATCTCCTTGCGGAGCAGGTTCTGCCGGCGGGCCTCGGTGGCGGCGGCGATCCGCTCCCGCTCGACGCGGGCGAGGGTCCAGGCGGCGTAGCCGCCCTCGTACGCCCGGACGGTCTGGTCGGCGACCTCCCAGGTGGTGGTGCAGACCGCGTCGAGGAACCACCGGTCGTGGGTGACCACGACGAGCGCGCCCTTGCGGGTGACCAGGTGCCGGGCCAGCCAGTCGACGCCGCCGACATCGAGGTGGTTGGTGGGCTCGTCGAGGATGAGCAGGTCGGCGTCGCGGACCAGCAGCGCGGCGAGGGCGACGCGGCGGCGCTCGCCGCCGGACATCGGGCCGACGGGCGCGTCGAGGCCGAGGTGGGGCATGCCGAGGCCGTCGAGGATGGCGCGGACGCCGGCGTCGCCGGCCCACTCGTGCTCGGCGCCCATGCTCTCGCCGAGCCAGGCGGTGCCGAGGACGACGTCGCGGACGGTGGCGTCGGGGGCGAGACTCAGGGTCTGCGGCAGCCAGGACACGCGCAGGTCGCGGCGGTGGGTGACGCGGCCGTCGTCGGGTTCCTCGATGCGGGTGAGCAGCCGCAGCAGGGTGGACTTGCCGGCGCCGTTGAGGCCGACGACGCCGACCCGGTCGGCGTCGTCGAGGCCGAGCGAGACGTCGGTGAGCAGCGGCCCGGCGGCGCCGTACCCCTTGGACACCCGGTCCAGGTTGACGATGTTGGCCACTCCCCCACCTCTCATGATTAGGGCGTCCCGGGGTGCCGGTGGGCACCTGGGGACGCCTGGCGCTCAGGGTACGCGGGTCCGCCCGACGGACGTCGGCCCCGGTGAGGCTCAACGGCACGCGTTGTCCGGTTGTTCCACGGGGGTGCCGGCGGCGGCACGACCCGCTCAGACGATGCGGGCTCCGGGGACCGGGCCGTGGGCGACGCGGGCCTCCCGGCACACCCCGGCGGCCGCCAGCTCGGCGGCGATCCGCCCGGCGTCCGCCTCGTCGGTGGCGAGGAAGACGCAGGTCGGGCCGGAGCCGGAGACGAGGCCGGCAAGCGCGCCGGCCGCCTCTCCCGCCTTGAGGGTGTCGGCCAGTGACGGGCGCATGGCCAGCGCGGCGTCCTGCAGGTCGTTGCCGAGGGCGGCGGCGAGCACCCTCGGGTCGCGCTGGCGCAGCGCGGCGAGTAGCCCGTCGGTGCTGCCGAGCGGCACGCCGGCCGTGCCGGCATCGCGCAGCCGGTCCAGCTCCCGGTAGGCGGCTGGGGTGGAGAGGCCACCGTCGGCCATCGCCACCACCCAGTGCCAGGAGTTGGGGCGGGCCAGCACCGGGCTGACCGCCTCGCCTCGGCCGGTGCCCAGTGCGGTGCCGCCGTGGATCAGGAACGGCACGTCGGAGCCGAGGCCGGCGGCGATGCCGGCCAGTTCGTCGCGGGACAGGCCGGCGCCCCAGAGCGCGTCGCAGGCGACCAGCGCGGCGGCGGCGTCGGCGCTGCCGCCGGCCAGCCCGCCCGCCAGGGGGATCTGCTTGCGCAGGTGCAGGCGGGCGTGGGGCAGGACTCCGGCGTACCCGGCGAGGGCGCGGGCGGCCCGGATCACCAGGTTGGTGTCGTCGAGGGCCAGCGCGCCGGTGCCCTCACCCTCCATGGTGAGGGTGAGGGTGTCGCCGCGGCGGGCGGTCAGCTCGTCGTAGATGGAGATCGCGTGGTAGATGGTGTTGAGCTCGTGGTAGCCGTCGCGGCGCAGCGGCCCCACCCCGAGGTGCAGGTTGACCTTGGCGGGCACCCGGACCTTGACCGGTCCGCTGGCCCCGCGCCGCTGCTCGTCCTCGTCCTCCGGTCGCCAGGCCTCGGTCACGGGGCGATGTCCCGGACCCGCAGCCGGATGTCGAACGGCTTTTCCACGATCAGCTCCTCGGCGGCGTCGGCGGCCAGCTCGTAGCGGCCGTCGACCAGGTCGTACGCGTACACGTGCAGCGGATTCTGCTCGATGCGCCAGTAGTGCGGGATGCCGGCGTCGGCGTAGTCCGCCGGCTTCTCCAGCCGGTCCCGCCGCCGAGTACCGGGGGACACCACCTCCACGGCAAGCACCACCTGCGCCGCGTCGAAGTAGTGGCTCTCGGCCACCACGGGGCGCCTGAGCAACAGAACGTCGGGTTCGAGCGTGTTGCGGTGACTGATCACCACGCCGACCGCGGTCACCGTCGACAGGTCGAGCGGCGCGTTGCGCCGGAACCACATCCACAGCAGGTTGCTGATCGTCTGGTGACCGTAGGTGGGGGAAGGAATCACAACCAGGACTCCGTCGCGCAGCTCGACGCGGGGCGCGTCGTCGGGCAGGGCCAGCACGTCCTCGATGGTGTAGTTGGCCAGGCGCTGGCGGACCGGGTCGGGAGTCCACATGCCGTACGCGGCGGGGTCGATCGGCTGCGCGGTCACTCGTACACCTCCTCGGCGGGCACGGCGCCCAGCCTATCGGGCGGCGGCGGGCGCGGTCGGGGCCGACGCGGCGACGGCGGCGAACTGCTCAACGGTCAGCGACTCACCGCGAGCGCCCGGATCGACGCCGGCGGCGGTGAGCGCCGCCGCAGCCCGATCGGCACCGCCGGCCCAGCCGGCCAGGGCCGCACGGAGGGTCTTGCGGCGCTGCGCGAACGCCGCGTCGATCACCGCGAAGACGGCCTGCCGCGGCACGTCGGCGCGGGGCGGCTCGCAGCGGGTGAACGCGACCAGCCCCGAGTCGACGTTCGGCACCGGCCAGAACACGTTCGGCGGCACCTTACCGGCGGCCCGGGCCCGGGCGTACCAGGCGAGCTTGACCGAGGGGATGCCGTACACCTTCGAGCCGGGACCGGCGACGAGCCGGTCGGCGACCTCCTTCTGCACCATCACCAGGCCGTGGCGCAGGGTGGGTAGCTCGGCGAGGAGGTGCAGCACCACCGGCACGGCCACGTTGTAGGGAAGGTTCGCCACCAGCGCGGTGGGGGCGGGGTTGGCCAGGTCGGCGGCGGTGACCCGCAGCGCGTCGGCCGGGTGCACGGTGAGCCGGTCGGCGTTCGGGCCGGCGAACCGGGCGGCGGTCTCCGGCAGCGCGGCGGCCAGCTTCGGGTCGAGTTCCACGGCGTGCACGTGCGCGGCGACCGGCAGCAGGGCCAGGGTGAGCGAGCCGAGCCCGGGGCCGACCTCCAGCGCCACGTCGTCCGGGGTGAGGCCGGCGGCGGTGACGATCCGGCGGACCGTGTTCGGGTCGTGCACGAAGTTCTGGCCGAGCTTCTTGGTCGGCGTCACGCCGAGACGCGCGGCGAGTTCCCGGATCTCCGCCGGGCCGAGGAGACCGGTCACGGAACCAGAGCCTACGGCCAGCGGCCCCGGTCCGGCGGGCCAGGTCCGGCAGAAAGCGGGCGCGCCCCACCAACCGGATGGGGTCGTGGATCGTGTGTAGGTCCGAAAGGAGGCGCTGATGGATGCCTTCGAAGGCTTGTCGGAGTTCGTCGCGAGCAACACGGCGACGCTGTCGCGGCTGGCCTATCTGCTGGCCGGCAACCACGCTGACGCCCAGGACTTGGTGCAGTCCGCGTTGACAAAGACCGCGGTGCGCTGGCGCCGGGTCTCCGGCTACGACGATCCGGTGGCCTACGTCCGTCGGGTGATGGTCAACGAGGCCACCAGTCGGTGGCGTCGGTGGCGCCGGCTGAGGATCGACCCGGTCGGGGGTGTGCCGGAGCGGACCCGGCCGGATGACGCCGCCCACGCCGTCGGCCGAGTGGTGCTGTGGGAGGCGTTGGGCCGGCTGACCGACCGCCAGCGGGCGCTGCTGGTGCTGCGCTTCTACGAGGACCGTTCGGTGCAGGAGACCGCTGACCTGCTCGGCTGCTCGGTCGGCACCGTCAAGAGTCAGACCCACCACGCGTTGGCCCGCCTGCGGGCCATCGCGCCCGAACTCGCCGAACTGGAGGCTGTGGCGTGAACGATCTGCAGGAGCTGCTCCACACGACGGCCGCCGAGGTGCCGTGCTACGACGTCGGCGGGCAGGTGTTGCGCGCGGCCCGCCGACGGCGGCGGATGGTGCGGGTTGCGCCGGTGGCGGCCCTGGCGGGGGTGCTGGCCGTGGTCGGGGTCGTCGCGACGACAGCGCCGTCCGGTGGCGACGTGCCGATCGTCGCCGCCGATCGCCCCGCGCTGGCCGCTTCCCTGCCGTGGCTGCCGGCCACCGTGGGCAAGGCCGACGGGAAGGCCACGCCGCTGCCCGCCGACCGGGCCGTTGGCGCCGGCTCGGTCCTGTACGCGCGGTGCAACCTGCCCTGCGCCCCCCGGCTCGTCACCGAGGACAGCCGGGAGTACGAGCTTCCCGGGCCGGAGACGATGCCGCCGGCGGCACCCCGGGTGCCGACTCTGTCGCCGGACGGGCGCTGGCTGTCCTACCCCGACGCCGAGGGCCGGTACGTCCTGCGTGACCTCACGGACGTCCGGACGGTGCCGACGGGAGCCCGGCGGGTGGTCGGCTGGTCGGCGGACAGCCGCTGGGCGGCCCTCGCCGACGCCAGCGGCGAGGACGTCACCGCGCTCCTGTCGCCGGCGGACGCGAGGGAGGTGCCGGTGACGCTGCCAGCCGATGAGCAGCGACGGCTGGCGGGAGTCACCAGGGACGGCGCAGCGGTGTTCGGGCCCACCAGTGCGCGGGCGGACGACGACCCGTACGACTTGCGGATCATCGATGCCACTGGCGCCACCCATACCGTCCGGATCGACACATCCGACCTGCTCGGGCCGGACATGGAGCTGTCGGATGTCTCGGCGCTCACCGCCGACGGCACCACCGTGTTGTTCCAGGTGATGCGGTGGCGGGACAGGCTCGCACTACCGGGAGACCTGGTCCGCGTCGATCTGACCGACGGCTCGGTCCGGGCCCGGCTCCGGCTGCCCGTGGATCGCACAGACGTCCGGCCCACCCGGGCGGTCGACGGCCACGAGACCGGCCCGACCGGAGGCAGGTTCCGGGTGCTCGTCGCGGCGTTCACCGAGGGGGCGGTGCTGGTGCACTACCAGGGTCCCCCGCCGCACGCGGTGGAGATGCTCGACCTCCACACCGGCGATCGTGCGGTGATCACCAACGTCGCCGACGGCGTGGTCTGGTTGCGGGTGCGCGGCCAGACCGGCTGACCAGCCCGCCTGGGCCGGAGGGAAGGAGGGGCGGGCCCGGGGGGGGGGGCGGGGCGCGCGGGGGGGGCGGGGGGCCAGGGCGCAGCGTGG